>OODV01000069.1 GCA_900299555.1 uncultured Endozoicomonas sp.
CAAGATCAATAGACATTCATGATAAGGTTATCGGGGAGTTTATCTCCCGAAACCATTATCAACAGTTTTGATACATCACCAATTTTATCCACTGGCCGGTGTCGGTATTACGGTGAGGGATACCGGAAAAATAGTGGATCAGAAAGATCCGGACTTTGGCAGTGTCGGTTATGCCATTCCTTCCAGTTTTGCCGTGATCGGTACCTACACAGCGATTGAGGTCAGTGAGAAGGTCTGGCTTAACTACAACCCAATGTATGTAAAAACGATCAATAACAATACCCGAATGAGTGATTTGTCCGATGGTTTTCATCATGAGCTGGCGGTTAGCTATCAGTTGAATCCACGGCAGAATGTGCGCTGGTTTGCCAACTATAACGATACTGAGGTGAATGTTGAGAATGATTGGGACTGGCGGCTGGAGTTTAATCACCAGTTTTAGGCCCTGTATACCCGCCGCCTTTCAAGTTGCTACTTTGTTGGCTACTCTCGCCCACTGGAGCGCCAGCCTGGCATGGTTACATAGTATTTCTATGCTCCCATGGATTCGCTCATTTGCCGCCACGTAGCAACTTGAAATCCATTGGGTATAAATGAAGGCTGTACATATGCCTGGCCTTCTTATATGATGCACGCCGCTGACGAGAGCTGGTTTGCCGATGTAAACCTTTCTGCCAGTGAGTTGAACGATTGTTGTTGACTCCTGCAGGAAATTGAGTATGATTCGCCCTCGTTGACGTAACGCGCTCGTAGCTCAGCTGGATAGAGTACCTGGCTACGAACCAGGCGGTCGGAGGTTCGAATCCTCCCGAGCGCGCCATATCAGAAAAGCCCATCTCGATGAGATGGGCTTTTTTTGTGTCTGTAAGATATTGTGGCCCCCAAAGTGCGTGTTACGAAATCTCTTCAGCGATTTTTTATCACAAAGGCATAAGGGGGCAGGGGAGGTTATTCATCAGGGTGAAATAACAATATGTCTCCTGGCTGACATTCAAGCACCTCACACAGCTTTTCTAGTGTAGTGAATCTGATTGCCTTTGCTTTGCCATTTTTGAGAACCGATAAATTGGCTTCTGTGATACCAACCTGCTGAGACAGCTGTTTTAATCTCAACTTTCGTTTGGCCATCATTACATCAAGATTGATTTGTATTGCCACGGAGAGGGTTACCTACCTGCTAGATGGTATTGTTATTTTCATCAGCAATTCTGTACGCTTCCTGCATAATCCAGGAAATCATAACCACAAAAAAGCCAATCAAGAGACTTAAAATATCAACTCCGGAAATGGAGATGGCCAATATGCGCTGCCCTGGAGGATTATTGAAAGACAATACTACAGTCATTATGGCTTGATAAACGATACCACCAAGCACCCAGTAAAAAACGCTATAACCTAATTTCTGGTATAGCTTTGCGTTTTTCAAAGTGAAAATATCTCCTCTCTGGTAATTTTTGAACAACTGGATCAGGCTATTCAAAGCAAACATCAAGATGGATGAGTACAGCAAGCTCACTGCTATCGAGATCACTCTTGTTCTGATACTTAATTCTGTATGGGTAATGGCCTGAATATCTAAGCCATATTGTACCAGACCGGTAAATGACAAATAGTCATGATCAGTTTGTGTTGTTAGCCAAAAGAAAATAATTCCAACGGGTAAAACACCACAAAATAAACAGCATAGTACTACTGCACGGTGACTGTATGTTTGTAAACGAGTCATAAGAAACCCTTAAATTAACGGTAGTTATAACTATATTGGTTTGACTTTGAGCTTGATGATTATCAATCTTTATTTATCGTTATTCAATAAATATTTCATGCTAAGAGCGGTTTTTATGTGGAGAGAGGTTCTTTGTGTACCCGTTTAAGACTTTCTATTTTCGGAGGAGCATGAGAGTGTAGATGCGGGTATGACGTAAGGAGCAGTAATATTCATTACTGCTCCTTTTTTGAAATGCCATCAGGCGTTGACTGTGGCCATCATCATTCCGGATTGCTGATTCGTTCCTAGCTGTTCTTCTGTCTGCTGTGCTAAATAGAGATCACGATAGTGACCTTCTACCTGCAGCAGCGCTTCATGTTTTCCTTGTTGAACAATTTTCCCTTTATCCATCACCAGAATCTGGTCGGCATCCTGAATCGTAGCCAGACGGTGAGCCACCGCGATGGTGGTCCGGTTTTCCCGCAGAGTAATCAGTGCTTCTTTAATATGATGTTCTGTTTCACCATCGATATTGGCGGTGGCTTCATCCAGCAACAGAATTTTTGGATTCTGGGCAATGGTTCTGGCAAACGACAATAGCTGTCTTTCACCGGTGGACAGCGCTTTGCCTCCAGGACCTGGCTTGTGCTCATAGCTTTCGTCCAGTTCCTGGATAAACGGATCTGCATGCACTTTTCTGGCGGCTGCCTGAAGGTGCTCATCAGTGATCTGGTGATGGTTCAGGCTGATGTTTTCAGCCATTGTTCCACTGAAAATATAGGGCTCCTGGAACACTAGGCCTAAACCCTGGCGCAATGTGTCTTCCTTCAGGCTGGTCAATGGCTGGTTATCAATCAGAATCTGGCCTTCCTGATGCTGGTAAAAGCGCATCAACAGGTTGATCACGGAGCTCTTGCCACTGCCACTGTGGCCCACAATGGCGACAAACTGCCCCGGTTCTACGGTAAAGCTGACATTATCCAGCGCCCGATTTTTGGAGTCATAAGACAGTGTTACGTTATTGAATTCCAGCTTACCGCTGTGGATCTCAGGACTGTCAGTCTGGTTTTTACTCTGGCCATGCTGACTGTCTTCTGTCTCTTCATTCAATACCTGGAACAGTCTTTCGGAGGCAACCAGAGACTGCTGCAGGCTGCTCATCTGCATGGTGATCTGCCTGAACGGTTCAAAAAAACGGCCCAGGTAATTAATAAAGGCGTAAAGTGTACCCACTTCGACCAGCGAAAAGCCGGACTGGTAGCCAAACCAGCCCACCACAACCGCCAGGGCAATACCATTCAGCAGGTGAGTGAAAGGCATCAACAGCAGGCTGTCGATATTGATGTTCTTGCGCTTGAGCTGGCTCCACTCTTCATTGTCTTTGTCAAACTGCTGTTGCAGATGCGCTTCCTGCCCCATGGCCTGGATGATGCGCATGCCGTTCAGGGACTCATTGACGCGGGTATTAATGTTTGCCAGCTGACTGCGTACTCCGTGAATCACGGGGTGACTGATTTTCTGGTAGAGATGAATCGCCAGTAACATCACGGGAATCAGCATCGCGGTCATGAACATCAGGCGGACATCCAGCAGGGCCATGGCGATAAAGATACCCACAACCCGGAAAAAGGCCTGAAGAATTGCCGGAATCACACCTACAAACATCTGCCGCAGAACTTCAGAGTCATTGGTGATACGGGACACCAGACGTCCAGTAGGCTCACTGTCAAAGTAGCTCATGGGCAGTCTCAGAACATGGGCAAACAGCATGCGTCGGATGTCATGAACCACCTTAAGTGCATTTTCCTGAAACTTCACATTCTGGATGTATTGAAGGATGGCCGAGCCCAGATAGGTGCCGAACAGGGCAGAGCCCATCATGGCAAGGCCCATCGTATCATTCACTCCAGGGGCGATGTGTTCATCCAGAATGATCTTCATCAGCCACGGTGCCAGCATTTCCAGGCTGGTGGCCAGCAGCAGGATCAAAAAGGCACCCAGGAACTGCCATTGATAGGGTTTGGCGTAACGGACCAGCCTGGCCAGTCCACGGTAGCCTGATGTTTTTTTCTCGTCGTTTGCTATCACTGCGTTATTCCTCAGGCAACATCGGACCGTTTGATGACGGCGTCTGGCTTCACTTCCAGAGGGTGCAGCAGTGTTCTTGCCTGCTGTCGGAAGATTTTTGCATACCAGTGTTCGGTCGTATTCTCTTCAGGCTGGTCAGAAGCTTCTTTACCTTTAGAGAGCAGTCGATCATGGTTGCCCTGCTCGATAATTCGGCCACGATCCAGTACCAGAATATGGTCAGCAGTAATCAGCTCCGGTAGCCGCTGAGTGACCAGGATGATGGTTTTCTTACTTTTCATGGCCATCAGGTTTTTCAGAATACGGGCTTCGGTTTTCATATCCAGGGCGCTGAAGGCATCATCCAGCAACAGGATTTCAGCGTCAGCCAGCAGCGCTCGGGCAAATGCCAGACGTTGCTTCTGGCCTCCGGACAGGTTGATGCCGTTCTCACCCAGCAGGGTGTCGTAGCCATCCTTAAAACCCATGATCTCTTCATCGATAGCCGCCAGTTTTGCTGCTTTTTCAACCGCTTCCAGACTGGCATCCGGTGCGGAAAAGCGAATGTTGTCTGCGATGGTGCCGGAGAACAGCATGGGTTCCTGGGGCACCCAGGCCAGTTTTTCCCGCAGCGATTCCACGGTCAGCTGTTGCAGAGGAATATTCCCCATTTTGATGAATGAGCCTTCAGAAAGATCAAACTCACGCAGGATCAGCCTGAGCAGAGTACTTTTGCCACTGCCAGTACGACCGGTAATCCCGATAAAGGCACCCGCGGGTATCTCGGTAGAGATACCCTGCAGTACCGGCTTCTCGTCAGACGCAGCGTTATAGCCAAACGACTGGATGTTTATCGAAAGGCTTGTGTCGTCTGGAGCCTGTTGGGCATCGGGGGCATTACTCACCTTTGGCTGGCGGGACAGAAGTTTTTCCAGACGTCCCCAGGACGCGCTGCCGCGCTGGAAGACATTGAACTGCCAGCCAAACTGCAGCATGGGACCGAGCATCTGGCTCAGGTAGAGCGTGAAACTGGTTAACAGGCCGACGGTCAGCTGACCATGGCTGATCAGCCAGGCGCCACCGACAAGTGCCAGCACAAAAGAGAGACCAAAAAACAGGCTGATACTCGGGCCAAACAGGGCATCAACTCTGGCAACGCTGGTATTGGCTTCCACCGCTTCCATTGAGAGCTGTTCAAAGCGCTGGGTTTGCCGTTCGGTCAGCTGATGTGCTTTGACCGCACGAATGCCGGTGATGGACTCACGGGTTTCTTCGTTCAGGTTAGAAAAGGCTGCCTGTGAGCGACCAAAGCGTGAGTACAATGCAACTCCGTAGCGTTTGGTCACCCAGACCAGTACCGGGAACGGCAACATGGCCAGCAGGGTCAGTTGACCACTCACCAGGAACACCATGGCAAACAGAACGGTAAAGCCGGCGATCAGAGAGTCCACCAGGGTCATGATCCCGACACCAACGCTTTCCTCAACCGCATTGAGGTCGTTGGTGGCGTGGGCCATCAGGTCACCAGTTGTATGGTGCTGGTAAAACTCCGGAGAGAGCTGGGTGAAATGGGCAAACAATCGACTGCGCTGCTTACGGATCAGCTCAATGGAGGCACCGTAAAGCTTGGCTCTCCAGACGTATCGGAAACCATATACCAGCACTCCAGTGATCAGTATCCCGGCAACATAACCAGCCAGTTCCCGGTTTGTAAGGCTATTGTCTTTTATGCCGTCAACCACATGACCAATCAGCCAGGGTGGCAGCAGGTTCAGGGCTGAGACAATCTGCAGACAGATAAAGGCCAGCAGGTATTGCGGCCAGTAGTCCTTCAGGATAAACCGGAGTTTCCAGAGTAGTTTCAATGAACGGCCTTTTGCGTGAAATCTGGGCGTTTAGCACTTTCATATCACTTTCTAGATCGCCTGCTTCGACTGCATATTTAGGAAGATATTGGCGTACTGAGCAGCGGATCCTAAGTCATTGATCAGGCTCATCCAGCAATGCCGTGATGAGGTAGAAAGCGCGATGAATTTAATTTGGTTCTATTGTGCTAATTTATAACAGGCCATTGAAGTGAAAATGATTCTCATCGTCAACGAAGTGATTACCGAATTTGATGTTCGGGGTACGAGAACGTGATGTGAATAGTGGAATGGTTGTTGAGAGTTACCGATTGAAATGCCGCTTCTGACCAAAGTGAATGGCAGGTGGTTAGGGGTAACCTGAACCTGCCCGGAACGTTTGGTTACTCTTTGCGAAAGCGCCCGAGCAGAAAGTCTTTAAGCATGACCCAGTCGCCTATAAAACTGTAGAAAGGGTATTTAAATGTTGCGGGTTTGTTGTGTTCAAAAAAGAAATGCCCGACCCAGGCAAAGGCATAGCCAAAAACAAAGGCAAAAATGATGGATGAGTAGATTCCGGAGTACAGAGCATGGCCAAGGATTACCAATGCACCTGAACTGCCAATATAGTGAAGAGCACGACAGACCCGGTTGCTGTGCTCTTTGAGATAGAAGGGGTAGAACTCCGAAAAGCTGTTGAAGGTCTTCTGTTCAGAAGCTGGTTTTGCCGTGTTGTCCATCAGTGTCGCTCGTTATTTTTATTATTTGATTCCCCAATATAAAGTGAAATGGGCCAACTGACTACCAGCCAGGCTTGAGTCTGCAGTCATGTTAAGGTCTAGACTTTTCTGCCAGACACTCCAGCAGGACCGCTTTACCCACCATGCCGGTTGAACCGGTAATAACAACCTTCATGAGCAATGTCCACTGATGATGTACTGTCAATTGTCGTACAAGGTTGTGGAAATGATCAATTTTTCAGAAGAGTACCACCGGCGGCTGCGCCGGTGATATCAGATTGAAAAGGCGTCTGGTTCCAGATTATTCAGCCTGGCGCCAGACTCCCCACTCACCCGTCGTTCCCGGCTCATCACCTTTTGTCCACCAGTGGGCGTGCCACTGAACACCGTTGTGGATAACCTTATCCCCATCGTAGTAGGTCTGCCCAGCGCTCCAGTTACTGTCGCCCGTTTCAGGAACTTCAGGTTCCTCCGGTTCTTCAGGTTGCAGGTCGGTCAGGCGCCATACCCCCCATTCACCAGTGGTTCCGGGCTCATCCCCCTGCGTCCACCAGTGTGCCAGCCAGTTCTGCTCATCATGGCGTACCACATCTCCCTCAACATAAACCTTCTCTGGATCCCACTGACCTGTGGGTAACGGTGGAGGAACAATGCTATCTCCCGGTATCAGTGACAGGGCGTAAGACGCTTTTGGATCCTGTGCCCATACCTGGTTGGCATAGAGGTTCTCCCGGTCAAACATGTAGTGGCCCATGGCTTCGTGCCAGATGCCAATGGTGAAGCTTTTATGTTTGTCGGATACCTGAAGCGCCAGTAGCTCAGGCCAGCTGTTACGATTCTGATGAGTGATCAGAATACGTTCTTCCAGAACTTCCTGACCATTGCTGTCAAAGCCCCGGAAACTGATGTAGTCATCCAAGTCTGGTGTTGGGAACCCCTGGGGAATATAGTAGCCCAGCGCCGTCAATTCAGGGATTTCCGGATCGGGCCCCGTGCCGCCATCAGAGTCTCCATCCGTGGTAAAGGTGATGTCTGAGCAGTTGTAAAAACCTTCACCAGCTGGGTCATCGCGCTGCCAGCGGGTATACAGAATGGCGTCACCTTTACGGTCTGCAGGCAGTGTGATGTTGATACGGTATTTTCTGTCACTGTCCACAGCGACATTGCCTGCGGTTGCTACCAGCTCAAGATCATTCCAGGTGAGGGCCTGACTGTGGTCATAACCGGGCTTGGTTAGGTAAAACTCCCAGAAGGATGGATTGTGTGGCGCAGTTGCATTAAACAGCAGCTCAATCTGGTTATTTTTGTCCAAGGTGATCCGGGTTTTCTGCCATTGGCTGGATGGCACATTGAGGCCGGCTTTGGCTTCGGTACCCGCAGAGCAGAGTGTGCCATCCGGGATATGCCGTTTGACTTCTGCTATATTGCGGAAGTCTTTTACCAGCATGGCTACTTCATTGCGTTGCACAAACGGGTAAGTACCAGAGATATCAAAGGCCGCCTTACAGGCAGCATTAGGAATATCCTGACCATCAGCAGACCAGAAGCCGCCATCTTCATAACAGATGGATTGTCGGGCTTCCGGGAACTCAACCCAACCGTGGGCATTGGCCAGACCGGGCAATAAAGCGCAGGCAAAAAGGCCTGGCAGTCGAAGTTTTTTCACAACAGCATGCAGCATAAAGTGCTCTTGTAAGTAGCCATTAATAGTCGTTTATAAAAGGCGTGGGTTTTCGAGGCGATCATCACTGAGAGCAGTCATGATTATTCGATAAGTTGTACGCTTTACGAGCAGAATATCAGGAACCAAGCAGGAGTAAATGGCTCCTGCTAAGGGATGTGATGAAATGCAAAGAATATTATTTAAACAATCCGGGCTGGAGTGATGTCGGGGAAAATACTCTTCAACTGGGGAGCTGAAAGTTGCCAGTGTTGCATCAAGGTGGCTGATATCCACTGACGAATATCAGACGTTGGACGTAAATCCCGCTCTTCATAGAGGTCTTTTTTAGCAAGCCCTGGCCAGTCACCCTGCACCTTGCCACCCTTAACCGCTCCACCAGTCATAATGAGGCAGGAGGCGGTTCCATGATCAGTACCACCGGTACCGTTCATCGCTACTGTTCGGCCAAACTCGGTAGCAATCATGATAATGGTATTACTCCAGGTTTGTTCTCCCATACTGGTTCTCATGGTCTGCAGGCCTGAGTCCAGTTCCTGAAATTGTCGTGAAAGGCGGGGTAGCTGGTTATCATGGGTGTCCCAACCGCCCATTTCCAGCATGATGGCATCAGGGCCTTCCTGGTGACTGAGCAACGTACCGGCCGCTTCAGTCAGCGCCTTGAATTTACGGCTGTTGCCATCCATTGAATTGCCCACGATACCCCGAACATTCAGGGCTTCTTCCAGCCGGTTGTGAAGCAGGTCATCCTGCTTGTACATCTGGAAAAGTCGCTGATACAGGTCTTCCTTTGCAGAGGGTATGGTATTTGGATACCAGGTGCCTGCCAGTTGTCCTCCACGCAGGCTGACGGGGAGAGAGTGGGATACTGCCAGTCCGGTTTTTCCGGTGGCCTCCAGAGCCCGGGAAAGCCAGCCATTGTCTTGATTCAGGGGAAAAAGGCCTGACTCCAGTGCATCCTGACCTTCAAAGTGCGAGCGTTGCCGGTAAGGAGAAGCTACCGCAACCACGGGAACCATTTGCTTCTGCTGATACCAGTTGTGCAGCGTTGGCAGATGATTGTTCAGACCAAACCCCTGATCCATTGGCAGCATGGCTTCAAGGGCAGGTTCTGCAATAAGACGACGATGAACTAACAGGTCACCATCAAAGGCTGGCAGAACTGCGTGCAGTGAGTCCATTGCACCGCGCAGAACGATCCATACCAGTTTGGGTGAATTGCTTTGATGGTTTGATGTTGAGCCAAATGCCAGGCTTCCGGTTACCGGAATCTGTGAGCATACGACGCCAGCCCCAAGCCATTTGATCAATTCGCGTCGGTTAATTTTAGTCACGCAGCTTTCTCCTTACGATCCTTTCTCCTCACCAAACTATCTCCTAATGAACTCGGGACTAAGCAATAATAGCGATAAACCCTGCTGGCGACTCTCTGCACGGCCAATGGTGGTTCGGGAATCACTTGCCATCTGTTCACCCAGAATGGCATCACTGAGTGCAAGCGGATCGATTCTTCTTTTCAGCCTTTCTACCCAGCTGTTTGTCCAGTCGATCCGGGTCAGTAATGCATCAGAGCCATCCCAGGCACTGCTGACATCAGCATAGCCAGCGGGTGAACCTGCACCAAAGGGTTTATGTCCCATGGCAGTCAACGTATTGACCAGCATTCTGCTTTGTTGTTCCCTGTTTTTCTTTCGGGGAGAGAGTCCGTCGGTTGCCCTGCAGACGGAAACCAGAAATTCACGGGGAGTTTTGAGTTTTTGTTGCTCAACCTGCCAGCTCTTTGGGTGTTGAATCAGAACCGTAATAACTGCTTTCAGGTTACCATTGCTCTTCAGCCACTGTTCCTGCATTTTCTCCACAAGGTCAGCCGGTGGCTGATCGCTGATCATGTGTCTGGCCAGTTTCTAGGAAACGTATCGAGCCGTTGCAGGCTGCACTGCAAGGTCTCGAAGAATGGCTTCTCCCTGATTTTCACCGGTATCCGGATATTTTTTCCTCAGAACGGTGCGTTGTCCTGGCTGATGGGCTCTTTCACGAAATAAAAAACCATGGCCTTCTTTTTTGCCAGGTCTGGCGACACTCCATTCGGTAATGGCTTTTGCCAGCTCCTGAATATCTTCCAGTTGGTAGCCGCCATTCACCCCCATGGTATGGAGTTCCAGAATTTCCCGGGCCAGGTTTTCATTCATGCCCCTGACTTTTTTTGAGTTCTTTTTTAGGTGGTTAGCCTGTCTTGACTCCGGTCCAATGGACTTTTCGTTATCCAGATAGACAAGCATGGCTGGATGTTTTTCCACAGCAATGAGCAAATCAGCAAAAGAACCAAAGAGGTTTGGGGCTATGGCCTCCCGCTCAAGCGTGGGAGCCAGTGGCGTCATCAGTCCGCCCTGGGCTGAAACACTGAAGTGGTTGGAGAAGAAATCCAGCAGTCGCCAGCTGAATGAGTGCTCGCTGCTGATGCTCCGAGTCAGGGTATCACTGCAGAACTGGAAGTAGGTTCTCCTCAATGGTTCCATCATGGCATTCTGATTGCCGGGCTTCTGTCCGGATTTTTCAGCATTCTTTATGGCTCGAAACTCTGCATACTGGTTCATGACTGCCCAGCTGTCGGGCAGGCTGTTGTCCAGAGCAGGGGATATTAAGTGAGTACTCAGCCACCCTTGTGGATCTGAATGCGCTTCTTTGATTTCATGATCTCTGGCCCCCATACCAAAGCGGTTGGTGGCGATGACTCCCAGATGGTTGGTCATGTTGGTTGTGTCCATTTCTATTGCAGCGCTTTATTTTCACAGTCTAAAGGGATTGGGGGCTGGCAGAAATATCGATCATATTGATTCTGATCAATCAAAAGAATCAATATGCATAATGGACAACAGCTGTTTATTATCAGCAAATTACTTTATTAATCTTTTGGTAAGTTGCCTGTGGATAAGTTATTCACCATTTTCTGGCAGTTTTTCCTGCTGGGCTGGACCAGTTTTGGAGGCCCGGCTGCTCATATTGGATATTTTCGAAATACGTTCGTTGAGAAACGCAAGTGGTTAACGGATGTTGAGTATTCTCAACTGATTGCTCTCAGCCAGTTTCTGCCAGGTCCTGGGTCCAGCCAGATTGGCTTTGCCCTGGGTTACCAGCGGGCAGGGCTGCTGGGTGGAGTGGCTGCCTTTGTTGGTTTTACTTTACCGTCGTTTGCGATTTTGCTGGCGGTAGCCATGAGCAGTCAGCTGTTCCTGTCTGCTGACTGGTATCAGGGAATTATTGCGGGTCTGAAACTGTTAGCTGTTGTGGTTGTTGCAGATGCCACTCTGCAGATGTTTCGTTCCTTCTGTAAAAGTCAGCTGACCATTAGTCTGTGTATATTCAGTGGGGCACTATTGCTGGTATTTCCTGGTGTATTTGTACAGATGGCTATTCTGGTTGCGGCAGCACTGATTGGCTATCGGTGGTTACCTGGCAATAAAGATAGCCAGGCTAAGTGTCGTTTTGTTTTCTGGCCGTTAATTCTGTTTGCCATTTTATTGTTTGGCCTGCCTCTGCTCGCTGAGTATTCACCATTGGCGAGAGTGATCAGTGACTTCTTTCAGGCTGGCAGTATGGTGTTTGGCGGTGGCCATGTGGTTCTGCCCCTTCTGCAGAGTACAACGGAAGGCATGATCAGTACTGATACCTTCCTGACCGGTTATGCGGCTGCTCAGGCTGTACCCGGGCCAATGTTTACTCTAGCTACTTACCTTGGCTATTTTGCTTCTGAGTCTACACCCATGCTGGGCGCTATTGCGGCAACTATTGCCATTTTCCTGCCGGGTTTTCTGCTGGTGGTCGGCGTGCTTCCAGCCTGGCAGGCTCTGGCTGGACGGGCGCAGATTGCAGGAGCCGTTGCTGGTATTAATGCTTCTGTTGTTGGCTTGTTGTTATCTGCTCTTTATTCGCCGGTGTTCACTTCCGCTGTTTATTCAGCAATGGATATGGCGCTGGTGCTGATTGGCTGCTTCCTGTTGCGTGCGATGAAGCTTTCAGTCTTCTGGCTGGTGTTGATGTTTATTGGTGTTGGAGTTGTGATGCTATAAATCTTCGAAATTTGATGGGACTGTATGAGTGTACCTTTGGCTATTCTCTAGCTGGTATACTCATAGAGTATAATAGGGGAAATGGAGAGAGGGTTGATATTTTACCAAGATATAGTGAATTAAGGGTGTATTAAATTCCATATATGAAATCTTCTTATTGGTGATATGACATCCCAAATGAGTCGACTTTCATCTGGCTTATTATGTGAGTTCTTTTGATATTGGTAGTCATTGTTAAAAATCATTGAAAAGCTGTGTGCCTTACGTAATAGGGTTATAACCTGTTCAGGTTTGAACTCACTACTCATCACTATTACATGATAGTTTTGTTTCTTGATTTCCAGGTTATGTTTTGTGGACATGCTCATACCTTCAATTTTTTGCCAGTGTTGAGCTAAGCTCCTTTTTTTCGAAGATCTACAAACAGCAATGACCTTATGTTTCAGGCTACATGCAAGCCATGCTCCATATCTCGGATATTTTCCTTCTTCAAAAACTACTAATGTTAGTTCCTCATCCTCTTTTGGATACTCTGATGATCGTTTTAGTATTTCTCTGGTGATTTTCTCGATATGTATGGCTCTTGATAATCGATTAGCCATATTTGCTTTCTTAAATATCCAAGACTGTGGGCAGGTGTTTTTATCTTTCAGACCTCTGGAATCTCTAAATGTGATTTCCCAATGGTTTATGAAGTGATCAATATCACTGGAAACCTTGTTATATTGAGTAAATTCATTGGTAGTAGATACTCTTCTGTGCTGTATTTTTCTTTTAAGTCCTGTCCGGGGATAGATGTTTTTTTTCAATGGCTTTGTTTTTTCTGGATTTTCTTTGGAAACATCTTTTTTTGATTCATACGGTTCTGATTGAGGATACCAAACCCGAACTAGGTTATGTCTGGATAATATGTTATTTGCCTCATACTCAAGGTTAAATGGTGTTCCATTTATTTCTTGTTGTCTAGGTAGATAGTTACAACATGGAATAGCTACCATAGAGAGCTTCTTGCAGCCGGTTACCGCCTTGCTGGCTAGAGAAGATGAGACATGGGCATGGATCATCATGATAACAGCATGATATTCAGATAAATCGAATTGTTGAGAAAGGTCAACTTCTTCGACTGGTTTTGCAATGATGGTCAGATTATCGGGTAATACCGCTTTAGGCTTAAGTAAAACCGGATCAATTGAAAAGACCTGCCAGTTCGTATTTAAAGCTACCCATGCACCAAGGCGTGGGGAGATGCCGGAACCAACATCCAGAGCAAGAATTTTTTCTTCAGGTTTATATGGAATATGGCTTTTTATAGCAGTCCAGACTGTTAAAATCTCACTAATTTCTTTCAGTGGATTTTCCCGTGGCAATAAATTCATTGCTATAAATTTTTCTGCTAATGCATGCTTAACGAACCTTTGTAAGATTGGCCTGGTTTCGGATTTTATCCAGTCATATTGACTATACTCGTCTATCATCAGTGGTTTTATTAATGGTACAGATTTCTTACCACTTGTTGGTGAATGCAGGGGGGGGGCTGTCGGTCTTGACGTTTTTGTCTGTTGAAAATGAAGTGTAGTATTATGCATTTTTTAGATTCTGTAGCTATGGGTGATTTGTTAAACGAGGAATAGTATTTATTTATTGATAGTGGCAGTATCAACAAGCCATATCATAGTACAAGGTAATATCCTGCATGCTTCGCTATGCTGAGGAAGTCAGCAATGAAAGTGTGGAAACGATCATATTTAAAAACTCTTCATTACATATAGTTCTTTCTTTTCTTGAATAATTCTTTTATAAATTTTGTCTGTCTAAAATCAGAACTCATGCCTGTAATGAGTCATCCAGGAAAAATTAACCTGTCGAGGATTGACCTGAACCTCCTGACTGCTCTTGAATCCTTGTTGGAAGAGCACAGTGTAACCAGGGCTGTCAGATGAAACTGGCGCGGCGAGCAAGATAGCTGGCACCCAAAGTAAAAAAGATACTGGGTCAGGTGCGGAACGATCTGTTACTTGTCCAGGATTATGATCCTGCCATCTTTGATGGCCATCTGAATGTTGGTATGACTGACTATGCCGAGTCATTGTATTCGGAGGTGATTGTTCAGGCTTTATTGCAAAGCGCACCAAGCTGCACGGTCAGCTTTATTCTGCTGGATCGGGACAACGCCTTCACTCTGTTTCGTAATGGCCAGCTAGACCTTGCAATTGGCAGGCTTGGCGATGGACCTAATGAGTTGGCTGTGGATAAGCTCTATACCGAGAAACATGTCTGCCTGCTTGATAATGAACAACTGAAACTGGATATACCTCTGTCGTATGATGATTTTCTCTCCGTTGATCATCCGATTATAAACAACACTGGTAATGTAAAAGGCGTTGTAGATGATTTGCTGGCTCAGCGTGGAGATCGAAGAAAAGTGCGGGTGACCTGCGGACGGTTTACCTCATTATTGCGTCTTTTGCCGGAACAGCCTCTGATCAGTGTGGTGCCACAGGTACTGGGTGCAACAGGACGGCCTGGCCAAGGGTTAACTATGTCTCCCTGCCCGGTTCCGGATTTTGGTATCTACCTGGCCTGGCGTAAAGAAGATAATGAAGCGCCGGTGCTACAGTGGCTGCGAGAACTTGTGGCGTGTATCGTGAAGCATCGACGTCTTTCAATATTGCCATAAAATCGCCTGAATATGAGCTTCTATCCTCTGGCCTATACTGGAAGGCTAATAACAAGCCCTGCAGAGGAGAGTGCATTTGGCAACCATACGAATAATCAATGCCCATATTCTGGATGTCGTGAAAGGTTTGCTGTCGCCAAAACAGTGCATCCTTATCAAGGATGGTTTGATAGAGGCTATGGGTGATGATTTGCCCGATGAGCCTTCAGATATCACACTGGATGCCGCAGGGCGTGTGGTGATGCCGGGATTATGTGATGCCCATGTACATATTACCGCTGGTACCCCGGACTTTGTGGCATTGCGTCACTGGCCTCCCTCCTACGTCGCAGCTCATGCTAAAAGTATTCTGGAAGGCATGCTGATGCGAGGCTTTACCACGGTACGTGATGCTGGAGGTGCTGATTTTGGTTATGCCCAGGCCATTGAGGAAGGCCTTCTCATTGGTCCTCGTCTACTCTTTTGTGGTCATGCCCTGTCCCAGACGGGAGGGCATGGCGATATGCGCCTTCCGGGCGATAACCAGTCGGATCACTGCTTTTGCTGTGCCGGTCTTGGGAAGGTCTGTGATGGTGTGGCGGAGGTTCGTAGAGCCTGCCGGGATGAAATCCGTAAAGGTGCCCATCAGATTAAATTGATGGTATCCGGTGGTGTCGCCTCTCCAACCGATCGAATCACCAGCACCCAGTTTGCCGAGGATGAAATCCGGGCAGCGGTTGAAGAGGCTGAAGCCGCCAATATTTATGTAATGGCTCATGCGTATACCAATCGTGCAATTGTTCGGGCCTTGAACTCAGGTGTACGGTCTATTGAGCATGGCAACCTGATCGAGCAGGATGGAATAGAGCTGCTCAAGCAGAAAGACGCGTATCTGATACCTACCTTATCAACTTATGATCAGCTTGCGCTTAAAGGTGTTGAGGCGGGTATGCCTGAAGCACTGCAGAGGAAAGTCTACAGTGTGCTGGATGCAGGCCTGCAGGCGTTGGAGGCGGCCTGGCAGGCGGATGTGAACATTGTCTTCGGTACCGATTTACTGGGCAGTATGCACGACGCTCAGTTAAAAGAGTTCGCTATACGTGGTGAAATCATTCCAGCAGATGAGTTGATCCGCTCGGCGACAGTGAAAGCGGCAGAGCTCTTTAACTTTTCTGGACAGATCGGTGTGCTGGCAAAAGGTTATCGGGCGGATCTGCTGATAGTGGATGGAAATCCACTGGACGATATCGGCGTATTGCAACAGCCAGACCGCTACCTGAAAGTCATAATGAAAGATGGCAGAATTTATAAAAATGAGCTGTAAGGTGTAGAAGTTCAGACCTGACCTGACAGTTACCGATTTTCAAGAGGGTGTCTGTCAGGTCAAATTCAGGCTATGAACTTTTCCTTCCAGATCTCTTTCCC
>OODV01000070.1 GCA_900299555.1 uncultured Endozoicomonas sp.
CTGAAAGCCCTCCATTATGCACGGGCTAAAAGTCGCCGCGAAGCGGCCTACCTTGAGCTGCATGAGCAGCTTGACAATGCCAGACTACTGAACGACCGGCTGTCGATTCTTGAAATGACGTTGCCTGCATTAAAAATGCTAAACATTGATCAGCAGGAGCTATTGCAGAAGGTGCTGCTAAAACTGGCGACAGCTGATGGAAAAACAACGGTGATGGAATGGTCCCTGATTACCATTGTTGATCACACTTTGCCTAAAAAGAAAAAATCTGAAAATATTTTCCGCTATGAAAAGTATCGGAATATTAATCAGTTATCCGATGAAGTGGCACTATTGATAAAAGCCTTGGTTGGCATGTCTGGAATGTCGGTTGAGGACAAACGAAGCTGTTATACAAAGACGGTAAATGGATTAGGTTTTACCATAACAAAGGAGAAGGTCTCATTTAAGGCATTAAGTCAGGGGCTGAAAAAGATAGCTTTGTTACGTGCCGAGGCTAAGGAGCAATTACTGAAGGCACTTTGCCAGTGCATAGAGCATGATGGTGAAGTAGCGATGGAAGAAGCTCAGGCACTCCGCGCCATTGCAGTGGTTATGGAGTGCCATGTACCACCTTTGGTGGCACAGGCTGCATAGTTATCAAGCCGGTTGGGCCAGTATCTGAGTGTTATTGCCGGGAGCAGCAGCTGGCGCACTATCGTTGCTTTAGGAAGCGACTGAGTTTGTAGTATTGCCTTCAGCAGGAACGGTGCTTTCATCTGTAGTGCTGGTGGTTGCTGTATCAGTTGAAGCCGGAGCTTCTGTTTCTTCTGGTTTTTAGGGGACTTCAGCTGCCTTGTGCAGGAATTTGTTTTCATAGAATGCAAACTCCCTTCCATCGGCAACGGCACTGATAGTGATCCCATTGTCTCTAAATTTTTGAAAGTCGTATTCAAGCTGGCTTTCTGATGGCTTGAGCTTTCTTTTATCAATCTCTTCCCTGATAGCCTTCAGCGTAGCAAACACATCATTAAACTTGGCTTCAGCCTGAGCGAGGGCGTTATCATTTCCATTGTTAAACTCAGTGACCTTTTTATCCATTACCCCAAAGGCGTGGAGGTAACACTCATATACCTGAGTGGGATTTTTGGTTTTGAGTCCATTACCAGGAGGGATAAGTGAGATAACTTCTTCTCCGGGAAATTGGATGGTAACAGCTAAGTCATCTGGAGTACCTTGGGGAAGCTCGAGTTTTTTTAATGACTCAATAAGCTTTTCTGAACTCTTAAACCAATCTACACCGGCAATAGGAAAGTGTGCTTTGGCATTATTGGCACATACAATAAATGGCTCCAAGGCTTTTCGGGCATTGTGCGCAAGGCTATTTTGACCGTATGTAGTATATGCTTTTTTAGCTTCTTCCAGCTGCTTATTACCTTTCTCAAGCAGTTCCTGATCACTCAGATTTTTAAGAGCTTCGCTATCTATGTGCTCTGAATCTTTTGTATCAGAGACCGGCACACCCTTCGTATCAATAACAGGGTCAACGTTTCTCACATTGCGAGCAAGAGGATGCAGCTGTTGCGTGGTGTTATCAAGGATTGGTACAGAAGGTTGTTGATTGGAATTTGGCTGAGCCATGTATTTCTGCAGAGGCGGAGCCATCATTGCTCCACGATTATTAAAACGCGCCAGAGTATCTGGTTGAGTAGGTATGCCACCCAGTTGATTGAACGAATCCGATCCGTAGCCATTTAATGGTAAGACATTAGCCATTTGATTTACTTCCCTATTATGTATTTGCTTGTTTTTGATATGCCTCCTTCGACAGCAAAAGCCTGATTTAGTTCCAATCAGGCGTTGATGATGGGGAAGTAAAACTCTACTCAGTTTATGACGATTACAGGCGCCGAACTTTGAATTTTCTGCCCTTAATTTTGCCCTGTTCGAGTCTGTTCAGCGCAGCTCGGGCACTTTCTCGTTTAACAGCAACATAGGCTACAAAGTCAAAAATATTGATCTTGCCAACCTGCTCTCCGGGAATTCCTGCATCGCCGGTCAGGGCGCCCAGAATATCGCCGGGGCGTACTTTATGCTTGCGGCCACCATCAATTGCCAGCGTTACCATGGGGGCGGGTTCTGGCTGACGGTTCTCGATAAGTACTTTTGGATCCCCAAATACCAGGGGAGCCTTGAGGTAGTCACTGATATTATCCAGTTTGTACTGCTCCCGCTGGGTATGCAGGCTGAGAGCCAGGCCCTTTTTACCGGCTCGTCCGGTTCGGCCTACACGGTGAACGTGAACTTCCGGGTCCCGGCTCAGATCGTAGTTAATCACTGCTGCAAGGTTGTCGATATCCAGGCCACGTGCTGCCACGTCAGTGGCGATCAACAGGGTCGAGCTCTGGTTGGCAAAGCGAACCAGCATCTGGTCCCGCTCTTTCTGTTCCATATCGCCATGGAGTACAACGGGCTTGTAGCCTGCATCATACAGCTCAGAACCTACCTTCTTACACTCTTGTTTGGTGTTGCAGAAAATGACGCTGGACTCTGGCTCGTAGTGTTTCAGGAGCTTGATCAGCATGGCTGGTTTGTCAGTGTTCTCTGCGTGGTAAAAGCGCTGCTCAATATGTTCATGGCTATGAGTGCTTTCAACCGTTATCTCAACGGGCTGCCACTGAAAGCGTTGGCTCAGAGTCTTGATACCCTCCGGGTAAGTCGCTGAAAACAGGAGTGTCTGTCTCTGCTCTGGAAGGTGACTGATGATATTTTCAATCGCATCAATGAAGCCCATATCCAGCATACGGTCTGCTTCATCAAGAACCAAGGTACTGGTTCGGGCTATCGACAGCGTCTTCTTACGCAGGTGATCCTGGATTCGCCCAGGGGTACCGACAACAACATGAGCACCATGCTCAAGTGAGCCGATCTGTGGACCAATGGGCTGACCACCGCAGAGAGTCACTACCTTGATGTTTTGTTGATACCGAACTAGCCTGCGGATTTCCTGAGCAACCTGAGTTGCGAGTTCACGGGTAGGGCACATTACCAGCGCCTGGCACCCAAAATCACTCTGTTTCAGCTTCAGGATAAGGCCAATGGCAAAAGCAGCGGTTTTACCACTGCCAGTTTTTGCTTTGGCAATGACATCTTTGCCTTCCAGGAGCTCAGGCAGGCTTTGCTGCTGTATCGGTGTCATTTCCAGGTATCCCAAGCTGTTCAGGTTGTTCAGCAGGGATTCTGGTAGAGAGAGATCGCTAAAGCGGGAAGGCGTTGTTGCGGTGGTAAGAATAGGTGCAGTCAAATCAAGCTCTTGGCATGTGCCATGGTACAGAATAGGTAAAGAATTATAACAGAGTCTATTCTTAATGACGGCGAATCATTACAGCAATTCATTTGGAACTCTGTGGTTTGATGAGGTCTCAGGGTTCAAACGCCGGTATTAATTTCCGATTTACTATTGAATTGCCAAGACATTCTACTAAATGCAATGGAGTGAATCATGACTTCAGGTTCTCCTCGAACGACGTCAGAACCTGCTCGACAGGAACATCAACAGGAAAACAACCCATTGTTCTGGCTAGCAGGGCTTTTAGTTGGGATCGCATTACAGGTTTTCACATTGCTGGTTGAACCGCCTCTGGGCATGAATGAAATGGCCTGGCGTTGTGCAGGGCTTGCCATGATGATGGCTGTCTTCTGGTCCGTTGAAATTCTCCCGACAGCAATTACTGCTCTTTTACCACTGATTCTGTCTCCACTGCTTGGTCTGGCAAGCCTCGACAAAGCGGCTGCTCCCTATGCGCATCCAGTGATATTTCTGTTTATGGGTGGCTTTGTCCTTGGGTTGGCGATGGAGCGCTGGAATCTGCACAGCCGGATTGCATTGAGAATCATGATGGTGATGGGGACGGGTGAGAAGCGTCTGGTGCTGGGCTTTATGATTGCTACTGCCTTAATCAGTATGTGGGTTTCCAATACGGCTACGACTATTATGATGCTACCGATAGGTCTGTCTGTTACTTCAATGATTCGTCATCAGGGGAAGATGAGCCGTGGCTTTCCAATAGCTCTGCTGTTATCCATTGCTTATGGGGCTTCCATCGGTGGTTTTGGCACACTGATCGGTACTCCTCCTAATGCATTGCTGGTAGCCTTTCTTCAGGAACAATACGGTATTCAGATTGGTTTTGCTCATTGGCTGATTATCGGTCTGCCCGCTTCAATTATTATGCTCGCCATTACCGGTTTCTGGCTGGGGTATTTCGGATACCGACTCAGTGGAGAAGAAAATCATGTGGTTCGAGAATCAATCAAAGAACAACAAAAGCTGAATGGCTCCATGAGTGGCGCTGAAAAAGCCGTGACTGCTATCTTTCTGCTGACAGCGTTAGCCTGGATTATCCGGCCCTTTTTGGGTGAGTGGCTAAGTGAAATCATTCCCTGGTTGGAGTTGTCTGATACCACGATCGCTCTCATCGCAACGGTTTCACTGTTTATTCTGCCTGCGAGTTTTAAGAAGCTTGAGTTCCTGATGAGCTGGAAGGAAATGCAACGCTTGCCCTGGGACGTATTGTTGTTGTTTGGCGGTGGACTGAGTTTGGCTGCAATGATCCGTAGAACGGGGCTGGCGGACTGGATCGCAGGGTCATTGAATATCCTGGGGGATATGCCACCCTTGATGGCCATTGTACTGGTTGTCACCATCATTATATTTCTGACAGAAGTTACCAGTAATACGGCAACCACCGCAGCATTTCTACCTCCACTCGGAGCTCTGGCAATTTCACTGGGTATGGATCCTGCCATTCTGGCCATACCAGCAGCGATCGCGGCCAGTTGTGCCTTTATGCTGCCTGTCGCGACACCGCCCAATGCTATTGTTTATGGCTCAGGAATGTTACCCATCCGACACATGGTACGAAGTGGTATGGTGTTGAATCTTGCAGGTATTGTGATTATTACGCTGTTATGCCATTGGCTGGTGGAGTTTATTATTTAAAAGCGCTAATTGAGGAACTGGGGAAGCATGGAGGTGGCAGATCAGCCAATGATTGCTGTCCTGTCGTTTGAAAATATGGGTTGTTCTCAGAGACAGTTCTTCTATAGGTGAATCGTCATCAGGTCTTTTCAGTGTTATTTTCCACTGGCTTGCTGTGGCGATAACATCCTCACAGCGGTAAACCTGATTAATCTGAAAACTGATCGATACAACATACCTTAACTTAACAGGGGATAAAGGCTTTGGCGGGTAACTTCACCTTTATACCCTTCAAGCATCTTGTAGGTCTTTTCGTCTAGTCAGAAGTATTCTGGCTTTAGTTGAGACAGGGACCTTATGCTACTTGGTCAGTTTCTTCTTTATAAACTTTCAGCCCCCTGGCCTGATAGTTTTTCAGGGCATAGGGGTGGTCCAGTGTGCAGGTATGAACCCAGACACGCTTTGCTTCCCAGTTCCAGGCTTCCTGAATGGCTGCACTTAACAGAGAGCCACCAAGACCCCTCCCAATAAATGGCTCGGCAAGGCCAAAATAGGCAATTTCAACATCACCTTCAGCCTTTCTCAGTTCAAAGTAACCTGCTGGGCTGCCTTTATAGTAGCCAACCCAAAGACGAAGGTCGTCGTTTTCTGCGTACTCACGCCATTGATTATCAGACCAGCTCAGCTTGTCAGTCCATTCCCATTGTTTGCCAATATAGCTATAGAGAAACCGGTTAAATTGAAACTGTTTTACCTGGCATTCCTGGATTATAAAATCCGGATCGGTCACTGGTTTGTAGATAAGTTCTTCCGGAGAAACCATTTCCAGTGACCAGGTAGTAACTGCTTCTTTTTCCATACTGCTTTCTATTCCCAAACTGCATTATTTACCAAATACGGCTGGGAAGTTAGTGAGACTGCTCCAGTCGCTTGGCATACACGATGGCATTATAACCGGCCGTGGCGATAATATTACCAGCAACAAAGAACAGAATAACCAAGGCAGTATCAAAAATAGTGAAACTGGCCAGTAGTTGTGTCAAACGACCAAACCCTTCTATAAAGAACAGGTAGATGCCAAATACATAGGGAATATAACTGGGAATGCCGATTACTATTTTGCGTGCTCCTTTATTTAGTCCTGTGAGCACGATAATGGAGGCTAATGATCCAGCCAGTAAAAGTATCCAGCTGGTTCCAATACCCTTCATTGCCAGTTGTAAAATTGCAATGGTCAGCATGACAGCAAGTTGGATATCGGCTTTCAGAGCCAGAACAGTGAAGAGGTCTTTTTCGCTTTTACCGGCAATGATCTGTGCGAACTGAAACATGATGAACCCCCCGTAAGGTTACTGGCCAGAGGCGTGGGAGGCTATGGCCATGTCTCAGTTATACCATCAGTCAAGCTTGGTAAAATTGATGTAAGGCAGTACTTTTACCTATAGTGGCTTATTGTCTTTTTGTATCGTGTTTTTTGATCACATTTTTTTATTACAGACAGGCGCATTTCCAGCTCACACTCCAGCTGGCCAAGTTGTTCCAGTTGCTGTTTCTGTGTGGCATTTACATGCCAGTAGTGAGGTGTCATGGTCAGCAGGTCCATAATAGCCTGAGTGTTTTCCAGCATCATCAAATGACGGATACTCTGGCTTTCCAGCAGGTGAAGGTTCTCGGGCAAATCCTGCAGACGTTTATCTTCCGGGTAAGGACGAACGTCATCATAAATGGCATTGCGAAGTGCCAGCAGGTGGCTTTGCCCGGGAGTCAGGATAACGATATGCCCCCCGGGCTTCAGTACCCGGGAAAACTCGGACCAGTCACTGCGGGAAAATATGCTGATGATTACATCAAACTGTTCGTCCATCAAAGGAAGCTCACTGACACTGGTTACCAGCCATTCAATCGCTTTGTTTCGTTTACTGGCGGCCAGGATTGCTGGTTTGGCGATATCAAATCCGCAGACTTCACTACCTTCCAGGCGTTCTTTTATTTCGGAAGTGTAATAACCTTCGCCACAACCGGCATCAAGAATGGTTGGGTTTGTTTGGTCACTGAACGTGTTGATTTTATCAATTAATGCTTCGATGACGGGTTGATACTCAGCTTTAGAGCTTCACTGGTACATTCGATTTAATTTTTATATGAGTTAAACCAACCGTCACACATAATAAATCCAGGCGGTTGTGATGTACTCTTTAGAACAAACAAAAATATTAAAAGAACTTTCGTTCTATATTACTTTCCTTACCAGAGCTGTTTCTGCGAAAGCTGCACCAGTGTTTTGCGAATTGCTCATTGGTAGCATGCTCTCCGGTGAGGGGTTCCTGACTCAGGCTCTGCTTGCCATCCAGTACGATAAAGTCTGGAGCAGCTATCATCATTGGGTTGCCTTCGGGTGCTGGCGTTGGCGAAATCTTGCTCATCAACTGACACTGTTAGTCAGTTCCAAAGCACCTGAAGAGGAACCGGTTCCCGTTATTCTCGATGACCTGATCCTTGAGCGTTGTTCAGAGAACGCGCCTGCCTGTCGCATCCACCGACAGCACAGCCA
The DNA here is from genome assembly GCA_900299555.1 of uncultured Endozoicomonas sp. GTDB lineage: Bacteria > Pseudomonadota > Gammaproteobacteria > Pseudomonadales > Endozoicomonadaceae > Endozoicomonas. The sequence goes on from OODV01000070.1 coordinate 7,512, forward strand.
GAAAAAGAACCGTGC
>OODV01000172.1 GCA_900299555.1 uncultured Endozoicomonas sp.
TGGTTTATACAACCTGTTCCGGGTCAGAAGAAAACTGTTAGCAGGCTGACCATAGGGTCAGTGCGTCTGAAGTTCAGGCTGCACTGGTAAAAGAGCCTGAAAAGCAGCCTATATTGTCATTTTTGATTTTTTTTTAACCACTGGAAAGCTTGAAATGGAAGTCTCGACACCTTTTTCAGAGGTTCCTTAAGTGTCGAGATCAGGGTGTGTTTTAACTTGCCAGCTGATCGAAGGGTTCTTCATCTGTAAGCGGCCGCGTGTATGGCAATAACCCTTGAATGGCTTTAGCTCGACAGGCCTTTACTTACAGCATAGCGGCTCCGCTTATTGTCAGTCTTGGCTCCAGAACCAGTGGTCTGATATCCAGTTTATTCCAGAACCAGCTTGTCGAGTCAGGAGAGAGTCTTGGGTGTGTGTCATAGCGGGCATGATAGTGTTGAAACAGGTAGTGAAGGAATTGTGGAAGAATATAAGTGCTATAAGGCCTGGATGGGCATTTTCTAGGTTCATAACCAAAGGCATGACCTTTAAGGGAGTTAGTAATCAGTATTTTATCGCCTGTATTAAACAGAATGTGGTGTTCACCTGTATTTGTTGTTGTGGTTACCAAAAATGGTTGGTTGACCTTTCGTAGGAATAGTGTGGCAAGGGCTCGAAGGTTATGAACTTCATCTACAAAGAGCTTACCCATATTCACAAGATGTTGGTTTTCTTTATGCTGTTCTGCAACGTAAATGACAAAATTCGTGGCGGTATTACTGATATTTAATGAATTATCTATCCAGGATAATAAATTGAAAACAATATTTATAGCTTCCTCTGGCGAAATGTTCTCAATATCTTGTGTTAGTGAAGGTGTGAAGACTGGCAGTACAGCTGCATTATTTGTCTTTAATAGCTCTACTGTTCTTAAAGCCAGAGCTTCACGTCTTGTTAACTGCGGCTGGCTGTTTTGAACATCATCGAGTAACGGGTCTATATCGTATAGGAGGCAAAATATCTTATAGAATTGCTCCAGCGTTCGAATATTGCTGTAGGGTTGAACTTTGGGGAAGGGCTTGTTGCCGTGAATAAAGTTATTTGCTTTTAAATTGTATTTTCCCGTGTGTTCTTCAAGTTGATCGTAGAGAGAGTTGATCTGGCGATAGTTTTTACCTACATGCTGCTGAATTTTTCTGTTTACAGGATATTCAGGTGAAGGATTTGAAAAGAGTATTTGGAAATAGATCTGCGTTAATAGATTGCTGATCTGCTCTTCAGCGCGCTCTCCATACAAATAAGCTGAAGTGATATTGTCGGTTAATAAAACGGATAGGTCGGGTAATTGTTGCAGTCTTTCAAATGCATGGTGGAAAAAAAAAGCCTGTTTCCTTCCGTAGGCATGGTGAAGCATATCACGTGCCGCTACTGGATTGTGTTCCAGAAGGAACCAGTTTTCAGGGGTCAGTAATCGACGGTTGGTAATGTTATTGATTTCCTGTCCTTCAAGTGCAATGACCTTGTTTGCCAACTCTTCATTAGCAATAAAGTATATTTTTTTGCCTCTAAAGGACAGGTCGTAATAACCATACCTGGTGGATTTGGCATGATCATTGAACGTTTTTATGTCCTGGTAGGTGAGCACATAGGTATCACTGACACGGGACACAGTTTGAAATGCTTTTAAAAGGGAGCTTTTCAATGCCCAGGACAGTAAAGGTGACTGTGTTTGTAGTTTATCGATTGAAAACAACGTTTGTGTTAAAATGGGAACGGCACGTTTTTTTAAAGAATAAGACCAGCTCGGTTTATCTGGTTGAACAGTTGCGCTGTATGCCTGATTTGTCATCACAGGAAAAGATAATAAAGCAATGATCATTGTCATCAAGCTTTTTGAAGTCTTCCTCCTGTGAGGGAACGTAAAATAATTTTTCTTGTATAAACGTGTGATATTTCTATATAAAATCATTTTTAAATAACCGGTTAAATAGAGCGTTTTTAAAACATTCTTCACACCTTTGATGTTGGCTTTGTCACTGGATTTTTATAATTTTATGGAGCATGTATTAACGTTATTTTTAGTGGATTCAAAATCAATGTCCAAGTAATTAGTCTGATTATCGATAAAATAGTTCCAAGATTTTTTATTGCTCGGTTTCGATTATGGATTAGCTATTTCCCTTTGTAAAACAGTAGCATGTGTAAGGTAAGTGTCTGGCGTTGTAAGAGGCTGGAGCTATTCAAGGACGCAGAAAACCGTCTGAAAGATGTAACAGGAAGCGCTTGTCCTGTGTATTCATGTTCAGACGGTTTTGGTTGTGAGGGAGGGTCTCAGGGCGTTTCCTGAAGGTACTGGCTGGGGTCAATATAGAGGCCAAGTGATCGCTTATCGATACGTTTTTCTTTATTGTCAGTCTTTCCAATTTCCTGGTATCTGAAGACTACAGTGTCGCCAATATTGACATCCAGAAGCTTGTCAGCTGACAGGTACTTGTAGTCGTCGCCGGCCACTGTCAGGGTATGGATATAGTAGTCTGGCATACCCAGCCATTCATTGTGAGGACCATCAGTATTGACGGCTTCAAGCAGGCCACGGCCTTCCAGCTTTGGCTGGCGTTTTTGAAAATTTCTTTGCATTGGGCTGTTATCTCAAGAGAGTATTGAGTAGCGGTTAGTTGAATGGATCGGGTCGAGAGCGTCGTTTATTTCTCTGGCGCCAGTTGATGACAACATTCCAGCGCCAGGCTGCCCGAATCAACAGATAACTGATGAAGCCAAGCACAACACCTGAAACCAGTGACCCTAGATAAAGAGGCTTCCACACACGGGCAAGTCCTGCACCCAGACCCTGAATGGTAAGTTCGAAGGAAGCTTCACTTACTGGTGTCTGAAGGATAAAACAGCCAATTTTGTATGTAAAATAGAATATGGCTGGCATGGTCAGTGGGTTCGTAATCCAGACCAGGGCAACAGACAATGGTAAGTTACAGCGAAAGACAATGGCCAGGCAGGCTGCCAGAACCATCTGAAAGGGCATGGGAATAAATGCGACAAAAATGCCGACAAAAAATGCGGCTGCAGCAGAGCGGCGGTTCAGTTGCCAGAGGTTCACATTGTATAATGCCGACCCCAGAAACCGCAGGTGACGATTTTCCTTAATGGTTTTTGGTTCCGGCAAATACCTTTGAATCAGTTTTTTCGCCATATCCTTCCACTATGTTACAACTATTATTGCGTCTACTCGTGAGTGCTCTGAGCACTGTTGCTTTCAAGCTATGACTCTAGTTCATGGCCTGTAGAGCCTGCCAGATTTTCAGTATGAAAATCGTAACCCGGTTTATTTCCTTCTACGGATCCACTGCATCAGCCTGAAATTCATCTATGCTTGCTGCTTTTTCATCGGCTGTGATGAGCCATTTTTCAACAATGGTTTTTTACTGCATCACGGTAGGGTGAGAGTCAATCAAGGCCAGAAAAAGCGAGCCCCGAATTGGGCATTAAAGCAAGGAATTATGCACTGAAACAGCAGGCAAGACTACGTGGATAACACTCACTATACAATAAAACCGGCAGCAGGGTTGCTGATATTATCAATAACAATTGGTCTTGCATCATGGTTGTTAAACCTTTGTACGCTTCTGGTGGTCAGTCTCCCGACGTTTCTCCTCCTGTTTTGGATTCTTTTTTCGAAGAGAGGTTCCCGACTGCACTGGTGGCTGCTTCCGATAATAACAGGCGTATTGGTTAGTTCATTGTATGCAGGACGCTTCATTTCGACCCGTTTTGATGAAAGCCTTCAGGGAAAAGACCTTGATATTGAAGGCTATATTGCCAGCCTGCCGGTAGCTAATGGTATGGTTACCCGTTTTGACTTTGATGTTGATAGTCCCCAGGTTGGCCAAAATGAGTCTGGACAATATCCCAAAAAAGTCAGGCTAAATTGGTATGAAGCGCCTGAGTTGAAGGTTGGCGAATACTGGAGAATGACGGTTCGGCTGCGCCAGCCCCACGGTTTTGCAAGTGCCGGGGCTTTTGATTATGAGGCGTGGTTGTTACGCCAGGCTATTCAGGCAACAGGGTATGTAAGGTCAGGCAGTTTGCTCTCTGATAGTGATTTATGGAAATACCCTGTTCATCAGCTCAGAGCACAGCTTCGTGAGTGGCTGGAAAAGACGGTTTCACCTGAAAATACGGGTGTTCTGACGGCACTTTTGCTGGGTGATAAATCCGCTGTTACGGATAAGCAGTGGTGCATGTTTAATGAAACCGGCACCACTCATTTGATGGTGATATCGGGCCTTCACATAGGTCTGATGGCCTGGCTGGGGTTTTCTCTGGCGTCGCTGATGGGCAGGGTAGGGGTGTTACCTCTTCGCCGATTCCCATTGCCCCTGATCAAGGCTTTGGCTGGAATGTTATTTGCGCTTTGTTATGCATTGCTGGCAGGGTTTAGCATTCCTGTACAAAGGGCTCTGGTTATGACATTTGCAGCACTGCTATCCCCGCTGTTTGGTATACGTGCCTCCCCATTAACGCTCTGGCTACTGGCTCTTGCTGGTGTTCTTGTCATGGATCCTCTGGCTGTGACCAGTCAGGGGTTCTGGTACTCCTTCATTGCTGTCGCCGCACTTTTGTTTGGAATGGCTGGGCGTCAGGGAGGGCAGCATTGGCGAATAAAGGCGTTTAAGCCTCAGTGGCTGGTGTTTTTACTGTTGATGCCTTTGTTACTGGTGAACGGGCAACCTGTCTCGCCATTTTCTCCTTTGGTGAACCTGGTCGCTATTCCATTTATTGGTTTCGGCGTAGTTCCTTTGTTGCTATTCAGTGCTCTGCTGCAGTTTATTCTGCCGGGCATAGCCAGTTTTATGCTGCTTGGAGTTGACTCTCTGATGAACGTTTTTCAATGGTTTCTTCAGTGGGTCTCTGACTTCATGCTCTTGATGCCATCACGGCAGTCAGCTGACTGGCCTGCAATTTTGCTGGCAATGATGGGGATGTTGTTGTTGATTTCGCCGGTAGCATTGCGTTTACGCTGGCTCTCCCCACTTTTGCTTATGCCTCTAGTTTTTCCAGAGCAACATCTACTGCCAGCAGGGCAGGCTGAGGTGACGGTTCTTGATGTTGGTCAGGGACTTTCGGTATTGATAAAAACTCACCAGCCTCTTCTGGTTTATGATACGGGCGATCGTTTTTCTGAACGTTTGTCAGCGGCAGACAGTGTGATTCTGCCTGCATTATTGTTGTCAGGAGTAGCTCGGATTGATCGAATTATGATCTCTCATGGTGATAAGGATCACTCAGGAGGTTTATTGCCGCTGCTGTCCAGGTATGATGGAACACCGGTTATCAGTGGAACTGATTTACCACAGTACGACAGTAAGCCTGTCCAGTGTAAGGTGGGCGATCAATGGCAGTGGGATGGTGTCGACTTTCAGGTGCTCTCCGGAGGTGGTTTTCGCAGAAGTAATGATGCTTCATGCGTGCTGAAAATTACGGCGGGTTCCGAAAGTATCCTCTTGCCAGGGGATATCAGCGAGCGCGTTGAAAGGCACTTGCTGGATCAGGGTTCTGATCTTGAGTCTGATGTTCTGGTGGCTGCACACCATGGTAGCCGGTTTTCCAGCAGTCCTGAGTTTCTGAACAGTGTTCGGCCAGAAGTGGTTATCTTTTCTGCAGGGTTTGCCAATCGTTTCGGTCATCCCGCTCCAGAGACCGTTAAGCGTTTTCAGAAAGTAGGTGCTCAGGTCTATAACACGGCTTCAGATGGCTCATTATCTCTGGTGCTTGGGCGGGGCAATCTTATGGTTTCAGCTTACCGGAGAAAACACACGCATTATTGGTGGCGCTAACTCCATCTCAAAGCGATCAGTTACTGCTTAAATGGCACCAATCTCTGTGATACAGTCATGCTAACAACCTTGAAAATCGCGTGGTCAGCTACTTAATACTCCGGTTTTCATGAATCTGTCATTGTAAGGGAAGATTATTGTGTTCGAACTGGTGAAATCCGGTGGTTGGCTGATGGTGCCTATCCTGTTGTCTTCTATTATTGCCATGGCGATCATCTTCGAGCGGCTCTGGACGTTGAGGCCCTCGCGTATTGCGCCAAAGAATACCCTCTCCCAAGTCTGGAAGTGGATCAAAAGCAATGGTCTGGACAGTAAAAAGCTGGAGCAGCTTAAAGGTGGTTCTCCGCTGGGTGAGATTCTCGCGGCGGGGTTGAGTAATGCCCGCAGTGGCCGGGAAATCATGAAAGAGAGTATTGAGGAACAGGCAGCTAAGGTTATCCATGACCTTGAGCGTTATCTCAATACGCTGGGAACGATTGCAGCCATTGCACCACTGCTTGGCCTTCTCGGAACCGTGATCGGTATGATTGACGTGTTTACGGTACTGATGGTTGAGGGCACTGGTAATGCGGGTGTTCTGGCAGGTGGTATTTCCAAAGCGCTGATCACCACTGCTGCCGGCCTGACGGTTGCTATTCCGGCTTTGATTTTTCATCGCTACTTTACCCGCAGGATTGATGAACTTGTGGTGGCTATGGAGCAGGATGCGATTAAACTGGTTGAAGTTCTTCAGGGTGACCGCAAGGGCTCTTCATCCGCTCTGTGCAGTGAGGCCAGGAAATAATGAATTTCCGACGACAGCGAAATCAGGAGGAGGTGTCTGTTAACCTGACGCCTCTGATCGATGTTGTGTTCCTGCTGCTGATTTTCTTTATGGTCTCAACCACGTTTACCAAGGAAACTCACCTGGCCATTGATCTACCGGAATCAGCCGGTGAATTCTTGCAGCAGCAGCCAAAGCAGATTGAAATTACTATCAGTAAATCCGGCGATTTTGCGGTTGATGGTCAGGGATTGGTTAATGGCCAGCTGGATACCATCAAACGAGCGTTAAGCAAAGTAAGTCAGGGGGATAGTAAGTTGCCTCTGATTATTACTGCAGATGCCAAAACCCCTTATCAATCGGTCGTAACTGCTATGGATGCAGCCGGTCAGCTGGGTTTCGTTAACCTGAGTATGAGCACCCGTAAAGATACCGAGTCCGATCAGTGAGCCTATGGCATCGTTTCAGTCAGTCCGTCACGGACTCATGGTATAATCCTTCGAGCGGCTGGACTCTGAGTCTAAAGCCGCTCAGCTCACTGTTTACCTTTTTTGCAGAAAGAAGAAAGCAGCGGTATCTTCGCTCATCCCGGTGGTCTCCTCCTGTGCCTGTCATTGTGGTGGGGAATATCTCTGTGGGAGGGACAGGTAAGACACCACTGGTTGCCGCTCTGGTAAAGGCGCTTCAGGAAAAAGGTTACAGGCCGGGTATCATCAGTCGTGGTTTTGGTGCGATATCCAGTGATTATCCCATGCTAGTCACTTCAGCCAGCGATCCGAATGAAGCGGGGGATGAACCCGTGATGCTCGCCCGGCAGTTGGACGTACCACTGGTAGTGGATGTTGATCGGGTTAAGGCGGCTCAGTACCTCTGCAGTCAGACGGATTGTAATCTGATCATCGCAGATGATGGCTTGCAGCACTATAATCTGCAACGTCATATTGAGCTATTGGTACTCGATGGTGAAAGGTTATTGGGTAATCGACTGTGTCTACCTGCTGGCCCTCTTCGGGAGCCGCTGGAAAGAATGAACTCCGTTGATATGATTCTGGTCAATACCAACAGTACGCCAGTGCCTATGAAAGTGGCAGAGGTGGAAAGTTCGCTCGGACGGAACCTGTGGGCGCGAAAGGAGCAGAAAGGGTTGTTCTATTTTTCCCTTGAGCCTTCGATGCCTGTAAGAGTTGCGGGCAGTTCTCAGCAGGCTTCAGAGTCGGGTCGGGTTCATGGGGTGGCCGGTATTGGTAATCCGGAGCGCTTTTTTAATACACTCCGGTCGCTGGGGTTTGATATCATTGCACATCCTTTTCCTGACCACCATGCTTTCATATCGGAAGACATCTCTTTCAATGATAATCTTCCGGTGATCATGACGGCAAAAGATGCGGTCAAATGCAGCGGGTTTGCGGATGAGCGTCACTGGTACTTGCCAGTCACTACTCATTTGCCGGACTCATGTATTGAGCATCTGGTGGAAATGATTGAAGCACGTAAACCAGCCACTTCCGGCTTATAGATGTAGTCTAAGGAATCATTATGGATAAGACTTTATTTGAAATTCTGGCCTGTCCACTGTGCAAAGGGGAAGTGCATCTGGAAAAGGAGCGTCAGGAGCTGGTTTGCAGACCCTGCGGTCTTGCTTACCCGATACGTGATGGTATTCCTGTTATGCTGGAAGGTGAGGCGCGCACATTAACGGTTGACGAACGTTTAGATGAGGCGTCCTGATGACTCGAAGCTTTCAATCCACTGAAGGCTCACGATCGGCTGAGAGCTCAGGCTTTACGGTTGTCATTCCCGCCCGCTTTGCTTCCAGTCGTCTGCCTGGTAAGCCTCTGGCGGAAATTGCTGGAAAGCCTATGGTTCAGCACGTTTATGAGCGCGCCCTGGCCAGTGATGCCCAGAGAGTCATTATTGCAACAGATGATGAGCGTATCATGAAGGTGGCAGAGGGCTTTGGAGCTGAAGTGTGTATGACTTTGTCGGGGCACCCTTCCGGAACTGACCGTTTGCAGGAAGTCTCTAGAATCTATGACATGAAAGATGATGAGATTATTGTCAATGTTCAGGGAGATGAGCCGCTGATACCGCCTTCTGTTATCAATCAGGTAGCAAAAAATTTGAGTGCGGCGCCGGATGCCGGGGCGGCTACGCTATCCAATCCGCTCGTACATGCTGAGCAGGTTTTCGACCCTAATGTTGTAAAGGTCGTGACAGACAACAATGGTTATGCGCTCTATTTCAGTCGTGCCCCCATACCCTGGGCCCGAGATGATTTTGCGTGTGGTGAACGAAAAATGCCTACCGAGATGTGCTTTCAGAGACATATTGGTATTTATGCTTATCGGGTAGAGCTTTTGAATCACTATGTGACCTGGGGTGTCAGCCCTATTGAAAAAATGGAGTCCCTCGAGCAGTTACGCCTGATGTGGAATGGCTATCGCATTCATGTCGCTGAAGCGGTTGAAACGCCACCTCACGGGGTTGATACAGAGCAGGATCTGACTGCAGTTCGGCAGTTGCTGGAAAGATAAAGCGGTGAGAGTATAAGTAACCATGGTTAAGGTACTGTTTGTCTGTCTGGGTAATATCTGTCGGTCTCCCACAGCCCATGGTGTTTTTGCTCACCAGGTAGCTGAATCAGGACTTTCAGGTCGCATCAGGGTCGACTCTGCAGGCACCAGTGGCTGGCATGAGGGTGGTTTGCCAGATAGCCGCTCCATGGCCCACGCTTCGGGCCACGGTTATGATCTTTCGTTTATTCGATCCAGGCAGGTGTCTTCCAGTGACTTCGTCGAGCAGGATCATATTCTGGCTATGGATAAGGAAAACCTTAAAAATCTCAGAAAAATCTGCCCACCTGAATATACCCACAAAGTTCGGTTGTTTCTTGATTTTGCTGACTTACCCGTAAAAGAGGTTCCAGACCCATATTATGGTGGAGACGAAGGCTTCACCAGGGTTCTTAATCTTGTTGAGTTGGGTGGGCTTGCGTTGCTGGATCATTTAAAGAAAACCTTGTAGTGAGCTGGGTTGATATACCCAATGGATTTCAAGTTGCAACGTGGCGGGTATAGGTATCTAGACCTGGTTGTCGAGTAGTTAAACTCTCCCAAATATTGTCGTATTAATTATTACATGAATTTCCCTCTCAAAATTCACGAAAACTATTCTCTAAAGCACCGGAATACACTGGGCTTGTTGGCTTCTGCCAAGTATTTCGTCGAAGTCAACTCTGTGGACGAACTGCCGGAGGTGCTGGGTTTTGCCGGGGATAAGCAATTGCAGGTTATTCCTCTCGGCGGCGGAAGTAATGTGGTGTTCGGGGAGTTCCTGAACGCTCTGGTTATCCATATAAACCTTAAGGGGCGATCCGTTTTACAGCGTGATCAAGGTCGCGTTGTGGTCAGGGCTGAGGCTGGAGAAAACTGGCATGAGTTCGTGTTATGGACATTGACTAATGAGGCCTATGGTCTCGAGAACCTTTCACTGATACCGGGGACCGTTGGTGCGGCACCTATTCAGAATATCGGGGCTTATGGTGTTGAGCTAAAAGATCACTTTGTTTCACTGGAGGCTATGAATATTGAGTCTGGCGAGATCGAGTGTTTTGATCGACAGGCCGTTTGTTTCGGTTACCGGGACTCTGTCTTCAAAGGTGAAAAGCTGGATCAGTATATTATTACCTCCGTAACCCTGGAGCTTGACGCAGTATTAAGGCCTAAGCTTGGTTATGGTCAGTTGAGTGATCTTATTGCAAGTCGGCTGGGTGGCGAGGCTCCATCGGCCTTGGATATCAGTCAGGCTGTTTGTGATATTCGTCGGGAAAAACTGCCCGATCCTTCGGTGATTGGTAATGCAGGCAGCTTTTTTAAGAATCCCGAGATTACACAGGAATTGATGGATCAGCTGAAAAAAAGGTATCCGAACATCATCGCCTACCCTGTAGGGGCGAAGTGGAAACTTGCTGCTGGTTGGTTAATCGATCAGGCCGGCTTGAGAGGGTTGCGAGAAGGAGAGGTTGGAACCTATCAAAAACAGGCTCTGGTGCTTGTCAATCATGGCGGTGCGACAGGTCAGAATGTGTTGGCTTTTTCCGATAGGGTTCAGCAAAAAGTTAACGATAAATTTGGCGTCATGCTGGAGCGAGAGCCCCGGTTTTATAATGGGGTGGGAGTAGTATAGGGTCGTGAGTACAAAACGCAGCAGCTATCTTTCGTGGTGCGTGTTGTTATTCTTGTTGGGGTATATAGCATACCTTTTGAAGATAGCAGGCAATGGATTGCTCACTGGCTTCAAAGTGAGGCTGGGGTAATTCAGTGGGGTTAACCCATAGCCAGCCTTCACATTTGTCAGGTTCTCTGTTTTCTTCTGTATCACCCTGGTGCTGTGCTTGCAGGCATACTGAGATGTAATGCTTGCTTTCTTCCTTAAAAGTTTTCAAGTTGTTGGTAATCGCAATCACTTGGGGATTTTTGATAATCAATCCTGTTTCTTCATATATTTCACGGGTTGCAGCCTGCTCAAAAGACTCACCAATATCGAGATGCCCTCCTGGAATTGACCAGTAAGGAGCATGGCTGCCTTTACGCTTTCCAATTAGGATCTTTCCATCATTTCTGATGATGATCACGCCAATACCGACTTTAGGCTCTGCTCTTAGGGGAGGCATCAAGCATCTACTTCCTATTTTCATGGGGCATAGATTGAATCACAGAGAGCATAAAGAGTAAAAAGGAAAAAAGGCTTTCTTCATGCCCTTTGTGGTTTAAAAAGAATCACCACAGTATGATCAGGCTCGAAGAGTGAATCAATTTTTTGAGAATGTTGGTTTTATAAAATCAAAAAAAACGGGGTGGAAACCACCCCGTTTTTGATCAGCAGTCAATCTTAATGATTGCTTTCTTCAGTGTGTGCAGGCTGAGCTTCCTTTGCTTCTTTAATTTCAGGCTCTACAGATAGTTCAACCTGCTGAGTCTGGCGCTTGGCTCTTGGATCGTTATGAGCCCTACGGCGGCGGCGGGGCTGATCAGGAGTCGTATTAGTCACAGTTGCCACTTCTGGCTTATGGTCAGCCTGGGTAGTGACAGTACTTGCATCCTGATTCAGTGAAGGTTGGTCTTTAGCCGCTTCTTCCTTTGTCTGATTGTCAGGCTGTTCTTTGTTGGTAAGTTGAGTTGCCATCTCTGTTTGGCCTTCACTCTTGTCGAGGCTGGAGCGGTGTTCTACAGGGATGTCAGCTGTTTCTGGTAGCTGTTCAGACTGGTTCAGAGCCTGCTTCAGCATTTCCTCCGCTTCATTGGCTAAGGCAGTACTTATCTTCTCGCTCTTGCTCTCGGAAGTATCAGCTTCGGTTGTGGCTGGTTTCTCAAAAGCCTGTGGTATCGATGTAAATGCTGACTTATCGAGGTTGTGAGAGGCTGCTACAGCTTTCGCCATTTCAGTCATCTGCGGGCGAGAAGCTTTTGCAGACTCTGTCGCCATAGTTTCATCGGCACTGTCAGTGCGGGAGGAATCATTGATCTCATTGGCTGTAATCGGTGTTTCAGCTGTGGATGCTTTCGATTCATCGGCTGCTACAGCGTCTGTGCCTGAAGTTTTGACTGCTTCTTCAGATGCTAGAGTTGCTTGCTGCTCTTTCCTGAGGATGCGAGGATCGTTCTTCACTCTTCTGGAGCGGCGAGGCGCCACTGCTTCTTCAGAAGGTCGAGCTTCTTCGACAGTTTTGACAATGGCTTCTTGAGCGTGAACTGCAGTGGCGTTGCCGGCTTCCTCTACATTGCCTTCTGTAACCTTGTCTTCTCTAGCGCTGCGAGTTTCAACACTATCCTGCTTGGAGGTAGTCTCTGAAGTTTGGGTTTCAGAGGCAGGTTTAATGTTCTGAAGCTCGGTTTTGTCAGTAGTCGAAAGAGGTTCTTTCTTGTCTGTACTCTTTTCCTGGGAAACAGGCGTGCTTACCGTGCTTTTTGTATTATCAGGTAGCAATGGCTGAAGCTGAGGCTCATTCTGCTGCTGTCGCTGTGACTGGCGGTTATTGCGACGTCGTGGCGCTGAGCTTGGGCGACGGCGACGGTCATTTGCAGAACCTTGTTCTGAATCCTGCTCCTGACGGCGTTCTGGTTTGTATTCCTGTTGTTGCTCAAAGCTATCCTGATGTTTTTCGCGCGGACGGCGTTCCTGCTTCTCGAAGCGATTATCTTGTCTGTTTTGACGATTTTCGGAGCGTTCCTGTGGATTCTTTTTCCTCTCTTTCTGAAGGCGGCTATCCTTGTCCTGTTTATCCCGGCGCTGTGAATCAGTCCGTGGCTTCTTTCTGTTCTGGCCTGGTTGATTGTCACGACGAGTTGACTGGCGCTGTTGGATAGCCTTGTCCTTGCTGGCAGGTTTCTCTTCTTCATTATTGTCAGAGCTGAAGAGGCTGCCAATGGACTTAAACAGACTGCCAATGAATCCGGATTTTGCTTCAGCAGATTTAATGGCTGGTGCAGGCTGAGCAGGTGCAACATTTCGTACTGCTGCTTGCTGCTTCGGCTGTGGCTTAGCGGCTGTGATCAGTTCTTCTGCAGAAGCTTCTTCATTCTCCAGAATAATGTCATAACTGCTTTCGTGATCCTGCTGGTTACCATCTCGGAGGCGCTGAACGTCGTAGTGAGGTGTTTCCAGGTTGACGTTTGGAATGACGATGATGCGAGCATCATGGCGCTTTTCGATCTTGGCGATCATCTTGCGTTTTTCATTCAGCAGAAATGCCGCTACAGGTACAGGAACCTGGGCCCGGATTTCAGTGGTCTTGTCCTTCATTGCCTCTTCTTCCATAAGGCGCAGAATGGACAGTGCCAGTGACTCGATGTCCCGGATAGTGCCCTGGCCAGAACACCTTGGGCAGACAACGCCGCTGGTTTCACCCAGTGATGGACGCAGGCGCTGGCGTGACATTTCCAGCAGACCAAAGCGGGAAATGCGGCTGGTCTGGACGCGGGCGCGATCTACTGATAGGGCCTGGCGAATACGGTTCTCAACTTCCCGTTGGTTCCGGTTGCTGCCCATGTCGATGAAGTCAATAACAATCAGACCGCCAATATCGCGAAGGCGCAGCTGACGTGCGATTTCATCCGCAGCTTCGAGGTTGGTGTTGAATGCGGTTTCTTCGATATCACCACCGCGGGTAGCCCGGGCAGAGTTAATATCAATAGACACCAGTGCTTCTGTTGGGTCAATGACAATGGAGCCGCCGGATGGCAGTTTGACTTCACGCTGGAAGGCAGTCTCGATCTGGCCGTCAATCTGGAAGCGGTTGAATAGAGGGACGCTGTCTTTATACAGTTTGAGTTTGTTTTGATACTGAGGCATTACCTGCTTAACAAAATCCAGGGCTTCTTCGTAAACCGAGGTCTTGTCGATCAGAACTTCACCAATATCCTGACGTAAATAGTCACGAATCGCACGAATGATGACATTGCTTTCCTGGTAAATCAGAAAAGGGGCAGGGTTTTTGTCGGCGGCGTCTTTGATTGAATTCCAGAGCTGCAGAAGATAATCCAGATCCCACTGAAGGTCTTCTGCTGAGCGGCCTAGGCCTGCAGTACGGACGATAACGCCCATTTCGGCAGGAATGGTTAGCTTGCTCATGGCTTCGCGAAGTTCGGCGCGCTCATCACCTTCGATGCGACGGGAAATACCGCCGGCGCGAGGGTTGTTTGGCATCAGAACAAGGTAGCGCCCAGCCAGGCTGACCAGTGTTGTCAGGGCGGCACCCTTGTTGCCACGCTCTTCTTTGTCAACCTGAACAATGACTTCAGTGCCTTCCTTGATGACATCCTTGATATTTGGTCGACCACCGGTATGGCCAACGAAATATTCTCGGGATATTTCTTTCAGCGGAAGGAAGCCATGTCTTTCGGCGCCAAAATCAACAAAGGCGGCCTCAAGACTGGGCTCAACGCGGGTGATTTTTGCTTTATAGATGTTCGCTTTTTTCTGTTCACGAGCTCCGGACTCAATATCCAGATCGAACAGGCGCTGCCCATCGACGAGTGCAACCCTCAGCTCTTCTTGCTGGGTTGCATTGATCAACATTCTCTTCATAGCGTACCAATTTGCTAATGGCTACCCTAATCAGTCGTTCTTTGCGAAAAGCCGTTCATTACATTCGGTCAATCCAGTGCATCCATTGGTAAGGCGGGTATCCATATTGTTGCTGGTATAACCCGAACTTCACCACTGAGCATATAGCTGGCTTAGCAGCTGGCTTCCTTCAGTTTCTGTACAAACTCTTCGGTGCTACCCGATTGTAAACAGCCGACTGTCATAGAGTCATGAACTGCCGGTTATATCCTGCTATCAGTCATACAGCCTGACTTGTTTCAGGTAGAGGCTGTAACGATATAGCAATATGCATCCATTATTTTGCCGGATGCAAAGGGGAGACGCGGTAATCGGGCGCTTCTGGCTGGCTATGGATACGTTGTCAGGTATCCCCAGACCTTTCAATAGCATATGACCCGTTCGCTTTTCCTCATCCCTGGTATCGGGAGCGCAACCACTGATCAAGGGTGGCACTGTTTATCTATCACGGCTTATGCCGTGGTCTTTCATCTTTTAATCATGGCAGGGCCTTTATACCCTGAAATAAGGGTGGTGATTGGCTCTGCTGCCACGATATTTGTCTAAGCACGTATTCCTGAAGCCGCCTAACCCATAATTACTGAGTGGTAAAAAGCGTGGCTTCAGTTTATTTTTCGGACCTTTTTAGCGGAATTTGAATGCAACTTCCGTCTCGGGTCTTGCTCAGACTTCGTAAATCGAACTGCCCTTACGGATAGATACCGGGCATTGCCACAACTATATCAGTAATCTGTAAGTGCTTCAAATGAGTCAAAGCTGATAAGATTACCTGAATGTAAATAGTAGAAAATCGATAAAGTCTAGTTATCTCAATTGGTTAGTGTAGGCTTTTCGGTAATGATTTTGTATTAACAGATATGTGGTTAGGCGATTGAAGCAAACGCGTGGTGTTAGCAGGAGGACTCGTTCCTCAGTAAGGAAAGGGGTCTCAAAGCCCGGTCGTGTGAATTCTTCAGCTGCGGAGCCGTCAGCCGGCAGAAGGTCATCAGCCGTCAGAAAGCCTTCAGCTACTAAAAAGCCGCCTTCAGGAGGAAGTGCTTCAAAGTCGGAGATAATGGCAGTTGAAGACGAGCGCTCCTCTCAGGATGGCGGTGAAGCTTTGAGGGTTAGGCTGATCATCATCGATGAAGATACAGCAGATCAAAGAATTGATAACTACTTGTTGAGGGTTCTGAAGGGAGTTCCCAAAACACGGATTTATCGCATTGTTCGAAAAGGTGAGGTGCGTGTAAACAAAAAGCGGATTACGGCTGATTATCGTCTGCAGCCGGGCGATGTGGTTCGAATTCCTCCTGTTAGAGTGGCTGAGGCCAATGCGCCGGCGCGGCCAGCTGATTCTGTTATTGCCCAGCTGGAAAAATCCGTACTCTATGAAGATGATCAGTTGTTGATTATCAATAAACCATCCGGGCTGGCGGTGCATGGTGGGAGTGGTCTGTCTTATGGGGCAATCGAAGCGTTGCGTCAGCTGCGACCCGAAAATCGTACGTTAGAGTTGGTGCATCGGCTGGATAGAGATACATCAGGTTGTCTGGTCATTGCCAAGCGACGAAGTATGCTTCGCCACTTGCATAACCAGTTGCAGCAGAAAGGGAAAGTTGAAAAGCTGTATCATGCTTTGGTGGTGGGTAAGTGGCCTGTCAGAAAGCACCTGGTTAATGCGCCTTTGTTAAAAAATGTTTTGCAATCCGGTGAGCGGATGGTCAGGGTTCATGTAGATGGCAAAAAGTCCAGAACGGCTTTTCGGGTGTTGGACCGTTTTCCGAATATGACGCTGGTCGAGGCTTATCCCATTACAGGGCGCACGCATCAGATTCGAGTTCACTGTCTGCACGCGGGGCATGCTATTGCCGGAGACGAAAAGTATGGCATGGATGAAGATAATCAGTCGCAAAGACAGTTTGGTTTGAAGCGTCTGTTTCTTCATGCAGCCAGTATCCAGTTTGAATTGCCAGATGGGCGCTTGTTAAAAGTTGAAGCACCTTTGCCGGATGAGTTGTCGGAGGTGCTGTCTGTGTTGAAGGGGGAGTGAGGCAGGAAATGTCAGAACGAGTAATGGATAAATACTCACTTATTATTTTTGACTGGGATGGAACACTGGTTGACTCTATTTCAAACATAGTTAGAGCGTTGCGACAGGCTGCTGTAGAGGAGCGATTGCCCGTTCTTGATGATGCGCTTTATCGTGGGGTGGTTGGCTTGAGCCTGGCTCCCGCTATGGAACATTTATACCCTGCGCTGAGTGCAAATGAGGTTGAGCGATTGTGTCGAGCCTATAAAAAGCATCACCTGGTTTTGGAGGAGGAGCCTTCTCGACCTTTTGTCGGTGTTTTAGAAGGGTTGTCTGCCCTTCGCGATAGTAAAATATTGCTTGCTGTTGCAACGGGGAAGCGACGATCAGGGCTGCAGCGTTCAATGATTGCTAACGATGTTGAGGCTTTTTTTGATGCAAGCCTGACGGCGGATGATGCTCGCTCTAAACCTGATCCAGATATGATTGAGCAGCTTATGAAACGCTTACAGCTCATGCCTGAGCAGGTTCTTATGGTTGGTGATTCCGGGTTTGATATGGAGATGGCCTGTCGTGCAGGGGTTGACCGCCTGGCGGTAACTTATGGGGCGGGTTCCCGTGAGGACCTTGAGCGTTATCAGCCGGTATTTATTGCCGATGACTTTGATAGCGTGTTGGTATGGCTGGGGGTTAAGCCAGTATTAGAGCAGGCTGTTTGATTTTGGATTTATAGGGGTGGTTATGCAAGATAAGTGGCGAGAGTCTTCGTCAGAGGCGACTTCTGCAGCAGAGGGGCGTATTGAAAGTGATCGGGCCTGGGGTCTGGTTGAGTCTCTTGCCAGGGGGGCTTTGCTTGAGCAGCGGCGTTCAAGGCGCTGGAGTATATTTTTCAAACTGCTGACGTTTTGCTGGTTGTTCTTCTCGGTTGCCGTGATTTACAACGCGACCAACGTCAATGATGTTTCGGTGGGTGTGGGTACTGGGGGGCATACCGCGCTGGTGGACATTAATGGCCAGATTGGTGGTGGCGATGTTGATGCTGATACCGTTGTTACCGGCCTGCGATCGGCTTTTGAAGATCCGGGTACAAAAGCCGTTATCCTCAGAATTAACAGTCCTGGAGGTAGTCCTGTTCAGTCTGGATACATCTATGATGAGATTATTCGCCTGAGGGGTATGCATGAAGATATACCACTTTATGCAGTCATTATGGATATTGGGGCTTCCGGTGGTTATTACATCGCCGCTGCAGCGGATGAAATCTATGCGGATAAGGCCAGCCTGGTTGGGTCCATTGGTGTGATTTCATCGGGTTTTGGCTTTGTGGGAACGATGGAGAAGTTGGGTGTCACCCGTCGAACGTATACTTCTGGTGAAAATAAGGCTTTTCTTGATCCGTTTCAGACCGTTGACCGTGATGCTGCTGCCCAGTGGCAGCAGTCGCTCGATACCATACACCTTCAATTTATTGATGCGGTGAAAACCGGTCGTGGTGAGCGCCTGGTGGATGATTCTGATATTTTCTCAGGCATGGTCTGGTCTGGTGAGCAGGCAAAGCAGCTAGGTTTGATTGATGGGTTGGGCAGTGCTGGTTATGTGGCTCGTGAGGTTGTCGGTGAGGAAGAGATCATTGATTATACTTCCCGCCTTTCACCTCTGGAGAAGTTTGCCAGAGATTTTGGGGCGGGTGTCAGTGCTACCCTGGTTGAAGCCCTGGGTGAAGGTTTTCAATTGATGTGATGTTTTTAAGAGACCTCTCTGGAGAGGTCTCTTTTTCCTTATATGCCCAACGGGTAGAGCCCTTCATTGATCAGCATGGTGGTCAGAGCGATTAGTGGTAATCCTACCAGGCTGTTGGGATCATCCCCCGCCATTTTCTCAAAAAGCGTAATGCCCAGTCCTTCACATTTAAAACTTCCAGCGCAGTCCAGTGGTTTCTCTACATCTATATAAGTGGTAATTTGTGAGTTGGAGAGTTTGCGGAACCAGACTGTGTAGTCCACACAGGTCAATTGTTGTTGTCCTGTTGATGTGTTTAAGAGGCAGAGTCCGGTATGGAATATAACCTGCTTGCCGCTGCAGTCTGATAACTGCTTAATGGCGTTCTCTCTGATTCCCGGTTTTCCGAGAATGGTGTTCTCGAGTGCGGCGCACTGATCAGAAGCAATAATAAGAGTGTCAGTGTATAGGTCGGCCAGGGCCTGAGCTTTCTCTTTTGACAGTCTCAAGGCCAGGTTTTTTGCATTTTCGCCCGGTCTGGGGCTTTCGTCTATATTGGGTGAGGCTTGTTGGAAAGTCAGGTTGAGCCTCTCCAGCAGGCTTTTTCTATAGGGTGAACCTGAAGCGAGCAGAATATTCATTAATTGATGTTTCGGGCGTGATAAGTGGTGGTGATACGGGATAGTTGAGTGAGCAGTATGTACTGTCTCAGGTTTTTGTGAAATAACCCCGTGTATTCAGGGGAAGGGATTGTGAAAAATACGGGGTTGAGGCATGTTAATCATGAAATTGTTGAAAATCTGATACAAAGGTTGTTTGACAGCAAAGGGGCATCGCCCTATGATTGCGCGCTTATGTTATCAGGCCAATTACCAAAAACCGTTGATCCGCGTAAACTCGCGCGTCAGGGGTTACAGTTTGAAGGTTCGCTGGCGCTTAAGCAGTTTGATCGACTGGTCGCCAGTCTAGCTGACGATCAGGGTGAGGTGAAGGTCTTTCTTCATTTCTACATGAGCGAAGATCATCGAGTGGTTCTTCAGGGGTATGTTGAAGCAAATCTGAAAATGATTTGTCAGCGCTGCCTCGATGTGGCAGAACTTCCCGTACGTTCAGATCTCAACCTGATGGGTGTATTGACCGATGAACAGGCCCGATCCCTGCCAGAGGGTTATGAACCCCTGATGCTCATAGATGAGCCGATGGAGTTGGTTCCCTTGCTGGAGGAAGAGCTTTTATTGAGCCTTCCGATTGTGGCTTATCATCCGCTTGAAGCCTGTCAGGTTCAGCAGAGCTTTACTACTGAATCTGATGAAGAGGCTGAAGCTTTCGCTGCTCAGGCAGAGGAAGAAGAAAAGCGTCGTAACCCGTTCAGTGTTCTGGCCAGTCTGAAAACAGATGCTACCGAACCCAAATAGAGATTCAGGAGAGTTGACACATGGCTGTTCAGCAAAATCGTAAAACCCGTTCCAAGCGTGACATGCGCCGTTCCCACGACAGTCTGACTGCTTCCCAGTTGTCTGTTGATGCTACTTCCGGCGAAACTCATCGTCGTCATCACATGACTGCTGATGGTTTCTACCGTGGTCGTAAAGTGCTTGAAGGCAAAATCGGCGAGTGAGTCGATCGATGCCAGGACGGTTGGCGGCTCCAGGACGGAGAATAGCGCTTGATGTTATGAGCGGGGACGAAAGTCCCCGTTCTCGTATTCGGGCTGCCCTCAGGGTCCTGGGAACCTATTCAGATCTTCATCTTATTCTTGTTGGTGATCATTCAGTGATTGCTGATGAGCTCTCCTCCGTTTCATTCGATTATGCCCGCCTTGATATTGTCCATGCAGAGAAAACCATTGGCATGGATGAAAAGCCATCGATTGCGCTAAGAGCCAAAGAGGGAAGCTCCATGTGGGTTGCTCTTGAGCAGGTCGCCAGTGGTTATGCTTCGGCCTGTGTCAGTGCTGGAAACACGGGCGCACTGATGGCTATGGGGCGGTTTGCCCTGAAAACATTTGTGGGTATAGATCGTCCGGCAATTGCTGCCAGCATCCCCAGTGCTGGTGGAAGTGTCCTGTTGCTTGATATGGGGGCGAACGTTGACTGTTCTTCGACTAATCTTTACCAGTTTGCCATCATGGGGTCCCGGTTGGTTGCCTCGGTGGGTGGTATTGCCTCTCCGCGGGTTGGTCTTCTGAATGTAGGTACCGAAGATATCAAGGGAAATGAGCAGGTCAGACTGGCCAACCGGCTGCTGAGAGAAGACGGTCGTTTGAATTACATTGGTTATATCGAAGGGCATGATGTATTTGCAGGTCGGGCTGATGTTGTGGTCTGTGATGGCTTTGTCGGTAATATTGCGCTGAAAACCGGAGAGGGTGTGGCTTGTCTTATTCGGGATAGTCTTGTTGATGCCTTTCAGCAGACACTCTGGCGCCGCTTTCTCTCCCTGCTTATCGCGCCGGTTATGCGTAAGCTCTATAAAAGTATTGATCCGGTGGTTTATAACGGTGCCAGCTTTCTCGGGTTGCAGGGGATTGTGGTAAAAAGCCATGGCCACTCCAATGAGGAGGGTTTTTTGCGGGCGATTGAAGAGGCGGTTCGGGAGGTGGATAGTGATGTTCCTGGTCGTCTGGCAGAAGAAGTTGAGGCAATGTTAAAAGGTTAATTTGCTTGTTTTTTCCATCGGAAACATAAATTTACTTACCTTGTTGTCTACTTTTTCTATAATTGCACCGGTTTTCTACAGGGAAGCGTGGCCGATTTGTGAGTAACTGCCTGTTTTTAATAGTGGTTGCATCGTTAAGGCTCGCTTTGTATCCGATTACGTTTTGATGGTTCTGTTTAAAGAAGACCTATTGGTGTTCTCTATAAAAAGCAGGGTCGAAGGAAAAAGAGCGGGTTGAAATGACGGATAAGCTAGCTTTTGTCTTTCCCGGGCAGGGATCTCAGCAGGTCGGCATGCTGGCTGACTACCTTTCAGAGCCTCTGGTTCAGGCAACGTTTGCGGAAGCTTCAGAGGTGCTTGGCTTTGACCTCTTGAAAATGGTATCCGAAGGGCCTGCTGAACAGTTGAATCGGACAGAAAATACTCAGCCTGCACTGCTGGTGTCCAGTGTGGTTCTCTGGCGTCTGTGGTGTGAGCGTCAGGGTGAGGCTCCATCAATGATGGCAGGACACAGCTTGGGTGAATACTCCGCGCTGGTTTGTGCCGGAGCTATGAATTTTGTGGATGCGGTCAGACTGGTTCATCTTCGTGGGCTCTTTATGCAGGAGTCTGTAGCTCCTGGTGAAGGTGCCATGGCGGCCATTATTGGTCTGGGTGATGTGGATGTAATTGCGGCCTGTGAAAAGGCAGTCACTCTCGGTGAAAAAACAGAGGTTGTCGAAGCGGTTAACTTTAATGCTCCCGGGCAGGTGGTTATTGCAGGCCAGGTGGCTGCTGTGAAGCGGGCAATTGAGTGTGCAAAAGAGGTGGGTGCAAAAAGGGCTATCGAGCTGCCTGTCAGTGTTCCTTCTCATTGTGCACTGATGAAGCCAGCAGCTGAGCGGCTTAAGAAAGAGCTCGATAGTATTGACCTGCTTGAGCCAGTCATTCCTGTTGTTCAGAATGTCTCCGCTGATGTGTGTTCGGATCCGGTTCAATTGAAGGCTAATCTGGTTGCTCAGTTATACAGTCCTGTTCGCTGGGTTGAGTCTGTTGAAGGCATGATGACGGCCGGGGTTGGGCGATTTGCCGAATGTGGGCCCGGTAAAGTGCTTGCAGGGCTGAGTAAACGAATTGCACGACGTGCGCCCATTGTCACGCTGGAGTCCGCTGATGCTATGGCTCAAATGCTGGCAGAAGCTAACTAATAAGGAATAGGCGGGAAATGACAGCTTTCTCAGGACAAGAACTGGAAGGAAAGGTTGCTCTCGTTACCGGTGCCAGTCGTGGCATTGGCAGGGCGATAGCGCTTTCTCTTGGTAAAGCCGGAGCCATTGTTGTTGGAACTGCAACGACAGAATCCGGTGCGGCTGCCATTACCGAAGCCCTGCAGGCTGAAGGTATTCAGGGGCAGGGTATGGCGCTGAATGTTACGTCAGCAGATGAGTGCCAGGCGGTGGTGAAGTCGGTTGCTGAAAAGTACGGCGCTCCTCTGATTTTGGTAAACAATGCCGGTATTACTCGTGATAATATCCTGATGCGAATGAAGGATGATGAGTGGGATGACGTTATTGATACCAATCTCAGCTCCATCTTCCGCATGAGTAAAGCTGTTCTGCGTGGTATGACAAAGGCACGCTGGGGGCGGATTGTGAATGTCAGCTCTGTTGTTGGTTCCATGGGGAATCAGGGACAGGCTAACTATGCCGCAGCTAAAGCCGGTATCGAAGGTTTTACCCGGGCGATGGCTCGGGAAGTGGGGTCAAGAAGTATTACTGTGAACACCGTTGCCCCGGGTTTTATTGCTACGGATATGACCAGGGCGCTGCCTGAAGAGCAGCAGTCTTTTCTGCTTGGGCAGATTCCACTGGCCCGGTTGGGGCAGCCCGAAGAGATCGCTGCTTCCGTTGCTTTTCTTGTCAGTGAGCCGGCGGGTTATATTACTGGTGAGACCTTGCATGTTAATGGCGGCATGTACATGAATTAATGCCCTCTCCCAAGGGGCTGTTGTCAGGCTTGAATAGCCGTGAGCGAAAATAGCCATGAACGGGAAAAGTTTCTGTTCTGATGGGTTGGGTTTTGGGTTTTTTTTGAAGCAAATGTCAATTTGCGCGGATAGTCACTGGTTTTCCATGAACTGGCTTGAAATTCCCATAATTGACCATATACACTAGTTCACCTGTAGCCTCAGGCTGCACCGAATATCGATAGGAGCACAACAAGGTATGAGCACCATTGAAGAGCGCGTTAAGAAGATTGTTTGCGAACAACTTGGCGTGAAGGAAGACGAAGTTACTAACAGTGCGTCATTCGTAGAGGATCTGGGCGCGGATTCTCTGGACACTGTTGAGTTGGTGATGGCGTTGGAAGAGGAGTTCGAAACAGAGATTCCTGATGAAGAGGCTGAAAAAATCACCACTGTTCAGGAAGCAATTGATTACGTTGTTGCCCACTCCTGATTCTGCCTTGATTTGCACAACTATGATCACTTACGGAAAAGTCTCATGATGCTGTCTTGTGACATTGTCCTGTGACAAGAATGTGACAACAAAAGCCGCATGACAATTGTCTGCGGCTTTTGTTGTTTCTGGCAGCCTGCTGGGCTATAACACTGGCTGTTGGTGGGCTAATGCTTGGGGTGGCTGCTTATAGCTGTGTAGGACACTCTGGATTCTTTGGATATATATCATGTTGTTGTCGTTTTTTCATATTCAATGATCTTGTATGGGTTCAATGTGTGAATGACGGATCATTAAATCTGTACGGCAAGTCAGCAGGAGACTCAGCCTTGTCGGAAGAAAAAAAAATAGAGAAATTACAGCAGCGGTTACGTAGAAGGGTTGTTGTAACAGGAATGGGGGCTATTACCCCGGTGGGTAATAATGTCAGGGATAGCTGGATTAACCTTGTAGCGGGTCGTAGTGGTATTGAGTCAATCAGTCATCTGGATACTGAGGGCTTCACCGTACGCATCTGTGGAGCCGTAAAAGGCTTTGACCCTGCTGGTGTGATTGATAAGAAGGATGTCCGGAAGATGGATGTCTTTATCCAGTATGGTGTTGTCGCTGCTGCTGAGGCTATAGCTGATGCTGGTTTTGTAGTTGATGACGATTTTGCTCATCGTTATGGGGTTGCCATCGGTTCTGGTATTGGTGGTTTGACGTCCATTGAACAAAACCACTCTACGCTTATGAATAGTGGCCCTCGTCGTATATCTCCCTTTTTTATCCCCGCAGCGATTGTCAACATGGCGGCAGGCTGGGTCTCCATGAAATACAATCTTCAAGGGCCAAATTTTGCCACTTCTACGGCCTGCGCAACCGGTAGCCATGCTATTGCTCTTGCTGCGAGAACCATTGCCTATGGCGATGCAGATGTTATGGTGGCAGGAGGTGCTGAAAAAGGCTCATCTTCACTTGGAATGACAGGCTTTGCTGCTGCTCGTGCGCTTTCTACCCGCAATGATTCCCCTGAAAAAGCCAGTCGCCCCTGGGATGCAGGTCGTGATGGTTTTGTGCTGGGTGATGGTGCTGGCATTCTTGTTCTGGAGGAATATGAGCATGCGGTTGCCCGAGGGGCCAGAATATATGCTGAACTCAGTGGAGTCGGTATGAGTGGTGATGCCTGGCATATGACGTCACCGCCAGAAGATGGTCGGGGGGCTGCACGGGCAATGTTATCTGCGCTGGAAGATGCGGGCCTGCGACCTGAAGATGTGTCGTATATTAATGCACATGGAACGTCAACGTTTGCAGGCGATCTCGCAGAGACCCGTGCTATACACAAAGTGTTTGGTGCGCATGCCGCGCACCTTGCAGTCAGTTCAACCAAATCCATAACTGGCCATTTGCTCGGTGCTGCTGGTGCTGTTGAAGCTGTGTTCAGTATTCAGTCACTTGTTGAAGGGGTAATACCACCAACCATCAACCTGGATGCTCCCGGAGAAGGGTGTGATCTTGATTATGTGCCCAACAAGGCGCGCAGAATGACGATGGATCACGTTTTCTCGAACTCCTTTGGTTTCGGTGGTACTAACGTAACTCTGGCATTTTCTCGAGTAGTATAAGTTTTTTTGAAAAACTCAGGGTAAATGGGGCGTTGGATGAGTAATATCCCTGTTTGGATAAATGGTGCTCCTCAGGATCATCTGTCTGTTTCAGATCGCGGGTTGGCTTATGGTGATGGTTTGTTTGAGACTGTTCGAGTGTCAAATGGCAAGCCAACCCTTGCAGGTTACCATTGGTCCCGTCTGCAGCGTTCCTGCGAGCGGCTTGGTATTGTTCTTGATGTTGATCAGCTCCTTGAAGAAGTTGATGCTTTTTTGTCGGTCAGTCGGGCAAGTGCAGGCGTGTTGAAGGTGATTGTGACCCGGGGGAGTGGTGGTCGTGGGTATAACCCCGAAGGTTGCCTGTCTTCTTCCCGGATTCTTTCTCTCCATTCCTTGCCTGTACGTCAACGTGATCCTGGGCTTTTTGGTGCGCGGGTAAAGGCATGCCAGACCTGCCTTGGACGCAGTTATCTGGCTGGCTTGAAACATTTGAATCGTCTTGAGCAGGTGCTGGCAAGAAGTGAGTGGCAGGGGGATGCTTACGACGAAGGTTTGCTGTGCGACTATGAGGGAATCCTTGTTGAGGGCACAATGAGTAATTTGTTTATTGTTACTCATCAAGGTGATCTGGTTACCCCGGACCTTTCATTCAGTGGTGTGGCAGGTGTTTGTCGTGAGTTTATTATTGAGTTTGCACGCAGTCGTGGAATCATTGTTAAAGAGCAGTTGGTATCAGACCTTGATGTTGCGGAAATCTTTCTTTGTAACAGTGTAAACGGTGTCTGGCCTGTGGTTGAATATGAAGGCAGGGTATGGGAAATCGGCCCCATTACTACCCTGATTCGGGATTGTGTACTGGAAGAATTAAATGCTTAAGAAGTTACTGCTGACACTGCTCGGTGGTTTGCTGGTGGTTATGGTGTCTCTGGCTGCTGGTTTTTATGGGTTGCGCTGGTATGGGGATCAACCGGTTTCTGCTTACCGTGATACAGAGTTTGTTATTGTGCCGGGGGACTCCCTTGGGCGGGTTGTTCGAAGGCTGTCGACAGATCAGTTAATTCAATATCCAGAGGTGTTTGAGATATTTGCCAGAATAAAAGGCGTTGCAGCTGCGCTTCATGCCGGTGAGTATCTGATTTCTCCCGGTATTACATACCGACAGTTGTTGAATAAATTTGTTGAAGGGGATGTTCGCCATTACAGCGTCACTCTGGTTGAAGGTTCGACTCTGAAAGAGTTGTTGCAGGATCTTAACAATCATCCCAAGCTGCATTCTCCAGTAGAGCCTGCCAGCCTGTCAGCGATGCTGGGTCAGTATGTTCAGGGAGTGTCAAAGGCTGATAACCTTGAGGGGCTTTTTTATGCGGATACCTACAGCTTTGAGGCGGGCACGTCGGTTGAATTGATCCTTAAAAGGGCGCACAAAAAACTTCAGTCGGTTTTGACCGAAGAGTGGGGGCGGCGGACTGAGGGGCTTCCTTATAAGACACCTTATGAAGCCTTGATCATGGCTTCCATTATTGAAAAGGAAACGGGTGTTTCAGCAGAACGGCCTGATATAGCGGGTGTTTTTGTTCGGCGTCTGGAAAAGAAAATGCGCTTACAGACAGACCCGACCGTTATATATGGTATGGGTGACCGTTACGAGGGTGGGTTAAATCGTCGTATGCTCAGGGAGCGTACCGCTTATAATACCTACGTCATTCATGGTTTGCCCCCAACACCCATCGCGGCGGTCGGGCGCGAAGCGATTCGGGCGGCGCTGAATCCATCTGATGGAAAAACACTGTATTTTGTTGCTCGTGGTGATGGTACCCACCATTTTTCTAAAACACTGGCAGAACATAATCTTGCCGTGAGAAAGTATCAGATTACTGAGCGACGGAAAGATTACCGCTCCACTGTGCAGCAATAAGCTGTTCAGAAACGAGTGCTTACTGATGAAACTGAGAGATCAATGGGTTTTTTTCTGACGATTGAAGGCTGTGAAGGTGCTGGTAAAACCACAGCTAAAGGTGTGGTTCTGCAATGGTTGAAGGCGGCTGGACGGGAGTTTATAGAAACACGGGAGCCAGGTGGTACTCCACTGGCTGAGGAGTTGAGAAACCTGGTGCTTTCTGAGCACGAAGAGCAAGTATCGGATACCTCGGAGTTGCTTATGGTTTTTGCGGCCCGCTGCCAGAATTTGACTCAGCGAATTGAGCCTGCGCTTGCTGAAGGGAAGGTAGTTGTCTGCGACCGGTATACTGACGCGACCTATGCGTATCAAGGTGGAGGTCGTGGTATTGATGAGCAGCGTATAGCGGTTCTTGAGCAGTTGGTTCAGGGTGACAGGCGGCCTGATATGACCCTGCTTCTGGATGTTGAGCCTGAGCTTGGACTTGCCAGAGCCCGCGGGCGAGCCCTGGAACAGGGTGGCTCTCTGGATCGTATTGAGCAGGAGGCTATTGAGTTTTTTCATCGTGTGCGAAATGTCTATCTGCAACGAGCGGAACGTTTTTCTGGGCAGTATGTGGTGATTGACGGCAGTCAATCCATTGCTCAGGTTGAAGAGCAGATTCTTAAGGCGCTGCAGGCTCGGTTGGGTAACTCGTTTGAATAGCTTTTCGGGAAAGCCGCTGCCCTGGCAGGAAGTGCAATGGAAGCCGTTGATTCAGCGTTTACAGTCAGGCCTGCTCTCTCATGCCTTGTTGCTAAAAGGTATGCCGGGTATTGGCAAAGGCCTGTTTGCGAAAGCGCTTGCTGCCCGTGTGCTTTGTAATCAGGGTGGTGTCTATGCTTGTGGTCATTGTAAAAGCTGCGAGCTGGTGAAGGCGGGAACACACCCGGATTTTCTGGAGGTTGAGCCTGAGTCGACTGGTAAGCCGATTAAGATTGATCAGGTTCGTCAGGTGAATGAGTTTGCCCGTAAAACGGCACAGCAGGGCGGTCGCAGGGTTATTGTCATTAATCCGGCTGAGGCAATGAATATCAATGCAGCCAATGCGTTATTGAAAAGTCTGGAGGAACCGGGTGGCGATACATTGTTTATTCTTTCCAGTGCCCGTTCCGGTGATATGCTGCCAACGATTCGCAGTCGCTGTCAGATGGTAACGTTTCCTGTGCCAGAGAGAACTCTGTCAATTGCCTGGCTGTCTGATCATATCGCAGACTCATTGATCGTGGAGCAGCTGCTGGATCTTGCTTCTGGTTCGCCGATGACTGCGAGATTTATGTTTGATAACGATACTCTCGCCATTCGTGGACGCTTGGTTAATGCAATGCCGGAGTTGTTCAGGGGTAATCTAACCCCTGTTGAAATGGCAAAGGATTGGCATGCCGGTAACATAACTGAACTGTTGGCCTGGATGGGTAGCTGGTTGGATGATGCTGTAAAACTGAAGCTGGCCGCCGATGAAAGCAGTATCAGAAATCGTGACCTGATTAGAATGCTGAACTATCTTGCTAATAAAGTTGAGGCTTCTGAGTTGTTGGTGTTGCGGGACAAAATTATGCGTCAGCGGCAGCAGTTGCTGGAAGGTACTAACCTGAACTGTCAGATGCTTTTGGAAGGCGTGTTCAGTGATTATCTTGAACTGGTGGTCTAGGTCGATTTTTACAGGGTATTCGAGGACTAAAGTCCACCTGAACATAAACAGACCTGTGATTAACGGGTTGGATTTGGAATAGAAGGAGAGGATTGTCATGGGAAAAGGGATGCAGGGATTGATGTCTTTGACCATTCGGGACACAGCATCGCTCTATGAAGCCTATATGCCTTTTATTAGCGGTGGTGGACTGTTTGTTCCAACCCATAAACATTATAACCTGGGTGATGATGTATTTATCCGTCTGACGTTGATGGATGAGCCGGAAAAAATTCCTGTTCCTGGTAAAGTGGTATGGATTACACCCATGGGGGCTCAGGGTGGAAGGCAGTCAGGCATTGGTATTCAGTTTAATGATCCGACAGACAGTGTCAGGACTAAAATTGAAACCTATATTGCGGGAGCACTGGCTTCAGATCGCCCAACCAATACGATGTAATTGATTTTTTTGAAAAGAACTACGGCTTTTACTGCTTTGCGGTAAAAGCCGTATTTTGTTGAAGTGCTTTTTTGCTACAGGGCTGTATATGTTTATTGACTCCCACTGTCATCTTGATCGCCTTGATCTCAGTGCTTACGAGGGTGATCTTGATAAGGCTGTAGAGGCGGCCAGACAAGCTGGTGTGGAACGTATGCTCTGCATTGGTATCGATCTTGAAAATGGTCCCAGAGTGGTTGAGCTGGCAGAGCGATACGACGATGTTTATGCCTCTGTCGGAGTGCACCCATTAGATTGCAAAGAGATGGTTCCGGACATCAATGTGGTGCGTTCACTGGCTGACCATAAGAAGGTTGTAGCCATTGGTGAGACTGGGCTGGATTATTATTATGCGGGCAGTGAAGGGTTGCAGGCAGTTCAGAGGCAATCGTTTATTAATCATTTACAGCTGGCTTCAGAGCTGGAGTTGCCTGTCGTTGTTCATACTCGTGATGCCAGGGAAGATACCATCGACTTTATTCGTGAATATGGTTCTGAAGCGTCTTCGGGGGTCCTGCACTGTTTTACTGAGTCTCTGGAGATGGCAAAGGCCGCCCTGGATTTGAATTACTATATTTCCATTTCGGGTATTGTTACGTTTAGAAATGCCGCCGCATTGAGAGAGGTGGTGCAGTATCTCCCCATTGACCGGTTGTTGATTGAGACTGATTCTCCGTATCTGGCGCCTGTTCCCCATAGAGGGAAGTCGAATGAGCCACGTTTTGTGGAAGATGTTGCCCGGTTTATTGCTGAGCTTAAGGAGGTTGATCTTGAGGTGCTCGGAGAGAAAACTACCGAAAATTTCTACCGACTCTTTTCCCGTGCTGCCTGACTGGTGATTCTCAGGCTCTATTGGGAATAAGTTGTCGTATAAATAATTATTATATTAGTGAGTTATTATTTCTTATTTCGGATCACTACTGTCCGGTCAAACATTCTGAAGCTCCAGAAAGCCCTGAGCAATCAATGTAGATGCCTGTTCTTTGCCTATTCCAGAAAAGCTGTCTGAACCATGGCCATCCTAACGTAAATCAGTAAGTTATTATACCTTATTTTGGATGCATCAAGGACGGGTCTGGGCTGCTTTTTTGTATTTTCTATCTATTGGGAAAGTACGTGAAAAAGTCTCGCGATTAAGATGTTTTTTGGTTATTTCTAATAGGTATTGGTAAAAATATCCTGCCAATCAGTATGGCATATCACTTCCAGTCTCTTTATAATTGCGCCACCATTTTCATCGGTGATGTTGCGAATTAAGGCTCAGGTACGGAAATTCCGATCATGTTTCGGCTAATTATAAAGAACATAAGTTCTCAATTACGATGCGTGTCTATCTGTTTGCCCATTAGGATCCTGCTGGTTTAAAGCTGGATTTTTTCTGTGTCTGGATGGATAGCCAGAGTGCTTTCCGGGATAAAGACTGCGTAGCAGTAACCTTGAAAAAGGGGTGCTTCACAGGCCCTGCTGCTTTCCCCTGATGCCGCTGGCCTCAGGGCTTTGCTTTGCGCGGTATGTTTGCTCTCCTTTCTCAAGTGTTTACATGAAAGCGTACGCAGTGCTCTCGGCCAGCTATCTGGTTGCTGGAAGTTTTGGTTTTTGTACTGGCTCTTTTTGAGAGAGAAGGCCGGGAAACCAGAGCTTCCTTAATCGTTCGGAAAATTCCGGATCACCGGAGAGACGGGTTACTCCTGACCTCAACTTGATTGATTAGGCGAAAGGTATGATCAAAATCAAACAGGGGCTGGATCTCCCGATCTCAGGATCGCCTGAACAAAGTATCATGGAAGGCAGGGCAGCGCGCTCTGTAGCTGTGATCGGCTTTGATTATGTGGGCATGAAGCCCACTATGGCGGTTGCTGTGGGAGATCGAGTTAAAAAAGGGCAGCTGCTCTTTACCGACAAGAAAACACCGGGTATCCGGTACACCGCTTTGGCTGGCGGTACCGTTTCAGCCATTAACCGTGGCGAAAAACGGGTTTTTCAATCCATTGTGATTGATGTTGATGGCCAGGAAGAGGAAGAGACCTTCACTGCATACAAGCCTGAAGAACTGGCGGGTCTGACCGCTGATCAGGTTGAAGTGCTGCTGAATGAGTCTGGTCTCTGGACTGCCCTACGCACCCGTCCGTTCAGCAAAGTGCCTGCATTGGGCTCTCGTCCTGCTTCTATCTTTGTAACGGCCATCGATACCCACCCACTGGCTGCGAATCCAGAAGTGGTGATCAAAGAACAGGCTGAAGCATTTGAGCAGGGTATCAATATCCTGGGCAAGCTCAGTGGCGGCAAGATTTTCCTTTGTAAGGCTCCTGGTGCCAACATTCCTGCCGGCATTGCCAACAGCGAAGAGTTTGCCGGTCCGCATCCTGCGGGTTTGCCAAGTACTCACATACATTTTCTTGATCCGGTTTCTGCCACCAAAACGGTTTGGCAGGTGGGCTATCAGGATGTGATTGCCGTGGGTAAATTGTTCACCACCGGTAAGCTCTTTACTGACCGTGTTGTTTCTCTGGCAGGACCTCAGGTTGAAAAGCCACGTCTGGTTCGTACACGCCTTGGTGCCTGCACCGATGAAATAACTGCGGGTGAACTGAAGCCTGTGACTAACCGTATTATTTCTGGATCGGTTTTTGGTGGTCGCACCGCTAACGGCCCATTTGCTTACCTTGGACGTTACCATAATCAGGTTTCCGTTCTGGAAGAGAGCGATGAGCGTCTGTTCCTGGGTTGGGTTAACCCAATGGTTGACCGCTTCTCCATTCTGCGCGTCATGACCTCTGGCCTCAGCAAGAGCCGCCTGTTCAACTTCACCACAACCACAAACGGTGGTGAGCGTGCAATGGTGCCCGTCGGTAACTACGAGCAGATGATGCCCCTGGACATCCTGGCAACACAGCTGCTTCGTGCAATTATCGTTGGCGATACCGATACCGCTCAGAAACTGGGTGCACTTGAGCTGGAAGAAGAAGACCTTGCTCTTTGTACATTTGTTTGTGCGGGTAAATATGAGTACGGCCCCCTGCTGCGTGACAACCTGACCCGTATTGAGCTGGAGGGGTAATCAGTGAAGCCATTAAGAAAACTCCTTGACTCGATGGAGCCCCATTTCGTCAAGGGCGGTAAGTACGAAAAGTTCTACGCGCTGTTTGAAGCGGCTGACACGCTGTTTTACACACCGCTGGACAAAACTCACAACACCAGTCACGTTCGTGATGCGGTTGACCTGAAGCGTATGATGGGACTGGTGTGGTTATGCACTTTTCCGGCCATGTTCTTCGGAATGTGGAACGTAGGTTTCCAGGCAAATACTGCGATTGCTGGTGGCCTTGCAGCACCTTCAGACTGGCACGGCATGTTGATCGCCATGTTGGCGGGTAACGATCCGGCCAGCATCTGGGATAACATGATCTATGGTGCAGTTTACTTCCTGCCTGTTTACGCCGTGACGTTCTTCGTCGGTGGTTTCTGGGAAGTGCTGTTCGCCATCGTGCGTAAGCATGAAGTGAACGAAGGTTTCTTCGTGACCTCTATCCTGTTTGCCCTGATCGTTCCGCCATCCATTCCTCTGTGGCAGGTGGCTCTGGGTATTTCCTTCGGTGTTGTTATCGGTAAGGAAGTATTCGGTGGTACGGGTAAGAACTTCCTGAACCCTGCACTGACCGGCCGTGCATTCCTGTTCTTTGCCTACCCGGCACAGATCTCTGGTGACCTGGTCTGGACGGCTGTTGACGGCTTCTCCGGTGCGACCATGCTGAGCGTTGCCCAGCAGGGGGGTGTGGAAGCTCTGCAACAGTCCATCAGCTGGATGCAGGCATTTATCGGTGTGATGCAGGGCTCCATTGGTGAGACCTCCACTCTGGCAATCTTTATTGGTGGTGCGATTCTGCTCTTCACCGGTATTGCTTCCTGGAGAATTGTTGCAGGTACCATGATCGGTATGATTGCCACAGCAACCCTGTTCAACATGATCGGTTCTGAGACCAACATGATGTTCCAGCTGCCCTGGTACTGGCATATGGTTCTGGGTGGTTTTGCCTTTGGTCTGATCTTCATGACTACTGATCCGGTATCGGCATCCATGACCAACACCGGTCGCTGGTTCTACGGTGCCCTGATTGGTGTGATGGTCATTCTGATTCGAGTGGTAAACCCTGCGTATCCGGAAGGGATGATGCTGGCCATTCTGTTTGCCAACCTGTTTGCGCCGCTGATTGACCACTTTGTGGTAGAGGCCAATATCAAGCGTCGGGAGGCTCGGGCCTGATGGGTAACGATTCTATTAAAAAGACACTGCTGGTCACGGTGGTACTGTCACTGATCTGCTCAGTGCTGGTATCTGCGGCGGCAGTATTTCTGAAGCCGGTTCAGGACCAGAACATCAAACTGGATGTTCAGCGTAATATTCTGGCGATTTCCGGTCTGACTGCGGATGCAAAGGCGCTGAGCGTTGCTGAAGTTGCAGAGCTTTACAAGCGTATCCAGCCACGTCTGGTGGATCTGAAAACGGGCAAGTTCGTTGATGAGGCCAATGGTTTGACCGTTGATCAATACGATCAGCGTGTGGCCGCTAAAGACCCTAAAGCCTCTCAAGCCCTGGCAGGCAGTAAGGATATTGCCGGGATCAAGCGTCAAGCCGATGTCGCTAAAGTCTACCTGGTTGAGCAGGATGGCAAGATGCAGACTCTGATCCTGCCAGTACACGGCTACGGTCTGTGGTCTACCATGTACGGCTTTCTGGCTCTGGAAAATAACCTGAACACTGTTAAAGGTTTTGGTTTCTTTGAACAGGCAGAAACACCGGGACTGGGGGGGGAAGTGAGCAACCCGGTCTGGAAATCCAGATGGTCCGGTAAGGAAATTTACGGCGTCGACGGTCAGGTTGCTCTGCACGTGATCAAAGGCGGTGTTGATCCAACCAACCCGGGTGCCATGAATCAGATCGACGGTCTGGCTGGTGCTACACTGACAGCCAACGGTGTCAGCAACCTGATTAAGTTCTGGTTATCCGACACTGGTTTCAAGCTGTTCCTCAATAACCTGAAAGCGGGGAATGCATAATGTCTGTAAAGACCAAAGACATCCTGCTGGAGCCGGTGGTTAAAAATAACCCCATTACCCTGCAGATTCTGGGTATTTGCTCCGCGCTGGCAGTAACCACCAGTATGCAGGTGAGCCTGGTAATGGCGCTCGCGGTTATCGGGGTTACTACGGCTTCCAACTTTGCCGTTTCTCTGATCCGTAACCAGATTCCCAACAGCATTCGAATCATTTGCCAGATGACCGTTATAGCCTCGCTGGTAATCGTGGTAGATCAGATTTTGAAAGCTTACGCCTTTGATATCTCCAAGCAGTTGTCAGTATTCGTTGGCTTGATCATCACCAACTGTATCGTTATGGGACGTGCAGAAGCGTTCGCCATGAAGAATGGTCCTGCACTGTCTGCACTGGATGGTTTCGGTAATGGTTTGGGCTACGGTGCAGTTCTGCTGGTTGTTGCTTTCTTCCGTGAGCTGTTTGGTGCCGGCAACCTGTTTGGGGTGGAAATCCTGCAAACCGTGAACAACGGTGGCTGGTATATTCCTAACGGACTGATGCTGCTGGCTCCTTCAGCCTTCTTCCTGATCGGTCTGCTGATCTGGGCGATTCGCAGCTGGAAGGTTGACCAGGTTGAAGAGGTGGAATTCAAGATTGCACCTAACACCAAATTCAGTGAGGCGCACTAAGTCATGGAACATTTTATTTCGCTTTTTGTGAAAGCAGTGTTCGTGGAAAACATGGCGCTGGCTTTCTTCCTGGGGATGTGTACCTTCCTGGCCGTGTCCAAGCAGGTGAAAACTGCGATGGGCCTGGGTGTGGCGGTGGTTGCTGTGCTGACCATCACCGTGCCGATTAATAACATCATCTACCAGAACGTACTGAAGCCTGACGCGCTGGTGCCGGGAGTTGACCTGAGCTTCCTCGGCCTGATCACCTACATTGGTGTTATCGCGGCGCTGGTACAGATTCTGGAAATGTTTCTGGATAAATTTGTACCGTCACTCTACAACGCACTGGGTGTCTTCCTGCCACTGATCACGGTGAACTGTGCCATCATGGGTGCGTCACTGTTCATGGTGCAGCGTGACTACAACCTGGGCGAGTCTGTAGTGTACGGCTTTGGTGCAGGCATGGGTTGGGCGCTGGCTATTGCGGCACTGGCGGGCATTCGTGAAAAGCTCAAGTACAGCGATGTACCTGCAGGACTGCGAGGTCTGGGCATTACCTTCATTACCGTAGGTTTGATGTCTCTGGGCTTCCTGTCGTTCTCTGGCGTACAGCTGTAAGGGGATTGGGACGATATGGATTCAAATATTATCTATGGCGTTGCCATGTTTACCATTATCGTACTGGCGCTGGTGTTGGTTATCCTCGCCGCCCGTTCGAGACTGGTAAGCACTGGTGATGTGACCATCGGGATCAACGAAGATCCGGAAAAAGGCGTGACTACCGCTGCTGGTGGCAAACTGCTGAATACGCTGTCCAGTGCAGGCGTTTTCCTGCCATCCGCCTGTGGTGGTGGTGGTACCTGTGCACAGTGTAAATGTAAGGTACTCTCCGGTGGTGGTGAAATGCTGCCAACCGAGCGTTCTCACTTCACCAAGCGTGAAGAGAAAGAAGGCTGGCGTCTTTCCTGCCAGGTCGCTGTTAAGCAGGACATGGAAATTGAAGTTGAAGAAGAGCTCTTCGGCGTCAAGAAGTGGGAGTGCGAAGTTGTCTCTAATGAGAACGTGGCTACCTTCATCAAGGAGCTGGTGTTAAAACTGCCTGAAGGTGAAAACGTTAACTTCCGTGCCGGTGGTTATGTTCAGCTGGAGTGCCCTCCTCATACGGTTGAGTACAAAAACTTCGATATTGGTGAAGAGTATCGTGGTGACTGGGACAAGTTTAACCAGTGGCAGTACGTTTCCAAGGTGGACGAAGAGACTATTCGTGCCTACTCCATGGCCAACTACCCAGAAGAGAAGGGTCTGTTGAAGTTCAATATCCGTATTGCTTCACCACCTCCGGGTACTGACTTTGCGCCTGGTAAGATGTCTTCTTTCGTCTTCAACCTGAAGCCAGGCGACAAGATGACCGTTTACGGACCATTTGGTGAGTTCTTTGCCAAAGAGACCGATAACGAGATGGTCTTCGTAGGCGGTGGTGCTGGTATGGCACCAATGCGTTCGCACATCTTTGACCAGCTGAAGCGTCTGTCTTCCAAGCGGAAGATCTCTTTCTGGTATGGTGCACGTTCTCTCCGTGAAGCTTTCTACGTGGATGAGTTCAACAAGCTGGCTGAAGAAAATGAAAACTTCACCTGGCATCTGGCGCTGTCTGATCCGCTGCCAGAAGATAACTGGACGGGTTATACCGGCTTTATCCATCAGGTTCTTTTCGATAATTACCTGAAGGACCACCCGGCACCGGAAGACTGTGAGTTCTACATGTGTGGACCGCCCATGATGAACGCAGCCGTTATCAAGATGCTGGAAGATCAGGGTGTTGAGAGTGAGAATATCCTTCTGGATGATTTTGGCGGCTAATCCTTTGATTTAACAGCTGTAAATAAAAAGGCCGGTTCTCTCTGAGACCGGCTTTTTTATTTCCATATATTTTTTATGGAATTATTAGAAGGATCGGGAACTAATAAGAATATTAGTGCTCTATTGCACCGCCATCAATGAGATTGATGGTTGCCAATGGACGTTATCATTGAGCGAGTTTACGTGTCATGGAGGTATCCTTTAACAGGCTCAGGATGAAGCGAACCTGTCAAAGCCAATGAAACGAGGTGCTAGGCTGAGTGCTATTTCAAAATTGGCTTTTTCAGGTTTGACTATCTAAAAAAAATCAATACATATTTAAAGGACTTATATATGCAATCAATAAACTCAAACAGAGGTCTATCTGCAGCAACTTCTTTGTAAGACCAAAGAGCCAATCCTGAGTT
This sequence comes from uncultured Endozoicomonas sp., assembly GCA_900299555.1. Taxonomy (GTDB): domain Bacteria; phylum Pseudomonadota; class Gammaproteobacteria; order Pseudomonadales; family Endozoicomonadaceae; genus Endozoicomonas. Next base: position 37,165 of record OODV01000172.1, read on the forward strand.
AACCTGCAAATACTCAAAACAAGAGAACACGGCCTCCTTAATTCCCAGAAGGCTACCCAGAGATCAGCAGCGTCTGGAAATTATTCAGGCTGTGAAGCAGGGGAGCTTGAGTCTTAGACAAATTCATCCTGATAGCGAAAAAGTGTATCTAAGCCAGGATAGGAAAGATCCACGCCCAGTCTACCTGATTCAGGAAGGTATACCCGTCGAAATGAGATTTATCAACAACACTCTGGGTATTCAGGGCCCAGAGCCTCTCATAGCTTATAAGAGTAATGCGGGCACAAACAGGCTTATGAAATCACAACTCCTTCTGGGTGAACTCGATGTTAAGTGCCTGCCATCACAGCATGCATTACTTGAAAAAATGCGTGAACAGGGTGAACGATACTGGGATATCTACCCTAGGTATACATCCGGGCATTTGCAAGCCGATGGAACATTTAAAGCGCCTAAGTTAAAGTTTAATAATCCTTATCGCCATGGAAGGTCACTACCTCATTCAGAATTAGTCACCACCGGTTATGAGGAAGGTCAAATCAAGTGCTACGTTACTGCAAAGAAGAAATTAAATAACAACATAACCGATATTCTTAAAGAAAAACGAGCATTAGAGAATACGTTGGGAATAGGGACCTTGCCTTTGGCAGTTTACTGTGAAAAAAGTGGTGCAGTAGAAGTGTATTTTGAAGAAGAACTGGAAGGGGAACAATTGGAGTTGAATGAGAGGCAGTTGGATTCTTTTGCACTTTCGCAGGGTATAGATCCGAGAAAAATCAGACAATTGCTTAACTTTCTTCCTTTAAACGTTAATATAAAATTATTAGATCAGAAAAACTTGGAGTTTTCACCGGACTTTACTCGTATGAAAGAGGAAGTTTTAAAGATCGTAACGGATCCCGAGTTTTATAACTTCGAGCACGCCTTGGAAATTAAAAATAATGGTTTTCCACTTGATGGCTATTTTTTTGATAATAATGTTTATTCTACGCTACTCGATAGACTCTTTGAAACAGAAGGTATTGGATTGCTATTAGAAAAGGTTCTGGTACCAACGTTGAAAAATAAACGAGGTTGATAAATTATTTCGATTACTTATTATGGCCGGAGTTAAGCTTACAAAGTATTCTTCTGAATTTGAATTTAGGGGGTCACCCTATTTATTTAACTACCTGTATATATTGGACAGCACTGTAGTGTTTGGAAGAGGCCCTCTTGAGTATTTAATTGATAAATTTTCCATTGAATATCCTGGTGTTATTGCTGAATTTGATTTGCGCTGCAAAAAACAAAGTCCGGAAAATCTGCAAAGAACTTTGAAATCTGTAATAAAAACTCCTTTGAAATCGAAAACTAATATTAATACTATCAAAGACCCTTTACTGGCACTGTTCCATTATTGCTCTGACATTAATGAAGATATGTTGGAAAAAATAGAACGAAAAATAAAGGAGGGGCAGCGTCATTATTCTTCAAGCAACTTTAATGATATCTCTCGATATGATTATATCCAATGGGTTCGAGAACTCTACCAGCAGCGGGAGAAAGAGCCTTTTTACCAAAACTGGACTAAGTATGTTGAGCAGGCGAAACAAGCGTTAGGCAAGTTGGGAGCAGAGTTGAATGTGCAGAAACAAGAGTTTGCCGTCAAGCCTTCATGGGAAAATGACTTGGTAAAATTACAATTTTTAGAGGATGCCTTCAGTCAACAGCCTGTCCTTTTGGCTGCAATGGATAATGAGGAAAAAATTCTGAAGATATTGCAGCATTACTACCGCCGTCCAGGGCCAGAGCGAGTGATCAGTAGCCTTATTAGCGATGCAGCCATTCCTGAGGTGTGGAAGCCGATGCACGCCAGCAGTCATGTATTGCGGGCAAGAAATAATGTGCTCTGGTATATCGAATGGCTTGAAAAATTCCAGCCGTTAAGCTTCTCTGATGATGAGAACAGTCTCCTGATGCTGGCGATTATCTACCATGATGCGGCAGCGGAAGATGTCTTAAAAAAAGATGAAGAAAAAAAGTCAGCGGACTATTTCAAACGTGATTTGGCCGGTTTATACCCACAGGCACTACTGGACAATGTAGCCTTGGCTCTTGAAAGTAAGGAAAATGATATTCACCCTGATCCGGATGATCAATCCGTGTTTGATGACTCTGTCCGTCGTTATCAGCGTGTATTGCGCTTTGCTGACCGAATGGACATTATTCGCTGTACAGGTGTTGGTCAAGACTTCCTGAGAGGTGCTGAAGCCAGTCTCTCAGAGTTTAACCCTGGACTTCTGGATCTGCCGCCAGCACTGAGCGAGCAGTTTACTGCCGATCCGGAAGAATCACCCATAGCTCAGCGTCACCTTGAAGCAGCTATGCACGGAGCCGCTGATCTGGCAGCGGTCACTGGTCATCTGGTCTTCGACCACCGGCCTAATTCCTATGCCTCTGAATATGGGTTAGTGACTGTTGATAAAAAGCTCACAGAACAATTTGAGTCAACAGTAATGCCAGTCTCGCGAATGGACAATTTTATAAATGATAACGTCAGGCGTAAAATAGCCCAGCTCGCAGGCATTAAAACCTGTTCAGATCCGAATCACAAAGAGTGCAGTACTGATAAGAATGCTGGTGTTACTTGGGGAATTCATAATAGTTGGTATGACTTGAAAAAGATCCGGATACCGGATGGCATGACTCATTTAGAAAAAATGCAGTGCGAACATAGCATTGATGTATTGAGTGAGAAAACACAGGAGGACATTAAAAGAGAAGTGGAGCGACTTAAAAGCGAAGGGATACCCATGAATTTAGGGACGCTAACTCAAGAAACTCTAAGATCAGAGCAAGCAAAAAAGGTGCTTAAAGGGAGAGGGATTCTTGCAGAGATTGAGCCCCGCCGAAGGGGCTATGATCAAGAGGGTAATGAGAGCTTCGAGGAAGTTCTGTACCCATCAACGGAGATATCCAGGCCCGATGCGGTTTTGTAACCGTGACACTTCGGGAAAAGATTGAGTGATGTTTTAACCTTTAAGACATCACTTTTTCGATGAGTTGAAAACATAGGTTAAAGGAATATTAGATATCTTTGAGTCATGTTCCCCTCAGCCCGGGGGATGGCGTTTCAGTACCTGAGCATTTGTTGGTAGATCTCATAGGTGATATTTTCTATTCACCGGATGGTATTGGGTTCGATTACCAGAGACGACTCTGGATTCAAATCGATTACGGTGACGATGATGAGCGCAACATCAATATGGGCACCAGCCAGATGCTCTGCTGTGATCCGGTTACTGCCGAAGTGAAATGCTTTCTTACCGCTCCCAGGAGTGGAAATACAGGGGTAATGACCAATCTCGATAGTAAGGCCATGTGGGTGAATATCCAACACCCTGCTATCAGCTTTCCGGCCAGTGATGGTAAGCCTCTGAAAAACTCTCCCTGATCCAGTAAGATATCAGCTTCAGAACCAGAAAGGAAAGAATTGAGCAGCTCAACTTCCCCAAAAGCTCTCGTTACTCTCAGTCCCTGCGCTGCGGAAAGTTTCTCAATATGTGACGTTCTCCCGAAGCAGGGCAGTAGATGCAGTAGGATCAAGCTGATAGAAAGAGCGGGGTAAACAGAAGTCCATGATCGCATACCTGAATTCCTTTTCAGTAGTGCTCAGTCCTTAGCCACTTTTTTATCTTCAAAATGATTATTTCAAAGCCAGCATTGTTCAAAGAAAATGGCTGATTTTAAGACCATTTAAGAAGCAATAGATCAAAATATGCAAAAGAGAGAAGAGAGGTACTCAGCTTTAGAGCTTCACTGGTACATTCGATTTAATTTTTATATGAGTTAAACCAACCGTCACACATAATAAATCCAGGCGGTTGTGATGTACTCTTTAGAACAAACAAAAATATTAAAAGAACTTTCGTTCTATATTACTTTCCTTACCAGAGCTGTTTCTGCGAAAGCTGCACCAGTGTTTTGCGAATTGCTCATTGGTAGCATGCTCTCCGGTGAGGGGTTCCTGACTCAGGCTCTGCTTGCCATCCAGTACGATAAAGTCTGGAGCAGCTATCATCATTGGGTTGCCTTCGGGTGCTGGCGTTGGCGAAATCTTGCTCATCAACTGACACTGTTAGTCAGTTCCAAAGCACCTGAAGAGGAACCGGTTCCCGTTATTCTCGATGACCTGATCCTTGAGCGTTGTTCAGAGAACGCGCCTGCCTGTCGCATCCACCGACAGCACAGCCAGAAAAAGAACCGTGC
>OODV01000361.1 GCA_900299555.1 uncultured Endozoicomonas sp.
CGAACATTAAGCTCGAAACCCAGAGCAGCATAGACTGCTTGTAGAGTCGGTAATATAAGAGAATTGGCCAGTTCAGAAGTTACACTGGAAATGCTTTATTAATTTCAGAAATAAACTTCTCAAACGTCCGTAATACCTAAGCTCTAAAGCTGAGCTCAAAGAAACGAAAGACAGATGAAAGGTCTTGATATTGACTTCGGTCAATGGGGTAAGGAATTTGTCAGAACTTTGTCAAAAACCGATATTTTCTGATCATCAGTTAGACGATCTTTTTCAAAAAACACAAATAGCTTCATTCAAATCACAAGTATATTCATAAAATTAATTTCGAATAAGGTGAAAAAATACTAAAACCTCTCAAAAACCTTCAATTTCTTTACATTTATTAATCTGGATCAACACTTTTTCTTTCAAATCCTATCACTATTTCCTGCAATAGTGTCGACACCGGCCAGTGCCTCATACATAAAACACAGACGACTACAGGCTCGGTCAACGTACGGCGATGGGTATATCAATCAGGCAGTAAATATCATGAGAACAATGAACGCAGGCAGAAAAACCTTACTGGCACTGGCAATTTCCTCTGCAATGGTAGGTTGGGGGCAAAAAACATACGCTTTGGATATAACCTCTGATACAACATTTGAAGCAGGTGAGGTGATTAACGAGACCCTAGCCGTAACGGCAGACTTAAATGGTAGTGGCGCAAAAATCACAAATAATGGCGAAATAAAAGGTGATTTGCATGCTATTCATATCACAGGCAAAGGCCGTGACATAACGAATTCTGGGCTTATACAAGCCAATAAAGGGGCTGCTATTTACTTGGCTGAAGGTGCAAAGTTCAGCTCTGGAAACCTAGCGATAAAAAATACTGGGGAAATCATTGGCGGTACCCTGGAATCTGGCGAACAGGTTGCTATTGACTTTTCAAACATGGTAGGTACCGTAGCACGAGGCCTTGAGCTGGGTTATATGAATAAAGGGGGACGTATAGAAGGTAATATATACCTTAATGCCACAGACCTTGGAAATATCAGTAAAGGGAAAGCAACAAATACTACCAATATTGAAATACATGGTAGCAGTGCCTCCAAGGCAATAATGGATCTTACAAAAGTCTCCGGTGCTTCAATTGTTAACATTAAAAAAGATGGATATCTTGTTCTTGAAGCTCAGGATGAAACTATAGTGTTTGATCTTGCGGATTATTACTCAAATGCTAGTGGTGGAGGGGTTACAGAAAACAATGGTTCCTTCACTCTAAACGAAAACTCAGTAATGGAAATCCAGCTTAATGGCAGTAACAAAAATTCTTCAACGCCAATTCTTTTAGTCAATGGCGAGATTTTTGTAAGCAATAATGGAGCCAAAATTAAAGTAACCGGAGACATAGAAACAATTCAAGGAGAATACACCCTGATCAAAGCGGACAATATTGATGGTTTCAATAACATTACCTTTACTGATACTTGGCTAACAAAAACAGAATTAATCGAAAACGAAAATTGCTCCTCAGCAGCAGGCACCTGTGACAGTATTAAAGTCGAAGTAACCTACAAAGAAGAAGAGGATATCACCCCTGAAACTCTCTCAAACTGGGCTAAATCTGGTGGAGCAGATGCAACTGAACAAGCCGTTATTAAAGCCTTCGGAAACTATATAGAAACAGGGATGACTGTCACGGAAGACAGCATCACGTTTGCGACTCGAACTCAAGCTGAACTTGCTGGTTTGATTGGACTTGCGGATGCAGATTCTTCTGCTCGACTATCCGGGGAGCTTACACCCGACCGGAGCGGAGCTACCATTCATGCAGCCCAGCGGGCTCAGAATAACCAGTTCGATGCCATTAATAATCGTTTAAATACTCTTCGTGCAGACCAGTTTCATGTGGTTAATGCTACAAGAAGTGGTCTATGGATGCGTGTTCACGGCAATGACGCCAAGAAGAACGTTGATGAACGCATTGATGGTTATGATGTTCAAGGTATGGGATTCAGCTTTGGCATTGATGGTGATCTTACCGAAAACTTGGTGACTGGTTTATCATTCGGACAAAGCTACCAAGATATTGATACCATCATTTACGACACCAAACACGAAGTAAACACCTATCAATTTTCAGCTTATGGGCTGTGGAATCATGATACCTACTTCGCAACGGCTAGCGTGAATGCGGGTGTAGATTATTATGAAAGTGAAAGAACGATAGGCGCTTCTGTAGGTTATACCGGTGAAACCAGTGCAAATGCTGATTACAAAGCTTTTCACTATGGCCTTCGAATGACCGCAGGTATGGACCTAGCTTTTGATAATCTACTTGTACAGCCTATCATTGCTGGTGAGCTGAGCCATGTAAACATTGAAGATTATACTGAAACCGGCTCGCCTGCACGATATACATACGATACTCAGTCTGTCAGACAAGTAAAACTTGGAGCAGGAGTCAATCTCAACACAAACTTTGAGGTTGGTTCAGGAATATTGACCCCTTACTTTACGACCATGGGCTGGTATGACTTCAATGCAGATAATCATACTATCTCAGGCCATGTCGTCGTAGATCCTACCATTGCAGGAACAATCAATACCGCTACCGGCTCTACTGAAGTTCAGCTCAACCTGGCAGCCGGTTTCGATTACACCATCGATGGAGGCCTGAGCCTTGGTCTGGGTCTGCAGCATGACTTCGTAGATGACGGCCATGACACTCAGCTTCAGGCACGTATGAACTACGCCTTCTAATTCAACATCCCCGTTGATACTCCTGAGCCCCTGACCACATGTCAGGGGCTTTTTTAACGTTATCCACAGAGGTCACAAAACACACAATGAAAAGGCTTTTTAAGCTCTTTGTGTTCTTCGTGAACTTTGTGGTTCAAAAATAGAAACTCACCAATTACGCAAGAAAATCGAAAGCTTTAATAAACCAATAATTACATTTTTAACCCAAATCAATTTTCGATTTCACAAACCAACTTACAATCCAGGGTCAGCATTCAGCGTTTACTGGCATGGGCAGGAACATCATCATGAGTAAATCCCGGGTTTCACGCAGACACTTCCTTAAAGGGCTGGCCGCCAGTGGAGCAGCCGTTGCTTTAACCGGCTGCAATACCGGACAGAGCGCAAAAAAGATCTCCGATAAGACCAACATCCTGATCATTACTGCAGACCAGCTTTCCAAGAAAGGCGTCGGCGCTTACGGCAACCCGGTAGCACCAACCGATCATATCGATAAGATCATCAATGCGGGTACCCGCTTTGAGCAGGTTCATACCCCTTATCCTCTCTGCTCTCCTGCCCGAGCTTCTTTCTGGACCGGTCACCTGCCCCAGGTCACCGGAGTTACTGGCAATGACAGCGCCAATATCCCAACTGAACTGACGACACTGGGTGATATCTTCAGCAAGGCTGGATACAACTGTGTGCACTACGGCAAGCGTCATGACTTTGGGGCATTGAGAGGTTTTGATGCAACCCCGGAAACGCAGCTGCCACTCACCGCACCGGAAGCCTTCCCTGTTGATTACGACTCTCGGGAGGACCTGTTTGCTCTGCAGAAAGCTCTGGAATTTTTCCAGGACCCTGGCGAAGAACCTTTCCTGCTGGCCGTTGAATTTAACAACCCCCACAACATCTGCAGCTGGGTCGGTGCCTTTGAAGGCCCCCATGGCGACATTCCCGGCATTGGTGAACTGCCTGAATTACCCGATAACTTTGAAGTACTCGACTGGGAGAGTCTACCAGCAGGTGTAGCCTATCAGTGCTGTAACCATTTCCGCGTAAAACAGGCTTCTCACTGGACCGATAAGAATTATCAACAGTATCTGAAGGCCTACTATCACTACACCGGGATGGGCGACACCTGCATTGGCCAGGTAATGAAAGCCCTGGAAAAATCCGGCAAAGCTGACAATACCCTGGTGGTATTCTTCAGTGACCATGGTGATGCCATGGGCAGCCACCGTCTGGTCACTAAACACGCCTTCTTCTATGAAGAAACCAGTAATGTACCTTTTGCTCTTGCAGGCCCCGGTATTCCAAAAGGAAAGTCCGTCGATGCCCTTGGCTCTCTGTGCGACTTGGTTCCCACCCTGTGTGACTACGCCGGCCTGCAGGCACCGGAAGGTATTTATGGCCGCAGCCTGATGCCACTGGTACAAGGTGAAGAGCCCGCTGACTGGCGTCAGGAAGTGGTGAGCCAGTGGTTCAGTGAACGCAATGAAACCACCGACATGCCCGCTCGCATGCTGCGAACCAAAGACTACAAGTACACCGTTTATCGCGAAAACAACGACGAGCAGCTATTTGATCTGAAAAAAGACCCGGGTGAAAACTACAGCCTGGTCAATGATCCAGCCTATTCAGAGGTTCTCGCCGATATGCGTGAGCGCTTCAAGAACTACGTTGCCGCCACTAACGATAATTTCTATCAGCAGTCGGTCACCGTGGATCCCCAGTGGCGCAGCCATAAGCCGGGCTATCCGAACCACACCGGTGGCAGTGCCATGGACGCCATCATCGAAAAACGCAAAGCCATTAACGAAGCCAAGGCTGCCAAAGACCTTCAGGGAGCCTGATTGCAGTGAATCCACAGTTCATGAAAGTAATACCGTTTGCTAAAAAACGACAGCTGCTAACCGCGGCTGTCAGTGCAACCCTTTTGCTGAGCGGCTGTTCTTCATTAGAAACCAGAACAGCCCAGGGCGTCAGCGACCACCAGCCTGGTGGAGCAATGTACTTTTTCGAGAATGGGTTGCCAGAAACCATCTCAACCGACAGCAACTCAACCATCCAGCTATCCGGGAAGCACTACCGCGATGGAGAGCACTCCCTTCAGTGGAATTTCAACAATGGTAGTCAACTGACTTTTGATCAACCTGTTGGCTTCAAACATTTCAAGCCGAATGGATCCGACCAGTCACGACACTCCTTTCTGGTCTGGATCTACAGCGAAGCGCCAGTTAATGATCACCTGACGTTCCAGTTTGGTGAAGATGACCAGGTGAAAACACAGTTCAAAATGAAGCTGGACTTTACCGGCTGGCGTCATGCCATTGTTCCCTTTGGGGAGATGGAAGGAAGCCCCACTGAAATGATGAATCGTCTGACGCTGATTGCACCAGAGAGCATCACCAGCGGCAGCCTGTATATTGACCAGATGATGCTGAGCATCCCTGTTGATCCACGCTGGCCAACCCGTGATAACCAGCTCCCCTTTGTCAACCTGGCGGCTGACAGCGCTCCAAACAGCCACTGGCTGAGCCTGTACCGTTTTGATCAACTGGCGAAAAAAGCCGCAGTTTCCAACTCAGCATCCACGGAAGCAGTGATCTCCGAAAGGTTTAATAACCTGCTGATGGGTGAGGTTTGTCCATTAACGGATAAAAAACTGGAAGACATTCGAGACCAGTATTACGGCTACCAGATCAAACGTGAACATGGTCAGGTCACTGGGGTACCCCTGGACAACACCAACCGTCTGAAAATTTTCCTCGATAAAGGCGTGAATAAAGGCTTACTGGATGACCAGGCCAGTGATCTGCTGTTCAAGAATGCCGACTTGAAGCCGTATGGTGTGCTGATGATGGACATCGCTTCCGCCTGGCACGGCACCGACAATGAAGTCACCAGGGAAGAACTGGCCACCATGTTCATTAACCTGGCCGACTACTTTGAGGATCAGGGTTTTGCCTATGGCAGTTCCCTGGGTACCGTTCATCACTTTGGCTACTCCCTGCGCCCCCTGTTCAAGGCTCACTTCCTGATGCAGGAAGTACTGGATGAGCGGAACCGCCTTGAGCGTACCCAGCAGATGCTGTCCTGGTTTGCCGGCGCCGGTCGTATCTTCGAGCCAGCAGATCAGATTGACAGCTTTAACATTGATGTCATGAATACCCAACTGCAGGGAATCCTGGCCAGCATCCTGCTGATCAGTGACAGCAATGAGCAGGCCCGCTGGTTGAGCCAGTTAAGCCAGTGGCTATCTACCTCTTTGGTGACCTCTCCCGGAACAGCGGGTGGCTTCAAGGAAGATGGCTCCATGTTCCATCACTCCCAGCACTACCCGGCTTATGGCAAGGGGGGCTTAAGAGGCCTGACGCCAGTCGTTTACATGCTGAGTGGTACAGACTATGCAATCAGTCAGGAAGCTCATGCCTTGTTGCGTAACGCCACACTGATGACCGCTGTCTATGCCAACCAGAACACGACACTGATGTCCATTGCTGGCCGTCACCCAACCGGCAAAGAGTCCATGGAAGCCGACCCTTTCCTCTATATGGCACTGTCCGGCACACCGGATGGCAAGCAGTCTATTGATCAGGAAATGGCCGCAACCTGGCTGAGACTGACGGACTCCCCTGCCCCCGCACTTGTGGATAAGTTTAATAGCATGGGTATCTCGGCAAACCAGCCAGCTGTGGGTAACTGGTCAATGAACTACGCAGGCCTTGCCCTCCACCGCCGTGATGGCTGGGTGGCAGGAGCCCGTGGTTTCAGCCGTTACCTGGTAAGCCATGAATCCTACGCCAATGCCAACCGCTATGGCCGTTACATCAACTACGGCATTCTGGAAATCCTGCCAGAAAATCCTGACAACCAGGCCTTCAGCCACGATGGCTGGAACTGGGCGCGCTGGCCGGGAACCACTGCTGTCCAGCTGCCTGTGGATAAGCTGAATGCGGGTCTGCTGAATGTTGATACTTTCAGTGGTCTGGAAGAAATGTTGCTATCAACCCAGACCTTCAATGGCGCACTGTCTATGAACGACAATGGACTTTTTGCCACCATTGTTGAAGGTCATCCGAAATACGATGGCAGCTTCAGCGCCAATAAATCCGTATTCTTCTTTGATGACCGGATTGTTGCCCTGGGCAGTGGTATCAAAACGGCCGATGACCAGCACAACACGGAAACAACACTGTTCCAACATGCAGTTAGGCCAGGCACAAAAGCTACTGCTGTCAACGGGAAGGCGCTTGGTAAAGGCGACAGGCAGCAACTGGCCACCAGCAATAACCTGTTGATGGATCCCAACAATAATGCTTACTTCCTGCCAGAAGGTCAGTCACTGCTGATTGAACGGAAAGAACAGGAATCACGCCACCAGAAAAACAGCAAAGTCACCCACGGCGAGTTTGCGACAGCAATACTGAGTCACGGCAAAGCTCCTGAGAATGCGGGCTATGAATACGCAGTGCTGGTGAATACTACACCGGAAAAGGCAGCCCAGTTCAGCAACAACATGACCTCCGACCAGAAACCTTATCAGATTGTTCGTAAAGACAATCAGGCTCATGTGGTGAAGGATCAGGTATCTGGCATGACCGGTTATGCCCTGTTCAGTGCAGGTGTCGTAGATGCCGGCGTTGTAGCCTCGGTGGATACGCCGGTTCTGCTGATGACCGAAGGCGATGAAAACAAGCTGTCGCTTACCCTGGTCGACCCAGACCTGCGCCTTTACCAGGGCAGGGATGAAAGCCAGTACGATGAGCAGGGCGTGCAAAAGGAGGTCAGCATTTACTCGCGTTCATGGCGCAAAGCACCTTCGATTCCTCACACTCTGACACTGGAGCTTAAAGGCCAGTGGCAACCGTCTTCTCTTCCTGATGATGTCGTGATCAAGGGATACCAGAACGGAAATACCCTGCTTGTTATTACGACAGAGCAGGCAAGAAATGTTGAGTTTGAGTTAAAGAAATAGTCAATCTTGTTCGCTGGATTTCCTCGTTCCCATGCTCCGCGTGGGAATGCATACCCAAACCAGAAATTTACTCTGAAGCATGAGAGTGGAATTTTCGTACGGTATGCATTCCCACGGAGAACCGTGGGAACGATGATAGTCAACAGTACTCTCAGGACTTAATCGTGAAAAAAAAGCTGAAAACGATTGCCCAAACAACCAGTGCCCTGCTGCTATCCATGCCGCTGCTGCTGGTCACTGCCTGCTCAACATCATCCACACCGACAGCAGACCAGACCTCCTCATCTCCAGCGGTTTCAACTACCGCAATGGACATGCCCGTTCCGGACATCAGCAAAGGTGAACTGCTGTATGAAAGCAGAATGGACTCTTCAGAATCGGTCAAAGACTGGGTCATGGAAGGTCCGGGTGAAATTGCCTTTGAAGATGGGTGGATGAGAATGTGGTCTCCCAATGAAGAGTGGCAGCATGTCTTCTGGGCCCCAGAACACTTCCCTGAAAGCTTTGTTGCCCAGTGGGAAATGCAGAACCTGAATATTGAAGCAGGCCTGACCATTGTCTTTTTTGCCGCCACCGGCCCCAATGGTGAAGATGTCATGGATGCGTCCCTGCCAGAGCGGGATGGCACCTTTAAGTTCTACAACAATGATGTACTGAACAATTATCACATCTCTTATTATGCCCATAATCCAGAAGCACCAAGACTGGATGTAACACGTCTGCGGAAGAATACAGGTAAATACCTGGTAGCCGAAGGCCCAACGGGGATTAAACACGACTCTACCGATATTCACAAAATTACCCTGGTAAAAAACAGAGACCATATTTTCTTTTACGTGGATGACCGGGAAATCATTAACTGGGTTGATGATGGCTCAGTCAATGGCAAAGTTTATGGCGCTGGCCGTATTGCCCTGAGACAGATGGAATGGAGTGTATTCCGCTACCGTAATTTCAAGGTCTGGTCTGTTGATGAGAACAACGAGAGCGTAACCAAGCCATGAGTAAAAGAACGATCAGAAAAGCACTATTGATTGGCTGCAGCGCATTCGTAATGACTGTGGGCTCTGCTCAGGCACAATTATCTGAAAAGCAGCCTGAAAACCTGACGCTGGCAGAGAACCTCTATTCTGACCAGTTTGAAGAGTCTCTGGATCAGTGGGTGATTGAACAGATTCCCGGCAGTAAAACCACCCTGCTCAATGGTCAGATGGACATTGATGATGCTGGCGGTACCACGGTCTGGTTTAAGGAAAAACTACAGGCACCGGTCATGGTGGAGTTTGATGCCACCATGGTGATGGCTGGCGGACCGAACGACCGTGGCAGTGACCTGAACTTTTTCTGGATGGCATCAGATCCATCATCACCTGATGACTTCTTTGCTAAAAGCGAAGAGCGCAGCGGTTACATGCGCAAATACGATGGCATGAGCCTGTACTACGTTGGCTATGGCGCCAATGATAATACGACAACCCGCATGCGTCGTTATCCGGGTGATGGCACTCGTCCTCTTATGCCAGAGTATGATCTCAGTGGTGAGTCTTACCTGAACAAGATCAACATGCCTATGAACATACGGCTGGTTCACGATGGTGAACGCTGGAAAATGTGGCGTGATGAAGTATTGGTCTATGACATCAAAGATGAACAGCCCTTCCTGGATGGCTACTTCGGTTTCCGTACCTGGAAAAGTCATATGCAGATTGACAACTTCAAGGTCTACCGGGTGAAACCGGCACCGGAGAAAAAAGTACTTTAAGAAGTGTGAACGCCATTCTTCAGGGATAACTCTTCTAATACCAATCGTGCTTTCTAACTAGGAGCCTGTCGGACTTAGCCGACCGTAGCGAGAAAAAGTCCGATTTGAGACAGTTTTTATGCTGATTTGAGGCGAATAGCGGGCTATTCAACGAAAAGTAGCATGAAAAATGGCCAAATTCGGCTTTTTCGCAGTAGGTCAGTGGTAAGTCCGACAGGCTCCTAGCGTAATGAGCATGGAGATATGGACGTCAGAACAAGGCAGAATGACGAGTAATAGCAGGGCTATTGCGAGGAATTCTAACGCTGGTCTGGTGTTCATATCTCCAGCGCAATAGCCCAGTTAGAAAGTTCGATTGGTATAATATTCTAACCACTCTACTCCGGTTGTGAGCTGCAGCCGGAGCTGCCAATCTGGACATCTCCAGTTATGAAACTCAACATACTCTCTCTGGCCATTAGCTCTTCGCTGATGATCAGCCTGTGCAGCCATTCCGTAGCGTCTGCACACCTGTCTGACTCAACCTCAAAAACCGGAAGCCTGTCTTCTACCTGGCAGGCCTGGGTTGATTCCCGGGCCCCAGATTCAGACTTGATGGCCAGTGATTTCAGTCATTCTTCACAGCCTGTGGTTACCAACTTTTCTTATGCTGGTTACCGTCAAAGTGAGCAGCCACTACCTACTTTAAACAACGCATTCAGCTGCAGCTCAGGAGCAGCTATTGATCCGGCTACGGGCTACACCATTTTTAATGTCACTGAATACGGTGCCATTCCCAATGATGGCAAAAGTGACAAAGCCGCCGTTCATGATGCCATTACTGTTGCAGAAAAAGCCATTCAGAAAGGCAGCGTAAAAGGTGTTGTACTGCTGTTTCCAGCAGGTCGCTTCCGGATGAATGAAGCATCGGATATGGCGAAAATTGACCCTGACAGTAAGGAGTCACTGGCCAGCCAGAGCATTACAGTAACAGAGAGCAACTTCATCCTGAGAGGCTGTGGCAGCGAAACCGAACTCTATATGGATCAGCCTCATCTTCCGATGGATCCGAAGAAACTCTATTCCATCCCAAGGCTTTTCTCACTGGGAGAGGGCAGTCGTGAAAAGATTGGAGCCATCACCCAGCCGGTAAAGGGTGGCACCAGTATGCAGCTCCAGGTTTCTGAAACAAAAGGGATCCAGCAAGGCGACTGGATTGAAATCTTTGCCAAAGTCACCAACCCGGATCGAATTCAGGAACAAATGGGCCCCTACCGTGTTGAGCCCAGCATGAAGAAGTTGAAACAGGGACTGGAGCTTCGGGAGATTCACCAGATCACGGCGATCAATGGCAAGACACTGACACTGGCAGCCCCCGTGCAGGTTGATATCCACCCTGAAGATACATGGACACTCTACCGCAGTGAACGGACCGAAGAGATCGGGGTGGAAGACCTGGCCTTCCGGGGTAACTGGAAAGAGAAGTTCAAACACCACAAATCGGCTATACACGACAGCGGATGGGGTTTTGTAACCATCAGAAAATCCGCCAACAGCTGGGTTAAAAATGTCACCTTTACCGACTTTAACCAGGGACTGCAGCTGACAGACACCGTTAATTCAACAGTGATGGATATCAGTTTTCACGGTAACCCGGGACACCTTTCCCTGCAGTTCCAGCGCTCTTTTAACAATCTGAGCATGAATGTCAGAGATGAAGCCAACACCTGGCACTCTCCGGGTTTCTCTCACTTCTCCTCTTCCAACGTCCACCTTAATACCTGGTATTCAAGCACCTCATCACCTGACCTTCATGCAGCTCAACCTCGCATAAATATGTTCGATCGTATGACAGGAGGCTGGATCTATGGTCGCTGGGGTGGCGCTACAGTCAATCAGCCTAATCATCTGGAAGGTCTGGTGTTCTGGAATCCGGAAAATACTGCTGTCGCTTATAGCAGTGATGAACCTTATGAATTTATGCGTCCTTCTGCTTTTGGCCGCATGATTATGCCAGTGGTTGTGGGGATTCATGGCAACCCTGTTCACTTTGCCAGCCAGCAGGACTATTACCAGTACATTAACCGAAAAGAACCACAACTCTATAAAGACGCTCTGCCCGATGAGCCACAGGCTTATGTTGAGTCCAACGGGCAGCCAGTATTACCGGGTTCGCTGTTTCTGGCACAGTTGGAATATCGCCTGGGAGCACTTCCCAACTGGCTGAAAGACCTATAATAACGAGCCCCCAGCCAGAGTCTTTCGATGGCTGGGGAGCACTCACCACAAAAGAGAAAGGCGCTGCTATTCTCTCCTCAAATTGGTTGTTGTAACTCCTGACTGATGATATTCAGAAAGTACTCCATACCCACGGGAATAATTTGGTCATTAAAATCATATTTCGGTGTATGTAAAGCGGCAGAGTTTCCATTGCCAATAAAAGCAAATACACCGGGTACCTGCTCCAGATAGAATGAAAAGTCTTCAGAGGGGGTCACCGGCTTTATATCCCCATTCCATTGATCCCCAACCGTCAGTCTGGCTGCAGTTTCTGCAATTTTAAATTTCAGTGAATCATTAACAACGGCTGGATAGCCGTACTTAATATTCACTTCTGCCTCACAACCATAAGCTTCTGCCGTCTTCTGAGCTACGGACTTCAGCCTTTCAAAGACCATGGAATGAATGTCGTTGTCGTATGCGCGACAGGTACCACTCATCACCACTTCAGCAGGGATGACATTTCGTACTTCGGGTTCTCCGGCATTAATATGCGCAATGGACAACACGGCAGCCTCAACCGGCGATACATTCCGGCTGATGATTGACTGCATATTGGTGATAACAGCACCCAGGGCGACGGTTGGATCCGTCGTCTGGTGAGGCATGGCCCCATGACCACCAGTACCTCGGATAATGACTGTCCATGAGCCACCACACGCCATCAGTGGTCCTGGTCTGCTGGCAATGGAGCCCAGCTCAAGCCCTGGCCAGTTGTGGATTCCGTAGACACAGTCGATCTCAGGAAATTGCTCAAACAGTCCGCTTTGCACAACTTCACGTGCTCCGCCATACCGCTCCTCAGCAGGCTGAAAGAGCATATGAACCTTGCCACTGAAATCGCGATGCTGTGAAAGGTAGGTGGCAACCCCAAGCATGATCGCCGTGTGCCCATCATGCCCACACCCGTGCATTGCACCCGGATTTTCTGAAGCGTATGGAAGGCCAGTATCTTCTTCAAGAAGCAGGGCATCCATATCACAGCGCAACAGAATTTCCCGTCCCGGAAGCGTACCTTCAATGGTGGCTACCAGCCCCGTCTTACCAAAACCGTCAGTAATAACAGCAGCCGTTTCTTTCAAAACACCAGTAATCAATTCGACAGTACGAACTTCTTGAAACCCGGTTTCTGGATACCGGTGAAGGACATGGCGATATTCAACCATGTCCCCGGATATCTCAGCGATAAGATCCCTGTTTATGATCATCAGAAGAATACCGTTTTCAAACGAATGACGTTGGAGTGGCTGCGCCTCAGCAAGGAATGTGAGCGCAGCCAAGAGGAAAGAAGCCAGGAGGCTTCTTGTATTAAAGGGTGAGCAGGAGGGACATTCCAGTAGACACCACCAGAGCAACCACCATCACCGGGGCAGTACGTTTGACGATATCAAAAGGGCTGACGCCAGCAATACCGGCAACACCGATAATAACGCCCGCAATAGGCGACATTGAACGTGCAATACCAGAACCCAGCTGCATTGGCAGCAGCATGGCGATAGGACCAACACCTACTTTGGCAGCAATATCCGGAACCAGGGCAGCAAAGCTGAAGAACGGTGCATTACCTGAACCCATCAGAATGGAGAACAGGGCGATAACAACCACCATAATGACAACCAGCACAGCCACAGGAATGGATGCTGAGGTTGCCGCATTAATGGCGGTATCCAGAATACCAATGGTTTTCAGGCCATGGGCAAATACCTGGCCAGCCACAATCAGGGTAATAACACGGGCAAACGCATTACCCATGCCATCAAAGTACACCAGCAAAGAGCCCAAGGTATCTTTAGCGCCCTTGCGAATGACTTCGCAAAGCAGTGCGATGGTCACAGAAAGAAACATCGCGGTGGCAATATCAATTTTGACCGAAGAAATAACCATCTTGCTGAAGGTGAAAATCAGGACCAGGGGCAGCAGGCAGTACCAGATAGGTGCCTCTTTATCTTTAACGTCTACTTCAACATCCTGTGAGTACTCCGCACCATGCCCTTTTGCATCATAATAACGCTGGACGAAGAAATGCATGATGGCAATGGCAATCGCCGTTACACCACCCACCAGGAACTGGTAGTTCATAAAGTATTCGGTAACATCCATGCCAGAGTTGCTGGCGGCCATGACCGAGTTACCAGAAGCAGGCCCCAGGTCCAAACATGCAGAAGTCGCAATAACAGCGACCGCTGAAACCTTACTCACACCCAGCTTTGTCAGCACTGGGTACAGCGTAACCATCAGTAGCAGACCAAGTCCCGCGGCACTTGGAATAAAGACATTGAGTAACTGACCTGCGAGATAACCCAACGCCAGCACCATGTAGGGGGATTGAAACTTCTGCAGTGGTTTCAGCGTCACCTGAACCAATACTTGAGACGCCCCGATGTGATCCATGTACTTGGCAAAACCGGCTACGGCCATGATGTAGAGACCAAGCCCGGCAACCGTCGAACTCATTTTCACTTTGATGAAGGTAAACAGATCCAGAAGAATGGAACCACTGCTTTGAGATTCAGCCAGAGGGACACCGGTTCCGCCAACAATGGCACCGATCAATAACAGAAGGCCGCCAAAGAAAAGTACGGCCTGTGGATTGTATTTCCTGAAAATCAGGAACCCTGTAATAAAAATAACGGCCAGACTGAACATCGTCGTCATAGATTATCCCCCATTACTATAAATGTTTATCGCTTATCCCTCTGCTATCAGGCAGGAATCATGGAAAGCAGACAGTAAAAAAGCCCGGCTTTTGAAGTCAAAAGCCGTAGCAGAATCGGATACAGGAAACGCTTACCGTAAAGAGCGAATCATCAGCCAATCATCGCTATTTATTCTTCAAAATTGCCGGCAACAAGAAGCTCGTTGTTGTGCATCATCACGCTTCCTTTAGCGATAACGCTGTTTAGCGTGAAATCATCATTAAACAGACAGATATCCGCATCCTGACCAACCTCAATACGTCCCTTGCTGATGCCAAGGGAACTGGCAACGTTGGCCGTCATCATGGCAATGGCCTGGTCCGGGCGGATGCCCTGATCAATCATCAGTGGTAATAAAAGAAGATTACTGTCCACTGCAGCTGCGGTAAGGCCACTGATTTCACCCCGTTCATTGAACTTCGGCAGGCTGCCGTTACCATCCGAGCTGATGGTAATCTGACTGGCGGATACACCGGATTCAAGAGCCAGCTTCACAGCCTGTTCAGGTGGGGTAAAACGGCTTCCACCGGATGTTATATCGATAAAGCCGCCTTTATGGGCAAATTTGATGGCTTCACCAAAGAGGTTTTCTGTACGGGCGACATGTGTCGGCGATATATGCTGAACCGGCATTCCCATTGCCATCAGTTCATCAACCTGCTCAAAAGGCTGTGGCAATCCCCCCATATGAATATGAAGCACCCCTTTTTTACCGGCCAGCAGGCTAGCAATACGAATATCAGAAACAATTCTTGCCAGTTCCTGAGTCGTAGGAAACGAGCTTCGATGGTCGGCCAGCGCTATCTTGACCCCGAGAATGGCCGGAATAAACGTCAGGTCATCACGGATCGATCCGGTAATTGTTCTGGTTGGCACCTCGTAGGAGCCCGTGTGCATGTATGCGGTAATACCTTCTGCTGTCAGGGCTGCAGCCTTGGCATACAAATCTTTTGGTGAGCGTGAGATGCCATCAGTACCTAAAACACCAACGGTTGTTGTTGTTCCGGCCTTAATCAGTTTTGAAAGTGTTACCTGGGGTGTACGACTACTGAAACCTGCTTCACCACCTCCCCCGGTAAGATGAATGTGTTGATCAATCAAACCAGGGGCAACCGATTTTCCCTTACAGTCGATGACCTTTATATTATCAAGACCGCTAATGTTCAGTTCCGTTTCTATTGCCAGAATCTTTCCCTGGCCAAGCAAGATATCTGACTTACCCACATACTCGGGCTTATAAAGGTTTGTATTTTTCAGAATAGTAAACATGACTTTTCTTGGCTTGATAAAGGGTCAAAACCACTATTGATAATCAAAAGTAGAGGTAGGTGTTCGCGGTCAAATAGAAAACGGGATTGAGCATACCCGTACATTTTATAAAAGTATTTTGTTTTCCATTGCTAATTGTGAATAATGTTATTCATCGGAAACATAGGTGTAATTGATTCAATGTCTTCTCTGGAATTTAAATGGCTGGATGATTTTATAAGTCTTAAAGAGCTGGGTAACTTTTCAGTAGCAGCCACAGCAAGACATGTCACTCAATCCGCTTTCAGCCGACGTATCCAGGCATTGGAACTCTGGGTAGGTGTACCTTTATTTGACAGAACTTCCTATCCAATAAAGCTGACGGATGATGGCGAAAAGTTTGTTCCCTATGTTGAAAAGATGCTGCAACTCATACGGGAAACCAATAATGATTTCTCCCAGGCATCTCTGAGGACAGATAACTCGGTTCGGGTGGTCTGCCTGCATTCCTTCGCTCTGAACCTTATTCCGGAGCTGTTCAGCTCGGCAGGTAAGATGATTGAAGGGCTGAACTTTTCGCTAACCCCTTCCATACAAGGGATCGACAACCATTTTCAGGCATTACTGGATAACGCCTGTGACATTATATTTGTCTATGATACACAAGGTATGCGCCCCTCATATCTCCTTGAGGATAAGGTTGAACGCATGCTCGTCTCTACTACCCGTATCATCCCGGTAATGTCCCCTGACCTTCGTAAAAGTATTCCCTGCCACCAGTCCTTACCTTATCTTGCCTACTCAAAACAGACCTTCTTATACGGTGTTGTCAATTCAGTGGTAGGAGAAAACAGGCTCAGGTTTGAGCAGGTTTTTGAAACAACCCTGAGTGAATCCCTGATAAAAATGGCAGTCAATGATGCGGGTATTGCATGGGTTCCTACCCATGCAATTAAGGAAGAAATGGAAAAAGGAATATTAATACCGGCGTTCCCTGAGAAGAAGCAGCTGGAAATACCGCTGGATATTGTTTGTTATCGATCACGAGAATCAAAGAGAGAAGCTTTAAATCATTTCTGGTCAATTATTAAAAAACTAACGCAACAATCAAAACAGTGACAGACATCAAAAATGACGGCTATTCTTACAAACCAAAACCCAAACTTTGATTCAAATCAAAGAACAAGGAAAGCAAACCCATTCGATCAGATACTGATAGCCCTCAACACTTCCATCAGCCTCTACCGCTTTTCAAACTAAACAAACCATGCTCTTAGAATGTGTAATTGCTTGCGCCCCCCTAAAAGTGGGGCTGGATTCAAGCAATATATGGACTTGAGTCAGGTAGGATTTGAAGACTTATAAAGGAAGGGTTTTATCTGAAACGTAGGGAAAAATATTCTCGCACTGGCTTTTTTCAAACAGTATCCAGCGAATGTTACCGTCAATATAGAAAATATACCGGGTACCCTCTGGGGGAAGCTCAAGAGTGCCAGTGGAATCTGTGCTGTCCTCATTCATCAATAAGTCACGGTAATCCTGAACAAGCACATCATGGCCGGAATGACGATAGTTTTCTGCAAGGTCGTCTGGTGTTTGAACTCCCTGAAACTCTTCAATCAACTCGGCCATGGTGGACATGGGTACACAACCACCATGTCTTTCAATGGAGAACCACTCTTCTGTTCCCTGAGCGCTGACTGCAAAAAACAGCAGTACGGAAAATAGTAGCCCTTGCATTGTTGATCTCAAGATCCTTTTCTGATTTGGCACTTAAATATCATAGTATATCAATAATAAAATCAGGCAAACTGAATACAGCAATTCCTGCTGAACCTAATTGTGCGTTTTTTAGCTGAATTTTCTGAGGCCCTCCCCCTCTGATGGACAGCTACTTTCATAAAAAAGACGGCTTTTCTGAAAAATAGCACACAAAAAAGTCTACAACTTACACAACGATAAACCCAGCTACAGCCCATTGAAATCATGGGGGTTTTAGGTTGAGCGGGAATTGCTGGCCTGAATATACCCGTATTTTTCCTGATTCTTCAGTTGTAAAAAATCAGGATTCCAAAATACAAGAAAACCCTGCTTATCAACACCAGTCGATCCCAATAGCTCTGAAAACAGAGCTATTGGACTTGTACCATCAGCCACGCGCCAGTTTGAACTGAACCGGAATACCATCCTTCGCAGTAACTACCAGCTGTGTTCTACTACCTTTTATAACTGTCTTGACATTATCCATTGGAGCGGCCGTTTTCCATTTGCCTTTCAGCATAAGGTTCACTTTAACCGGAGCACTGTGAGTTTCCTTGGTCAGGTTCAAATCCGTTGAAGCAACACTCATATCCAGCCCTTCAGCACCCTCTTCTCAGCTTTAGAGCTTCACTGGTACATTCGATTTAATTTTTATATGAGTTAAACCAACCGTCACACATAATAAATCCAGGCGGTTGTGATGTACTCTTTAGAACAAACAAAAATATTAAAAGAACTTTCGTTCTATATTACTTTCCTTACCAGAGCTGTTTCTGCGAAAGCTGCACCAGTGTTTTGCGAATTGCTCATTGGTAGCATGCTCTCCGGTGAGGGGTTCCTGACTCAGGCTCTGCTTGCCATCCAGTACGATAAAGTCTGGAGCAGCTATCATCATTGGGTTGCCTTCGGGTGCTGGCGTTGGCGAAATCTTGCTCATCAACTGACACTGTTAGTCAGTTCCAAAGCACCTGAAGAGGAACCGGTTCCCGTTATTCTCGATGACCTGATCCTTGAGCGTTGTTCAGAGAACGCGCCTGCCTGTCGCATCCACCGACAGCACAGCCAGAAAAAGAACCGTGC
>OODV01000582.1 GCA_900299555.1 uncultured Endozoicomonas sp.
TTCAAGATATGCAGGCGCAGAAAATGGCGGTGCGCTCGGGCTTTAAGTCACGCTCGGAGGTGGTCAGTGAACAAGGTTACGACAGCGAGCAGATTGACGCAGAAATATCAGCTGATAACCGTCGTTCAGATGGTCTTGACCTGAAATACGACAGCGACTCAAGGGCTTCGGAGAAGGAGCCACTCAATCAAACTAACTCAAAGGACGACAACGATGAGTCATAACCGCCAGTGGTTCTCCTTCAAGAATGAAGCAGGCCAAACCCCGGAGCTCTTTATCTATGACGATATTGATGACTGGTGGGGTGTCTCCGCTCAAAGCGTGATCGATCAAATAAGAGATATGGATGCTGCCGAAATTAATGTTCGGATCAA
Source organism: uncultured Endozoicomonas sp. (assembly GCA_900299555.1). Classification (GTDB taxonomy): domain Bacteria; phylum Pseudomonadota; class Gammaproteobacteria; order Pseudomonadales; family Endozoicomonadaceae; genus Endozoicomonas. The sequence continues at coordinate 375 of OODV01000582.1, forward strand.
TTGCCGGGGCGGAATGGTGTTTGAAGGCATTGCTATTTATAACGCTCTGCGACTTCATAAGGCCAATGTTCATATCAGTATCGAAGGACTCGCTGCCAGTATCGCTAGTGTTATTGCAATGGCAGGCGACACGGTCACCATCGCTGAAAACGCCATGATGATGATCCACAACCCTTATGGCTGGGCACAGGGCGATGCTGACGCAATGCGTAAAACAGCCGATGTAATGGATAAGATAGCTGACAGTATCGCGGTCTCTTACACCGCTCGAACCGGGAAAACCATCGAGGAAATGAAAGCCCTGATGGATAGCGAGACCTGGTACACGGCTACCGAAGCACTGGCAGCAGGTCTGGTGGATCAGGTAGACACTCCAATTAAAGCGGCTGCCCATTTTGATGTATCCATGTTCAACAACGTGCCGGATAATTATGGACGTTTCGAACAATCCAAAGAGTTACAAAAAACACCGAAAGCCGAAGCTCAGACGGTGGAGCCGAAATCTCAAGTTGATTCTGTGGCTATTGCTGATCTTTGCAGTCAGGCTGGTTATCCAGAAAAAACCGCTGCAATTCTTAAAGCGGCACTGTCGGAAGCTGAGGTTAAAGCTCGACTCGCCTGCTATGACCAGGTTAAGAACCTCTGCCAGACAGCAGGTTTCCCAGATAAAGCAGCGAATTTTATAAAAGACGATTGCTCAGTAGCCGAGGTGCAAAACACCCTGTTTGCACTGCTTACCGCTGAAGATGATCCCATCAATACTGCCCTGATGCCCAAACAACAAGGCATGAAACAAACCACTGTCGCTATCGACACGCAGGCTATTTATAGCAAGCGCAACCGAGCGTAACCCCTCCCCTTAACCCTTTTAATAAAAGGACTTTCAAGATGAAAACTGAAGGATTGCACACCGGTGAGTTTCTGGTTTCCGAAGGCAACAACAGCATCAGCCGTGAGCAGGTGGCTTTTGGTGTCAATCTCGATATGGAGCCGGGAACCGTAGTGGCGAAAGTAACCGCAACGGGTGTTTACATGCCTCTCGATCCAGCCGGTGCTGATGGAACTGAAGTCGCTGCGGGTGTTCTCTACGCTGGCAAGGTGAAAGATGCCTCCGGTGGTGATGGGGTCATCATTGCCCGTCTTGCAGAGGTGGTGGATAGCCTGCTGGTATGGCCAGCCGGTATTACCGCCGAAGAACAGACTACAGCTGTTGGTCAATTGGCCGGTCTGGACATCATTACCCGCAACTCATAACCGCTTAACCCTTCCGCAATACTTCCCTTTTAAAAAAATCTCTATCTAAGGAGAGATAGCATGTCATTCATGGATATTTTTAACGACGACGCTTTCAGTCTTGCAAGTCTGACAGCGACCATCAATGAGATGGATTATAAGCCAGGTCGTTTGGGTGAACTGGGGCTCTTTACCGAGAGCGGTATCAATACCACTACAGCCGTTGTAGAAAGCGTTAACGGTGTTCTCCGTTTACTGCCTTCCTCCGAGCGTG
>OODV01000092.1 GCA_900299555.1 uncultured Endozoicomonas sp.
AGTAGGGCTATAAATACGCCAGAATGGTCAAAATATGTTCATGTTTTTGCCCTGGCCCCTGCATTGATTGCTCAGGGCTTTCTGGAGCTTCAGAATGTTTAACAGGACGTAGTGAAGCCGTAGTGCTGTAGTCTGTTGTGATATGATTTTTAAACCAGCGCCATTGAATTACAAGTACTGCTTTATGCCAGTGATGGCTTCGGTTTTGTTGCCCAAAATTGCTGTGTTAAGCATTTCCAGATTTTCTTTTTCATAAGTACGGTCATTTTCCTCGTGCCATAAATGCATTACTGTTGCCGCAAATCGGCAGTCTAGATGTTTAACTCCTTTGTTTAGAAGGCGAATAGCCAGCTCAGAGTCTTCATATCCCCAACCTACAAAGGACTCATCAAAGCCATTAACAGCAACTAAATCTGCCTTCCAAATACCAAGATTACATGTTTTTACCCCTTTCCACTGGTTCCTATTTAGTAGTCGTAACGGCCCGAGTGGTAAGGCTTTGAGCGACCATGGACGATTAATCTGCTGTTTATGAAACTCTCCCGGACGCCATTGTTCGACTGATAGGTTTTCAGATAGAACCTGCTGAGTGAAGTTTCTGGTTAACAGCACACGGTTGCCTGCTGAAAAATACCCTTGTGTTGCTAAACGTTGGTGGTTCTTTATAAAGTCAGGTCTGATAAGCGAGTCACCATCTATGAAAACCAAAAAATCACCTTTAGCCTCAGCAGCTGCCTTATTACGAATAGCTGCCGCTCTAAAGCCGTTATCTTCCTGCCAGACATGATGCAGTGGACAGGGAAAGCTTTCAGAGAATTCTGCGATTTTCCGTCTTGTATCGCTAGACGAGCCATCATCTGCTATCAGAATTTCAAGTGGTAGTTGTTTTTGGTGCCTGACTGACGCTAAAACGGCAGCTAGGGCTTGGGGCCAATTATAGGTTGTAATGATCAGAGACGTGTTCATTTAAGGTTTTCTTGATTGTGCATCATCGCGAGTTTTGCATACTTATAGTAGGTACCTTCAGCATTTGATATAGCAATGATAAAACCATATTTGCCATCAAGAATACCAAGCCTTAGAAAGTAGGTGCGAATAAATGCCCAGAACCCTTTGTAAGCTGCCTTGAATATAGAAGCTCGCTTTCCACGTTCAAACATTTGCTGAGCACCCAGTGTTGAGTAGCTGTTGGCTTTGTCCAGCAGTGAGGAGATTGAGTCAAACGAGAAATGAATCAAATCATTGTTAAGCTTATTGGTAACCCCGTTGATAACCGGCTTCGGGTGAACAAGATCCGGCGTGTATTTTACAAACCCACTTCGAAAAACTCTGGGAACATAGTCTGGTCGCCAACCACAATGGTGAATAGGTTGATTACATAGATGGGAGAGCCTGGGAAAAGCAAAGCCATTGACGCCTTCAGGAGCAGAGCTTATCGCCTGCAATATTTCTTTTTTCAACTCTTCGGTGATCACTTCGTCTGCATCAATCGAAATCAACCAGTCTCCGGAGCATTTGTCCAAGCCTCTTTGGAATTGAATTCCAAAGCCTGGCCAGTCGGTTTCATAAACGTGATCAGTATACTCTCTGCAGGTGGCAACGGTTTCATCGGTGCTGCCTGAGTCGAGGATGATAATTTCATCTGCCCACTTTATGGACTCAAGCGTCTCCCTGACACGGGGCATGGCATTTTTGGTGATGATGGAAACACTAATCTTAGGCATACTTCAGACTTTCTCTCTTGGTGAATAGTTCGTGATCGTATGTTTATAGCTGATCACTGTTTTCGAAATATTTTTTAAGTACCATAAGGGATATTAGATCCTCTTTGTTGCTATCATAGAATTGCTCAACATAGTGATTGGCATTGAGTGAAATGAGTTTTGCCTGTTCTGGATGTTGCAGATAAAAATGGATCTTTTCTGCTACATTGCTGTAGTCATCTTTTACTTCGATGTAATGGGTGCCAGCTTCAAGTTTGCCCTCCATAAACCATGTTTCATATTTTGGCTTTGACATCACTGCTATTGAGTTAGACGACATTACCCACTTCAGGTTAGTTGCTACATCATTACCTTCAGGACACAAGACAAATTTGTATTTAAGTTGTTCCCGTATTGGCATGAAGTCCACCTTATACGGGTTGTTCTCGATGGGCTTGTTAGAGCCAACGTCGCATAAGGGGTGGTTATGGATATTTTCAAGCATGGTTACACGATGGGGCTGCCAGCTGGCTCCACGCCAGACAGACATATCTTTTTTATCATCGTACAAAAAAGGGTCTTGAATGAAATTAAAGTGACGAACCCTGTCAAGGTTCATCAGTACACTATTCTGATTGTCCAGTAGTGGACGGCTTTTGACGATATTCGGTAGGCCTGGTGCGATTATTTTATCACCCGGCCAGTAATGAAATTTCACCGATGGATCGAAATATACCAAGTATCTATACAGGTCAAAATAGTAAACAGAGCTCTCGATTTGCTCATTTATTGTGAAATTCTTTGCGGTAATAGGAAAATAGCCTGTTATATCATCTTTCAGGTTGACATCGAATATACCTGTCTTGTTGTAATAATTGACCCTACTATGGATATACTCTGCATCTTCGCAGCTCAGGGCACTACTTAACATACTCTGCAGCTGCTTCCGAAAAAATTGACTGGGTATAAGAGACCTCAACAGGCCTTCCATATAATATGGAAGTTTCATATTTTTCATGTTCAGCTTCATTACTAAAAATCCTGTTCGGATGCTGTTTTTCAGGCTGTTTTTTGTTCTGACTGTTACTGACAGGGCTTATGAGTAGCGATTTCATTTAGCTGAGTGTCACTTCGTACCATTGAATACATTATTGGCATGATAAACCCGTAAAACATGGCTCCCACATGATGGAATAGAAAGCGCTCTGTTAACCCTGAAATAATAAAGACGGTGACGAAAACAGCACCGCTGGTACAAAGTAATCTGGACCGGGGATCCTGTATCGAAAAATACTGCTTTATGAAATAGATAAGAGGTAGCAAATACAGTAGAAGGATTGCAACAATGCCAACTATCCCTCTTTTTGCCATGGCATCAAAAAACTCACTATGAGTGGAACCACTGCCATCCGTACTGACGAAGTAGCCTTCTTTAATCAGTTGTTTACGAAATTCAGAGCGTTTATCCTCAGAACCCAGTCCAAGGAGGGGAGCTTCTTGAAATTCTCTTATTGCTGCACGCCAAATTTCAAAACGAACTCCGCTGCTACTTGTCGCAATGTTGCTTCTTTGCCCACTGGAATATTCTCTTAACTCCGTGATAGTTGTGCTGAAACGCTCATGGACAACAGGAACAAACTGATAACTCAAAATACTGAGAATGAATGCTCCAATAATAACAGCTGTCAGCTTTTTCCAGTCAAAGAACTCAAAAATCAGTACAACCGCAACTAACAAAGCACTGAGAAGAGCAAGCCATGCTCCACGGGTTCCGGATAAGATCATCGCCGTGGTACCCATGATTGTTGCCACTATGGCTAACAAGCGCCAAACGCTGTTGTGTTTTCTAAACCAGAAAAAGGCGCTGAAAGAAAGTGCAGCCTGAACAGCCGCAAGATTTGCAAAATAGATGATGAATAGTGCCCCGAAAGCACGGTCATAGCCGAGAGCAAAGTATTGATACAAGGATGCACAACCCGATAATATCCCGCCGATCACAAAACCTTTGAAAATCCAGGAGGGGATGATTTTGATTACTGGTAGTAATAAAATCAGCGGTAATACCAGTAAATAGCGTGCCGAGATATCCAATGCTCTTGGGCCATCAGTGAGGATATGTGTAATACCTGAGATAAATGCAAATAGCAGCACACTAAAGAGAGGTAAGTAATTTCCTGGACCTGTGAGCTTCCACTTTTTCCAATGGTACAAACTGTAAAATAATATAAGCAAGCAGGATAGTTCCAGCCCTCTGGGTACAGTTGTGGAGATGGCAATCAGTGTAGCGGCAAGGAGGCTGACCGTTCTATCATGATCAAGGTTAAATAGTTTATTCATGAAAAAGGTACTTGCAGATCTGGGTTAGGTAAAGGCTCTACATCTTGGGAATCTGTCTCGAAATAACTGACTCATTTCAACTCGGACTCCGTTCACACTGTGCTTGTCCAAGGAGGCTGTCAGTGAACACCTATAGGCACAGCCTGAACGGAAGTGTCAGAAATGGTTGAGTTTATTTCAGAATGATCCCTGAGCTTTGAAAGCTAGCCATTCTACCCTGTCCAAGACTAGCTTTCAGTATTCATGCAAGCTTGTTTTCTTACTTTAAGTTATTGCCGGTTTTTGTAAGGTCTTTGGGGTGACAAAGTGTCCCATCAAAAGCTGCTCAACCATAAACAAAAAAGCTGAGAAAACCATCAGCAGATAACCATTGCCTTCCAGCACTTCTTCCATCCAGGCTGTTGGCAGGCCTGCGGGGGCTAAAAGCCACTGTTTGTTGAAAAACACACCAGCAAATAAAAATATGACTCCTAGGAGATAGAGCTAGGATGAAGGGTAGTAGAGCGCTCTCTTTAATGTTTTTCCAAAAGATCTGAACAATGATCTTGAATAGTACAAGGCGATAGACCAGAGCGTCAGAAGAAGGAGAGTTCTGCCCGTTCCGTGACCCAGCCAGGTGATATAATCCGGAAGACCAAAGTCCTGAATTTCAATTTCTCTGAGAGGAATGCTGAGTGACAACAGAGCTAATAAGCTTGTCAGTAGATGCTTTTTATCCCCGGTTTTAATCGACATACAAAGTGCGAATGTCACCATAGATAGCAGATTAAAAATGTTCTGGAGCTGCTCAAGAGCACCTTGTTCTGAGAGTAGGTGGTCATTGACTGGATGGTTCAGTAGCGAGATGTGGACGGAAAACCATGTTATTGTCGATAGGAAGTAGAGTGGTTTTATTGGCCCGTCTCTTATTCACTTGACAGCTAAAAGGAGCCAATGCTGCTCAGCCGGGAATCCAATGAAAATGATGTCAAAACTCAAGGTGCGTACTTTATCGCAGTGTATGTGAGTGTATCAGTAAAAAACCAGGACAGGTACTAGTATTGATCCTCTGGATGCTTGTCAGGAAAGCCTATGAAAATACCCTCCCTTATCATAAGGCATAGGCCGAGTACCCTGAATGCTTGAAGAATTCATGACCGTATGCAATTGGCTTATAGATTATTTAGTGCCGAGAGTCGCGTCAGTACTCTCAAAAATCTTATCCGCAGAAGCTGCGACAAACCCCTGATAAAGCTGACCATCAGGCATTGAGTAGCGCAGGGCAAATTCATAATAGCAGCCAGGGAGCTTCATAACGCCATCACTAAAGTTAACTTCGACCTCTTTGGCCAGAGTAGAGGACTGTTCCAGAAGAACATCCGGTGAGCCTTTCACCAAGCCTCCACTGGTATTCATGACGTACCCATTGTCCAGTAGCAATTGATTAACGCTATGAATATCGGGGTGTGAATTCAAATGGTTGATGGATACGGTAAAGTGGTTGGGGCGAAAACCATGGGCAGCAACCCAGGAGGCATACTCGCTCTCGCTGGCAAGCTTCTTGTATTGTTCTTTAGTGATATCCCACGGGCGACCGGAGTAGCAGAAACCCTGTTGGTTCACAGTTTTTTCAGGAACCTGGGATACTAACTCATAAATGATTTCTTGGAAGTGTTGAGGGAGTTCCTCAACTTTCAGCTCACTGATGAACACTTTAGGCAGTGTCCCATCTGGATGTTGAAAGTATCTGGCAAACAGTTTTTTAGCAGGGAACTGATAATCATCAACCGGTTGGTAACCGGCCTCAATAAAGGGTTTTGTAATTTTATCCAGAGAGACTTTCTCAAGGTTGAAAGTTCTAAGGGCAATATGATCATTAACAACAATGCCCTGGTTCAGGTCGGCAAAGAGCTGGTGGATTGGCTTAGCGTCAGGAGTGAGAGCCAGATAATCCTGCCACATGGCGTTGAGTAATTGTTCTATCGTAAGCGTCATTTCTCACCTCCAGTTAACCATTCCAGTTGGTCGCCATTCGCTTTGTTATAGGCCAGGGTCAGTAGTATGGCAGCGCTGAGTCGGGCTCTTGATACAAGGCTTTTGACGTTTAAATACTCCTGCTCACTGTGAATTGCTCCACCCTGAACGCCAAGGGTATCAATATTGGGGATTCCGGCGTAAGCAAGGTTGTTACCATCACAACAACCTCCGGTTGGTTTGATTTCCAGCGGAATTCCAAGCTCATGCCCAATACTTCGTGCCAGAGACAATAGTTGCTCGTTGGCAGGGCTCATTACCTTTGGTTTTCGAGTAAAGCCTCCGTGTAGATCCAGCTGAATACCATCACGTTGATTGATAATATCAATAATTTCACCGAGCTTTTTCAGGCACCATTGCTCGTCATCGGGATGTTCAAGACGAATGTTAAACTTATGAATGCAGCGGTCGGGTACGATGTTGGTCGGGCCACCACCATGAATGTAACCGGGGTTAAAGGTGATACCTGGCCGTTGTCCATTCAGGTCATCCATGGCGGAGATAAAATCACAGAGTGCGCGGATGGCATTTCGACCCAAGTGGTGCTCGCGCCCTGCATGAGCTGCTTTGCCATGACTGACAACGGTAAAGTTTCCACTGCCTTTGCGTTGACCGGCAAGATTTCCATCTGGAAAGCAAGGCTCGAAAATCATGCCAAAATGGACTCGCTGCGCGGCCTCTTCAATTAATGGTGCAGAACCCGGGGAACCAATCTCCTCATCAGGGTTAAACAGTATTTCCCAGCCAATATGTTTTGCCCAGGGGCTTTGTTCCAGAATTTCCAAGGCTTTTAGCATCACGAGGATGCCACCTTTCAGGTCAGTGACTCCCGGACCATTAATGGTTTCTTCATCCAACCACCGTACTTTCTGAAAAGGGCTTTCTTTGGGAAAGACGGTGTCCATATGACCACACATAAAGACCTGCAAGGGGGCGTCGGGTCGTTTGCGAACTCGAAGCGCATCGCCAAGTGGGTGCTGAATAGTTTCTCCGTTCTCATCCACAACTTCCCAGGGGAGGACGGAGATACGCTCCTGATCTTTTGATAAACGCTCGGTCAGTACTTTCAGTTTTTCCAGGATCTGATTAACACCATCTTGATTCAGGCTTCCCGAATTGATCTCTGCCAGCTCAATGGTTCTGTTCAGCATTTCATCGTGCTGGTCATTGAGTAAATCCAGCCAGGGGAAAACGTCAGGAGGAAGAGTGGAGTTTGTCGGCTTAACCATATGGTATGCCTCGTTCTATTTGCTCTGAGGTCTATGGCTAAAACACCTCTGTAGAAATACAGAGGTGTTTGGTTTATCAGGCTGTCACTACTTTAGAGACGGCTCTCTCCAAACGGGCCATACCTTCATCGATATCTTCATCGGGAATGATCAGAGACGGTGCAAAACGCAGAACATTAGGCCCTGCAACCAGCATCATCAGTCCCTCATCAGCTGCTGCTGCAAGGATGTCTTTACCCTGACCATGGTATTTTTCAACCAGCTCGGCACCCATCAACAGCCCTTTACCGCGGACTTCCGTAAAGATGGCATATTTTCTGTTGATGGCTTCAAGGTGCTTACGGAAACGGTCATGTTTTTTTCCAACGTTATCCAGCAGTTTTGGGTCATTAATGATTCTTATGACTTCCAGAGCAACCGCACAGGCCAGCGGGTTACCACCGTAAGTACTGCCATGGGTTCCAAATCCCAGGCTTTCAGCTACCTTGCTGGTCGTCAACATGGCGCCAATGGGAAAGCCACCACCCAGAGATTTGGCGCTGGTAAGAATATCGGGTGTTACACCCAGCCCCATATAGGCGAAGAGTTCACCGGTTCTGCCCATGCCTGACTGAACCTCGTCAAGCACCAGGAGGGCATTATGCTGGTCACATAACGCCCGAACACCTTTCATAAACTCAGGGTCAGCGGGAATAACCCCGCCTTCACCTTGAATGGGTTCTAAAACAACAGCACAGGTGTTGTCAGAAATAATCGCTTTCAGGGCATCCAGATCGTTATAGGTCGTGTGGAGAACGCCACCAGGCACAGGCTCAAAGCCTTCGCAGTATTTTTTCTGGCCTCCAACAGTAACGGTAAAGAGCGTTCTTCCATGGAAAGATTGATAGAAAGAGACAATCTCATTTTTCTCGGGACCAAAGTTATCATAGGCGTATTTTCTGGCCAGTTTAAAGGCGGCTTCATTCGCCTCCCCACCGGAATTACAGAAAAAGACTTTTTCTGCGAACGTATTATTAGTGAGTTCCTGAGCCAGTTCGAGGGCTGGTTCATTGGTATAAATATTACTCAGATGCCAAAGTGCATCGCTTTGCTTTTTCAGTGCACTAATCAGGGCAGGATGGCAGTGCCCAAGGGCATTAACAGCAATTCCACCGGCAAAGTCCAGATACTCCTTACCTTGCTGGTCCCATACTCGCGACCCCTCGCCTCGCACTGGCACCATGGCCTGGGGCGCATAATTAGGAACCATGACCTGATCAAAAGTCGAGCGATTAACGGGGTGCTCTGACATGCTGTTACCTCTTTGTTGGTGGGCGAGCCACCTTTATGGCTGCTGCCTGCTTTTTTATCACTTATAAGAATAATTCTACACAAGCTTCAGGGGTTTGTACGTGACTATTTACGTTCTTATACGCTTTCCTGTTCTCTTTTGCTGAATAAGTAGTAGAGCACAGGGACTACCACCAGAGTCAGAATGGTAGAAACCAGCAGTCCACCAATAATGGTCCATCCCATTGGAGACCACATGACCGAGTTAGACAGTGTTAAAGGCAGAAGCCCACCAATGGTCGTCATGGTTGTGAGCAGGATTGGCAGCATCCGGGTTTGTCCAGACTCAATAATGGCTTCTTTCAGGCTCTGTCCGCCGCTACGAAGCAGATTTGCATAATCCACGAGAATGATGGAGTTATTGACCACAATACCCACCAGTGAGGTCAGACCAATAAAGGCGGTGAACGAGAATGTGTAACCCGCCAGCCAGAGGGCCAGAATCATACCGGTTACCGCAAAAGGAATGGCAGTAAAGACCACTGCGGGTTGAGAGAAGGAGTTAAACTGCAGCACCAGAACGGCAAAGATACCGAGCATGGCAATTAACAACACTTTGGTCATTCCTGCAAAGGATTCTTTTCTTTGTTCCTGCTCACCACCGACCTGATAGCTGATGCCTTCTGGCCAGTCGTATTGCTCCAGCTTTTCCACAATGGCATTGGTTACCGGATCAGCCTGGTAGCCACCTTTCAGGTCAGCGGTTACCCTGGTCATTCGTTCAGTCATATGGTGCTGGAAACGGGGAAGTGCACTTTTCATCTCCAGGGTAACCAGTTGTCGGATAGGGATCAGTTGTCCTGAAGCTGACTTCACAACCATAGGGTTGAAGTCTTCTATTCTGGGTCGATATTCCTCCACTCCCTTATAGGCTGCGGATTCACGGCCTTGATAGCGGACAATAATCGGGTAATCCTCACCGCCTTCATCACGGAACTGACTGACAGTCATACCCACCAGACTGGCTCGGATAACTTCATCAATGGATTGAATGGTCACACCGTACATAGCGGCCTTTTCCCGGTTTATATTGACGTGAAGATCAATCTTCGGTTTGTCGATTGGGTTATCAACATTCACCGTTCCGGGGGTATCCATCATAATCATTTCGACCTCTCTTGAGGCCAGCAACACCTTATTCAGGTCACCCCCAACAACCCGAATGGATACGGGGGCTTCATAAGGTGGGCCCTGCAGTAGTTCCTTAACAGTAATTCGAGCTCCGGGGATTTGGGCAAACTGAACTCTCAGTTCATCAACAAACGGTTCTACCTCTTTGAGCTTGCCAGTATGAAGTCTCACCACAAGCTGTGCATAATTAGGCACTTGTCGTTTAGGAAAGATGTTGTAGTAGATGCGCGGGTTATCTTTGCCAACATTGGTAGCAATGGAGCGGACCAATGGGTAAGGTTTGAGAATTTCTTCAACCTTTATCGACATGTTCCGGGTCTGGTCAAAGCTTGAGCCTTCAGGCAGCTCAATATTGACCAGAATCATAGGCTTTTCGGCCTTTGGGAACATGCTGACACCTAGCTGACCAGCCAATACAATAGAGCCCGCCAGTACCATAATCGCAATAGTAAGAACCTGCCAGGGGTGCCTCAGGGCGTAGACAAGTGTTGTCCGATAACCTTTGTGGGCAAATGATTGGACTACCCGCAGCATCACAGGATCTTTGGTCTTCTGGCCTGTTTGGCTTTTTAAGAAAAGGCTGGCCAGCAGTGGCGTCAGCATCAGCGCAACCAACAGGGAGGCAATCAGCGTCAGAATGACGGTTACGGGCATCGAACGGAGGAATATACCTGCGCCTGTTTGCAGGCCCAGAATAGGGACAAATGCCAATACGGTCGTCAGTGTGCCGCTGGCGACGGCCCAGCCAACCTGGCTGGCTCCTTTCGCGGCAGCTTCTCGGGGACTGTACCCCTCTCTGAGAAAACGGCTGACGTTCTCAGTAACAACGATGGCGTTATCCACCAGAAGACCAAGGGCAATGACCAGTCCGGCAATGGACATTTGCTGCAAACCAAAACCCGCGAGATCCAGCCAGGCAAGGCCTATCAGCACCGAAATAGGGATCGCCAGAATAACGACAATGGCAGACCGTAAACCCAGTAGCACCAGTGTCAGCAGGCCAACCAGTACCAGGCCCTGTAGCAGGCTGTCGAAGAATTGTGATACTCGCTCATCAACTGACTCTGCTTGATCATGGGCCAGCAGTACCTCAATACCATTAGGAAGTACTTCACGGAATTTACCCAGCGCTTCATTCAGGCCTGACATGACGTCGAAAATATTACTGCCTTCACGCTGAACCACACTGATGAAGATGGCTCGTTTGTCGTTATACCGTGCTTCATAAGTAGGAAGCGCACTGGTTAACTCAATCTCTGCAATATCTTCAACATAGATAATATTGCCGGGGCGGTAGTAAACAGCGGTTCTTTTGATCTGGTCAAGTGTCTTGAAATCACCGCTGGTTCGGACCGTAAATCGGCGCTCACCCGCGAGCACATGCCCACCAGGCAGGTTGGTACCTGAGCGCTGTATTGCCTGAACCAGGTCTTCAAGGCCAATACCGAGTTCCTTCATTTTGATCAGGTTGGCTTTGATGTGTATTTGTTGTTCGGGAAGCGCTTCAACCGTCGCTCGTTTAACGCCAGGCACTCTTTCAAAGCGCTTTTCCAGCTTCTCTGCAAGGTTCTTAAGCGTCAGATAGTCATGGTTATCCGTTGTCATTGCGACTTGAAGAACATTGACATCAATAGGGGATATTCGGTCAATGGTAAGTACTGCAATGTCGTCTGGCAGAGAGTCCCTGATCCGTGAGACTTCTGCAACGACATCGTCGTATTTATCCTGAGGATCGGTGCCGTACAGAAACTCCACCTGGATAACGGCCAGACCATCCTCAATATTTGATTTAAGAACTTTTATATCATCCAGTTCATTAATCGCTTCTTCCACAGGATCAACAATTAATTTCTCCATATCCAGAGGACTGGTTCCCGGGTATACCACGCGCACCATGGCAGCGGGGAATTTGAACTGTGGATCTTCCGAGCGGGGCATGGAATTGAGGGATACGACACCAAGAGCGACCATGAGTAAAATAATCACCAGGGTAAAACGGTGATGGGCAATGGCAATGGCAGGTAGCTTCATGATGTTACCGCTCCTGCTGTTCTTTTGGTTCTTTGTGAAGTATCGATGAGTTTTTGACTGCTAATGTGTTGCTGTCGATGACATTGACTTTTTCGCCATCTCTCAGCAGACCGGCTCCAGTGGTAATGAGTGGCTCATCCTGAGCGATGCCATCGGTAATTGCCGCCATGCCGCCATCCAGGTAGGCCAGTGAAACGTTGCGCAGTTCAGCCGTCAACTGTTGTTGATTGAGAATAAGTACTTTGGCTGTTTGCTGAAGATCGTTGACCTCACTCTGAATGATTGCACTGACTGGAACCAGGGCGACCTTTCTCCCTTTGGATGGCAGGATCTCGATTTGTCCAACAAAGCCAGAGCGCAGTAGTGGGCTGAAAACCGGAAGGCTAATTTCAATCTCAAAGGTACCTTTTCCGGATGCCAGCGGTGTCATCTGGGTTACTGTCCCTTCAAATGTCTGGTTTGGCAGGGCGTCAAAGCGAATAGTGGCTTTGTTCCCAAGCGCCATTCGAACAATGTCCTGATCAGTAACACTGCTACGGATAACCCAGCCTTTGCTTTCATCAGCAACCACCAGAATGGGTTGGTAAGGGGATACCAATTCATTGGGCTCTACGTGACGTTGCAGTACAAGACCAGAGGCTGAGGCATGAATGCTGGAGTAAGCTTGATTGAATCTGGCAATACGCAGTTTGCTTTCAGCAATGGTTAGCTCTGTTTCAGCGGATTGGAGCTTTTCCAGGGACAGAACATTGTTTTTATGGAGTTGCTGATAACGTTTCAGATTCTTCCTGGCCAGAGATAACCGGGCTGTTGCTTCATCGACCTGAGCATCAATTTCATCCAGGGCAAGCCGGGCTAAAAGCTGTCCTTTAGTCACCTGATCTCCAGCTTCGACCTGAATATTTTCAACGGGACCCGATGTTTTAAAAGAAAGTGTCTGTTGAGATTTGTACGACAATATTCCACTGGCCTGAATAGGCTGGGCATAGTTCTGGTAGCTAACGGGTTGAATTTGCACTGCCACGGGAGGCTTGTCTTCAGCATTCGCGGAGAGAGAGTGCAGAATAATGACGAAAATAGGGAGCAAAACCCTTTTTTCCAAAAGGTTTCCACAAAGCATTTGAGCAGTCCTTTGAGCCGTGATCTTTATTATTAAAAATGGGCTCTTTTTATAATGGTACTAAAGTACTTTTAAGCCGTGATTGGGCATAGCTTACCTGAATATTTACATAACTTAACCTTTTTCTCGTATCAGAATACCAGAGCATATTCTCTTCTAGCCGCGATGCCAGAGTTATAACACAGCAGACCACCTGAGCGAGGAAGGCGAAATGAATTAGCTGCCTGCCGAGATTGAACGGTTGGAGGAAGCGCAGCAAACGTAAGCATCTATTGGAAAAATCAGGATGGAGTTCCCCGAGTGCTGCAGCCTATGGCAATGCTTTATGTTACTATGATGCTTCTTTTCCGCCCGCTTCTTGGGCACCAAAAAACGTAATGATTGCAAGCGCCTGCCTCTTTCAGGGGGTGGGCGTATTTTCTGTTGTCGTTGAGTATCAGGAGATCGCAATGACTCAATCAAGACTGATTATTAACCGGGAAGACGCAAGAAAGCTTGAGCTGCTGCTGGAGCAGCCTGAGATCGACCGGCTGCCAGTGGCCGAGCTGCTGCTGGATGAACTGGATCGTGCCACGCTGGTGGATGGCAGTGAATGCCCGGCTGATGTCGTGACCATCAACAGCCGAGTTCGATTCCGTGATTTGAAGACACACTATGAATATACCTGCCGGTTGGTTTTTCCAGACAGTAACATTGGTAATGATGATGAGGCGGTTTCAATCCTGAATCCCGCCGGTGCAGCTTTGTTAGGGCTCAGTTGCGATGACACTATCGACTGGGAAATGGCCGATGGACAGAAAACGCGCCTGCAGGTGCTTGAAATATTGTATCAGCCGGAAGCGGCAGGTCTGTCCAGTTAAGAAGATAAAGGATGGGTAATCATTATTGCCCATCAGTTGATTTGGGCGCTGTTTAACGATCATCAGCGCCGCAGTTTGAAAGCATTAACCTCTCATGTCGTCTCGAATGTAACCTTTCTACTCCGAATACTCAGGCAGTTGAGAAAAAACGAGTGCCATTAGCCAAAGCTTGATTGGCTGCTTTCATTACTTTGGGATAATGAAGGAAGGCATGAAGCTTGCCTGGGTACATTTTATATTCACAAGAAATACTGTGGTGATCGAGTATTTTGTAGAGAGCTTCACTGTCATCCAGAAGAGGATCAAACTCACTGGAGGCGATAAAGCAGGGAGGAATATTCTGGGACAGGTCGTTGTTGAACAGACAATGGTAGACAGCGTTTATGTCTTCATCACGTTTCAGATACATCTCCTGATAGTAATTCAGGTCAGCTTCGGTCAAACCATCCCATTCGCCACGATATAAACACCGGGAGCCGGAGTCTTTAAGGCTATACAGGCCGTATAAAGGAGCATGCCTTTGATATATCCGGTGTCCATTTTTGTATCACGTTGCCAGAGATAACTGGCCAATGACAGGTAGGCGCCGGCTGAATCTCCGGCATAACCCATATTTTGGGAATCGATACCATAGTCCGGACCATGCTGCAGGAAAAACTGACTCACTGCCACACACTCTTCAATGGCCTGTGGGTATTTAGCTTCTGGTGACAGGGTATAATCAATACCAATCACAACTGCTCCAGACTTTTTGGCACAGAATGCGCATGATTCGATCATGGGTGTTGATGCTTCCGACAATAAAGCCTCCTCCATGAATATATAAAAGTGCCGGTGATTGAGGTTGGATAATAAAGTCTTGCTTTTACCTTGTTATCTTTGAAGGCTACGTCCAGCTCCCTGGTGTTGTGCATATCTGGTCCGCCTCATTCCAGAATGCCCGTCTATTTTCATAATCACTGCGCATCTGTTGCAGAGGATCACTGAATGTTTCCTGCTCTGCTATTTGTGGTGAGAAGTTCAGGGCTTCCTTCATTTCTGCAGACAACCGGCTTAAAACATCAACTTTGTTCATATTGTGGTCTGTCACTGCTTTTATAAGTGATGAGTGTTGCAGAAGAGCAGATTTAACAATGAGGAGGGATGTGTGGATATCCGAAGACCACTCCTTTGCAGGAGTGGCTTGTGCTTATCAGTGAAGGCTTTTTCTGGCGATCTCAGCCTGCTTAAGCTCATGCTGAATAACACCGAAAATCTGCTGGAATTCGCTGTCATAACGAACCAGACTTTGGGTGAATTCAGGCATTAACTGAGCAATTGGCTGGCCTGTATTCTCTGGGAGCGTTTCCGGGATTAGTTTGATGGTTTGGGTTAAATGGTATTCCGTCTGCCGGACAAATGTCATCAAACGCTCATACTCTATCCCTATACCACGAGGGTCTGGCTTTCTACCAGATCGCGAAAGCGCCATTTCATCGAATACCTGCTGAAGTCTTACGTCGTACTCTGCTAAAGCGGCATTGACCTGCCTCAGTTTGCTGACATGACTTGCATCCACTGCAGCGCCCACGGGGGCAACAGGAGCTGATTGAACATTAGCGCTGGCATCAATGGCTGCGACTTCCGGCTGTTTTCCCAGGGCCATATCTGGACGAAATGGATTGGTAGCGGCCAGGTTGGCCAGAAGGTTTTCTACCTTGTTGAAATCCATCTCAAGCATTTTAGGCAGCTCAGTCAGTGTATTGGTAAAGCTGGTTTCTGCTTTATCCTCTGCAACGGCCTGAACTGAGGAACCAATCTCCGGGTCTATAAGAGGGTCTGGTTGGGCGGGGCGATTATTGATCTGTTCCGTCAGTGATGACGACATAGCACGTTCTCCTTTTTGGCCATTACCTAAAGACTAGCTGATTGTTGATAGCTTTTTTCTATCAAGGTGTATCGGTTATTCTATTTTATTAATTGATAATCATTCTCATATAATAAGGCCAACAACGATTATGAATACCGGAGGATAATATGGCTAAGACAGTTTCTTTTGCAGTGGTACACTTTTGTGTTGCTTTTTCAGTGGGTTACCTGATGACTGGTGATGTAATGATTGGCGGTGCACTGGCGATGGTCGAGCCTGCTGTGAATACTGTGGCGTATTATTTCCATGAAAAGGTCTGGAATCGCTCTAAAAGCATTAGACTAAAGAATGTTTCTACTGCTCTTTATTTGTCAAAAGCTATACGCTCGCTAAAGGCTCTTAACCCGCTGAAGGCTCTGAGTGCGTAGCAATGGCACCCTTGTTCAGGCCTTCAAAAGCGACGACACGAATTGTTTTTCCGGTTTTTTGTGTTGAGAGGCTTTGGGCTATATGGCTGGCAAGTAATTCGACCGTGGAGTCCGTATCGATCAGATAGCAGCATTTGCCAGGCAGGCTGATTTCAAAGTATCCCTGGTTTGCGGTGTAACTGAATCGATAATACTCCACACTTTTTTCTGTGAATATTTCCCGTAGGTCTTCCCTTGTGGCGATATAAATATCTCGCCATTGCTTTGCCCACAAGGCTTCCAGAACCTGATCACGCTGTTCATCAACAAATACCCGAATTTGAGAACGATGGCCGTGGGCTATTCGCTGGCAGTCGCCATCATGTTTTTTCAACCCATGGCTGTAATGGTAGTAAGCCCCGCCAATCTCTTCGGGGTATAACCGGAGATCGACTTTCGTAACATTGTCCGGAAGCTCCTTAATCACGGCTTCTTCCAGAAAAGGTCTGAGCAGTTCCGGAGTGATTGCTGCTGCATCGACCAGAAGTATGGCCTGTGAAGGTGCCGAGCAGGTTATTGGTCCCTCAGCGGTTTCAAAGCGAACCGTTAGTTGTTTCTTTTCGTGAGTGATGGTGGCTTCTTCAGCCAGAAGGGGAACCAGAAGGCGATGATCCGATAAGGTATCCAGTGACGCTTTTATCTGCTTTTTTACATGGCTGAAGTCAAACACCATGCCCTGTTCATCGAGCTCGCCCCAAAGAGTGACATCAACAAGCCAGGTTTCACCCACTATTCCCCGCTCAGGGCAGAGGAAGCTGAAATCCAGAGTAGAAAGCTGGTTGACGAACAAAGCCTGCATATTACTTCCATCGTATCGAATCAGCAGTTTCTGTTACTTTCCTCTTCGCAAGGTAATAAACAGTACAACTGAAGGGTGAAGGTTATCTGATTTTGGGACGAACAATTCAAATTATCCACTTTAAAGGGGGTTGTCTGTGCATTAAAAGCATCAAAAATAAGTGTTTCTGCTTGCTCCCAGGTGGCGCCAAGATTATCTTTTCCCCCTCGGGAGAGATCAAACAATTGAGGCTGTCGAAAAAGGTAGCGAGTGCAAACAAGGCAAAAAATGGTGAAAAAATGCAGCTTACAGGTAGTAAATGAGCATTTTTAGCTATTTTTAAACGCCGTACTGGCAAGTGAAGCCCTTTTGCGACAGCCCCACATCATGTGTAAAGGAGTCAGGCTTGGGCCCGCTTATAACCTCGGAAGAGCTGATCTTTGATGCCAGGCATATCTGGCACCCATACAGTACGACCATCAATCGGGTTGATATGTTCCCTGTGGTTGGGGCCGAGGGTGTTTATTTGCACCTTAACGATGGGCGTCGCGTTATTGATGGCATGTCTTCCTGGTGGTGTATGGTCCATGGTTATAATCACCCGGAAATGAATGCGGCATTAAAGCGGCAGATTGATGATTTTTCCCACGTGATGTTTGGTGGCCTGACCCATAAACCTGCTATTGACCTGGCTAAAAAGCTGGTGGCCATGACGCCGGAGCCAGTACATACCGTTTTCTTCTCTGACTCAGGCTCTGTGGCTGTTGAAGTAGCGATTAAAATGGCCATGCAGTATTGGATTTCCCGTGACCACCCTGAAAAAAACAAGATGCTTACTGTCCGAGGCGGGTATTACGGTGATACAACCGGCGGGATGTCCGTTTGTGACCCTGATGGTGGAATGCATCACTGGTTTACCGGTATTCTGCCCCAGCACTATTTCGTACCTCGCCCCGAGTGCCGTTTTGGCGAAGCCTTTGAAGAACAGCACATCGCCGATATTCAACAGTTACTGGACCGGCAGGGCAACCAGCTGGCAGGTATCATTATTGAGCCAGTCGTTCAGGGGGCCGGGGGAATGTATTTCTACTCTCCGGAATATCTGGTGCGCCTGCGACAGTTATGTGATGAGTATGAGGTCCTGCTGATACATGATGAAATCGCGACTGGCTTTGGCCGAACGGGTAAGCTTTTCGCCTGCGAACACGCAGGTATTGTCCCCGATATTATGTGTGTAGGAAAAGCTCTGACCGGCGGATATATGACCATGGCCGCCACCCTGTGCTCTGAACAGATCAGCCGAACCATTTCTGAGCATGGCCCTTTTATGCACGGTCCTACCTTTATGGCCAATCCACTGGCCTGTGCTGCAGGTAATGCCAGTCTGGAAATTTTGTCCAGAGGTAACTGGCAAGCCCAGCTGACCATGATTGAAAAAACACTGTGGGATGGCTTGATGCCCTGTTCCGAAATGCCCTCTGTTGCCAATGTCAGAGTGTTGGGAGGTATTGGCGTTGTGGAACTGAAAGAGCCCGTTGTAATGTCGGAAATTCAACCTCTGTTTGTTGAAGAAGGGGTTTGGGTGCGGCCTTTTGGCAAGTTGGTTTATGTGATGCCGCCCTATGTGATTTCCAATGAGGAACTGCAAGTTCTTTGTAACAGCATCTGCCGGGTGCTTCATCGGGTTAACAGAACCTGAACAGCCATGAGAGGAGTGGAACGTCCCGTTCACTCCGAACTATGAAAAGGGCTGAATAGCCTGAGATATCAGAATTTTTTCGTAAAAAGTGATTCTGGTTTGCTGGAAGTCCGGTAGCCAGCTACTTTTCATCTTCAAAACTATTATTGTTAATTAAAGGAGTATCTCTAATGGGTGCAGGCCTTCCCAAAACCCCTGAGCAGTTTCATAAGATTCCCCATGCACGTCTGGCTATTATTGGCAGCAGCTGGCACAGTGACTGTGTTGATGCCATGATCAACCGGGCTCAAAAGGAACTTCTGGCGCTGGATGTTAAGCCGCAAAACATTTCTATCCATAAGGTTCCCGGTTCTCTGGAGCTGCCCTTTGCTGCAAGACTTTTATTTGAGGGAGACCCGGAGCTTGATGCAATTCTGGCGTTTGGTGTCGTGCTGAAGGGCATTACCAGTCATGATGAAATGGTTCTGCACGGTGTGTTCGAAGGTTTCATGGATGTCACCGAGCGTTTTGGCAAGCCTGTGATTAATGAAGTCATTGGTGTTGACAGTGTTGAAGATGCTCAAAAACGCTCAGGGGATAACCATATGAATAAAGGGGTAGAGGCCGTTTATGCGACCTCTGAATTATTGCACTGGGTAAATCAGCTTAAAGGCTAGTTTCTGGCTAAACGATGCCAGGTGGATCACCCATCAATGATGATCCACCTGGGTGATCTTCTCATTGTGACGATCAGATTCCTCCCCTCCTGATATCATATCTGGCTGCAGGTCAGCGTTAACCATTGCTGTGACGCAGGAGTCTGACCAGACATTAATGGCGCTCTCAAGCATATCAATCAATGCATAAAACGGCAGAATAATAACCAGCAGTTGAAGTGGTACACCCATTGCGGCCAGGAAAGCACTGGATAGCATATAGCAGCCCATGGGGACACCGGCATTACCAATGGCTGCGATGCTGGCAATCAGTATCCATGAGAACAGTTCCAGAGGGGAAAACGTAATCCCGTTGCTCTGGGAAACAAACAGTACCGTAATTAATATAAAGGCAGCACAGGCATTCATATTGATGGTGATGCAAAGTGGCAGGCTAAAACGGGCGACTTTGCTCTGAACCCTTAGACTTTTCTCGGCACTTTCCACTGCATAGGGCAGGGCCGCCGCAGATGATTTGGCAAAGAATGCCACCGTCAGGGCCGGCCACATGGCTTTCATGGTTTGCCAGGGCGAAAGCCCTTTAAACTTCAGGAACATAGGAAGAATAAGACCTGCCTGAATAATATTGGCCAGCAGCACACACAACAGATAAAGCGCAAGATCCTGAAGGATTTTCTGGTTCTGCAGATCATGGATAAACAAATTAACGAATGCCCAGACAGCCAGCGGCATCAGTTTGAGAATTAATCCGGTCATTTTCATGATCGCAGCGAACATGCTGTCGAAGAATGAGTGCAGTACAGTCTTGTGTTTGTTTTCCAGGGATATGGTGGCTGCGCTGAGGAGCAGGGCAAGAAATAAAACACCCATGACATTATGGGTATAAAACGGTTCTACAAAGCTGGAAGGAATTACTCCGACCAGGTATGACCAATAGCTGGCAGAAGGCTCTGAAGGTCCAGGGGTGGCTGTCAGCGTGTTAATGCTCCCAGCGGGGGCGATAAGCAGATACAACGCCAAAGCAACTGTTGCGGCCAGTAGCGTGGTGATGACTGTGTATTTCAGGACCTGCCCGCCAAGACGCTTTACATCTGAGGCCTCCCCCATACCAGAGAGTGTCGAAACCAGTGCAAAGAAAATGATTGGGAGGCTGATAAGTTTCAGCATCCGAATAAAGAGTTCTGAAACCACCTGGCTGGCCTGATTCAGTTCGTTCAGGTCAAGCCATCCGGTTAAAATACCCAGTAATCCGGCTATGAGCAGAATCATGGTGCCATTTATGACGGGTTGTTTTCCCTTGTCTTTACTATTTGCGCACATAGGCTTATAAGATCTATCTATTGGATTGAAGTATGAGAATAGACATGGTTTTTACTGGCTATTATTTTGTTTTGATATTTGCTTAGGCACTATTGGGTGCCATAGGTTCATTATTGCCTAGGCTTTTTTCTATAAAACCAAAGTGGAAGCGCTAATTTACCCTTCTGGTTATATCAATTGATGCAATATACCCTGCTTGGAATTTTTGAAGCTTTGTTGTGCTTTTTTGGAACTTCTGACCAGTTTTTTTTTGACTACACTACCTACCTCAAAGGCCTGTGCGGTTGCACACTAATGATTCTAAAAAGTGACGTCTGCTGAATTAACGAGGAGTAGTAATGTGTTGAGACGAACCCGCTTTTCACTGCCTATACCTGAGTCAAGGGCCAAACCGACCAAAAAAGAGTGGGCTTATCAATGTTCCCTGATTTCTGACGAATTTCCCTCGGAAGATACGGATGATGCTGACGAATATGTTCAGGAGTGGAACTTTCCTTATCCTGGTCAGAAAGAGCTTTTGGTGATTGTCCCTGACTTGGTCAGTACCAGTATGCCTCTGGCACCCGGAGAGACGTTTCGGAAAGGGAGGCTGACTTATCTGAGGCAGGGAGGCCTTTTTACGCAGGTTACTAAACCAATGGTTTTGGCTAGTGTGAAGAAATGAATTCTGTTATCAAAAAAGCACTTTATTATTTCGCATTATTAACAACGATAACAATCGGCGCAGGAAAGAATATGGAAACGTTGGCCGTTGGACCGGAAAAAAAAGAGTCTAATGGAGGTATTATTCTCCTCCGTCATGGTGAGGGGGAGCACAACATTGAAAAGATTTATAGCAGCAATCCGGAAAATCCTGGATATAAGGCGGTTAAGCTCACGGAGTTTGGCCGGGAACAGGTAAGGGAAACATCAGACAGGTTAATCGAGAGTGGCGTTAATGGTGACAATATCTGTAAAGTGATTGTCTCACCGTTACCCAGAACGGTTGAGACCGCTGATATTGTTATGGGTAAATTGCAGGTAGCGCGCTTCCAGAGAGAGATCGATTCAAGGGCAATTGAAGCTAATGCAGGAGAGCGAGATGGCCAGAAGTATGGGCAATATAAAGATCCCGACTTCTGGTTTCCTGAACATCCTGAGCGCTTTGGCGGAGAATCCCGCTCCGAGATTGGCAAAAGGATGGAGTCGCTCATTCAATCTATAGTTAACGATAAAAACTGCGAACTCAGGCAACAATATGTTCTGGTTGTCAGTCATGGTGGTCCGCTACTGCTGGCTCAGAAATTTTTCGGTTTTGGTGATGAGAGGCTTGAAACGGCAGGTTACCGGATTATTCCTTATGCCCAAATAGAAACGGTTATGAATAGTCAGGGCTCGAAAGCAGTGTCCGAATCCAAGTGATCGCAAGCCTGGAAGAACTCTGCCGTTGCTTTTATTAGTCAGTAAAAGGGAAAGACCCAACAGGAAAATAATATTAGAATCTTCGCCGGACATGTAAAACTACTGCGAAGGTCAAATGACAAACCAAAAAGCCTTTATTCGGCAGACTTTCCCTGTTGGGCCCCTGCAGTGCAACTGCACAATTATTGGTGATCCTGTTACCCGTAAGGCATTTGTTGTGGATCCAGGTGGTGATCCAGAGATTATTATGGCAAAGCTGAGGGAACTTGATTTACAGGTTGTAGCGCTTATTCATACCCATGCTCACCTAGATCATTTCCTCGCAAGTGGCGATATCAAAAAGCAGACTGGAGCCTCTATTTATCTCCATGAGGGCGATAAGTTCCTCTGGGATAACCTTGAAATGCAGTGCCGTATGTTCGGGGTTCCCTATCGTCCGGTACCTGATCCTGATTACTGGTTGAAAGATGATGAAGAGTTGCCGTGCTGTCAAGGTGTGGCGATGCACACCCCAGGGCATACTCCCGGCTCCATGTGCTTCTGGTTTGAACAACCCAAGCTTCTGATTGCCGGAGATACCCTGTTCCGTCGATCCATTGGGCGAACAGACTTATGGGGGGGCGATTACAAAGCCATTGAACGTTCGATCAAACAAAGGCTCTATACTCTGGATGAAGAAGCCGTTGTGGTTACCGGTCATGGGCCTGATACAACAATTGGTGAAGAAATCCGGGAAAATAGTATTATTCGCGGCTAAGCAGCCTTGAGCTGATAGAAAGTTCTAAGCTGATTTGCTAAGGAAGATCATTATGCAATTGAAAAAGTTATTTGCCGTCGCAGCCCTGTTGATGGGTGCCTTGTTGACTGGTTGTCAGACTACCAACCCTTACACTGGTGAACAGCAAGCCAGTAAATCTACTAAATATGGTTTAGGTGGTATTCTGGCCGGTGCGGCCATTGGTGCTATTGCTGATGGTGGTGATGGTGCTCTTAAAGGTGCCATTATTGGTGGTGCTGCCGGAGCTGGTTATGGCCATTACCTGGATCGGCAGGAAAGCGTATTGAGAGCCGAGCTTGAGGGCACAGGCGTTCAGGTCTATCGTCAAGGCGATGAGCTGAAATTGATTATGCCTTCCAATATCACTTTCGATTCCAGCAAGTCAGATATCAAGTCTGCTTTTTATCCAGTGCTTGGCTCTGTTGCGAAAGTATTTAAAGAGTACGACCGTAACCTGATTCAAGTGGTTGGTTATACCGACAGTACCGGTGGGGACAAAATCAATATTCCACTGTCTCTCGCACGGGCTGATAGCGTTGCCAACTATATTGCCTTTCAGGGTGTTATGGGGGATCGCATCAGTGCCTATGGGCGTGGTTCAATGGATCCTATTGCCAGTAATAAAACAACCGATGGCCGTGCAAAAAATCGTCGTGTAGAGATTAACCTGCTTCCTGCTCCACAGCGTTAAGTATGTTGAGGCGGAACAGCTTCCGCCTCCTCCTCATCCTTTCAGGTTCGACTTTTGGCTAAGAATGGCTAATGCTGGATTAATACAATAAGTCAGTTTCTCTAACAATGGCTGCACTTGTGAGAAATTCCCGGCACTCTGAATAATATGTTGATTCAGGGTTTTGTGGGTGCAGATGGCAAATGGACAGGCCAATATCTCGGGTATTGATCATTCTGACTTGATTGGTTGGTTCTCTGCTTTATTATACCAATTGTCTTTTCTAACTACTGTATAACTGCCCACTGGCGAGAGCATAAACTGAATAGACGTCCAGCTTCGCCGCATAGATTGTTCCAGGCCTCGCAGCAGCAATCCACGATATCTTCGTAACCGCTAAATGCTTTATTGGCCAAATCATGCTCCCGCATCCACTCCCACAATCTTTCTGAACTGTTTAATTCTGGAGCGCATGCTGGCAACCAGAGCAGGCTGACATTTTCAAACTTCGGGAGATCCTGTGCCATATGGAATCCTGCCCTGTCCAGAAGAACCACTGCATGATGCCCATCTTCAGTCGCTAAAGAGATTAGCTCCAGGTGAAGGGCAAGACCTTTGGCGTTTGCACAGGGTAGAAC
>OODV01000102.1 GCA_900299555.1 uncultured Endozoicomonas sp.
CCCTTCAAAATCATGGTATATCTGCTGACAGGTAAGCTGGACTTTACCAAGGTGAGCAAAGCCTGCTTACCCACATGAAATTAAAAAGAACCATCTTTTTACAGCGATAATCGAAGGCAGGAGTGTCAGCCTAAAGCATTTGGTAGTAGATACCACATAGTTGAGACATTGGTAGCCCTGTTTAATCTGTGTTCTGAACTTGCTTGTTTCCTGGCTGATAATTCAGTTCGATATCTCACGGCCTGAATAAGTGCCTGATTGGACACCCTCTAGAATCCAGCTTTAAGAAGTGCGTAGCGGGAATCGCTGTTTTTGATTAGGCCTTTCTGATGAATTTTAATGGTATAAGTTCTCGAGTGGATAAAAAATATACCTACAGTAATTTGGGTATGTACATCAATTCAGCAGGAAAACAATGTACTCCCACTTTGTCCATAATGAAAGTACATAGCCTTGAAAGACGTTTTATAAAGAGCCAGAGGCCTATCATATATCAATGCTTGGTATTCTTTTTGCTGGAGATCTACCAGATTTCGGGCTTATTCATTGCCTCGACACATTGTGGTTTGCTATCGATTGGCTCAATCTCCCTACTGACCAGTGACTGGCCTAACCAACCTTCCGGATGAGACAGTGGCAGTGGTGCTTTAATCACGGTTTCTCTGACAGGTACAAACCCTGTGCGCGAATAATAGTTGGGATCACCATAAGTGAATACCAACTCTGTGCCATTGTCTTTTAATGTGCTGAGGCCAAAGTTGATCAATTTTTGGCCAGTACCCTTGCCCTGGTAATCAGTGCTGACAGCAACTGGAGACAGCAGAAAGGTATCAATACCACTGTCAAAGGTTAGTCGGGAAAAAATAATGCAGCCTGCAACCTGCTCACCTGGGTGTTGACTAGTATCCCGGGCAACAAAAACAAATAGGTCATTGTTGTCCGTTGTATTCATCACTTCATAGGCCAGGTTACCGACCATGGTTCCTTCCGCTTCGCTTTCTGAGTCTATAAATGTCCTGGTAAATAGATTTCTGATCTCGTCAATTTCGCCTGGGTTATAAACTGAAAACTCCACGTTTCCATACCTCCAAATCAATTACATCTTTTCTGAGCGCTGTAGCACAAACATTTGATAGCCATACTGCCCAAGGTAGTTGTGGTAAATGTTCAGCTCGGTCTGTATATCTCTCAATGCGGTGGAGTCAGCCATTTTGGCTTTCAAGTCATTGACCCGCATCTCAAGAGGTTCGTAGTAAGCTTGCCAGGCCTGCTTACTTAAGGCAGAGCTGTCAATTACCCGGTAGCCTGCTGCCGTTGCCTGTTGTAAACGTTCTTCTGCAGTTACCAGGTCCGGGTACTCTTTTTCCCAGAAAACCCTGACCTCTTCATCTGGCGTTTGGGTTTGCCAGACCAGGTCACTGATAACCAGCACCCCATCTTGTTTCAGCAGGTTGCGCCACTGCTTCAGAGCATTGGTGACTCCCATTACATAGGCGCTGCTCTCGGCCCAGATAAGGTCAAAGCTCTCTGGTTCAAAAGGCAGATCCGTCATACTGGCACAACAGGTTGTGATGCGTTCGGCCACACCTGTCGCTCTGGCTCGATCCATCAGGCGGGTTAATGCCGGTTCATCATTATCAACGGCTGTGATATGCGCATTGCAGTTCTGAGCCAGTACTGTTGTGGCGATGCCTCTACCACAGCCCAGTTCCAGAATCGCTTTTGGGGAAATAGGTACTTGTGCCAGGGCTTTCAGGGTTTCTGCTTCTGAGCCAGGCCCCCATCGGTCCAGCGTGTCAAAAACACGCATGAATTCGGCCATATACGCTTGATGACTGTTCATATCTTTTGATAACCACTTTAATCTCAGGGCATTTTTCTCATCAAAGCCCTTCTTTATTAACCAATCCAGGTGGGCGTCAGGTGCAATTTTATCGACCTGCTCATGCCATTCAGTAAGCTCACCTTCACCCATCAGGGCTGCCAGTAACTGTCGTGACTGCTGCTTTTGGGCAATCTCTTCATCAAGCTGATGGAGTCGGTTGAGAAGTACTTGCCGTTCAACTTTGGCATTCAGGCAGGCCTGACACTCTTTCAGCGTTAATCCGCCAGCCTGTAACTGTTGGATCAGGTGGAGCCGCTGAACATCTCGATCACTGTAGATGCGGTAGCCGTTAGCCTGCCGCCTGCCTTTGATCAGACCAATCTTCTCGTAATAGATGAGCGTGGCGCGGGACAAGCCAACCTGTTCAGCCAGTTCGGATATTCGATACATTCATGTGCGCCTGACTCATTCTGAATGGCAGGCAAGATAAACTATGAAGCTATAGTCAGGTCAAGCGATGTGTTGAAGAAAAACCGTTCAGGTGAGTACCAGTGAACTGGCAATGGTCAGCATGGTCAGGCCCACAAAGAATTCCAGAAATTTCCATGACTTCGGGTTTTGAAACAGCGGGCTTAGCAGTCTTGCACCATAGCCAAGACTGAAGAAAAACGTGAAGGAGGCGGTGATGGCTCCCAGCGTAAACTCCAGTTGCTGACCTTCATACTGGGTTGATATGGAACCCAAAAGTATTACGGTATCCAGATAAACATGCGGATTCAGCCAAGTAAAAGCTAAACAGACTGCTATGGTCTTCCATATGGATCGTGGAACACTGGCATTCTCATCAAGGGCATGCGTTTCCGTAAAGGCAGAGCGAAAGCTCAACAGGGCATAGACAATAAGAAAAGCAGCGCCCCCATAGCGGGCAAAAACCTCAATTTCCGGGAACTGTTCAACTACCACACCAAAGCCAGCAACGCCAAGGGAGATCAGCAGTGCGTCAGAAAATGCACAGAGTAGACAGACCAGAAACACATAGTGCTTCTTTATTCCCTGTTTTAAAACAAAGGCATTCTGGGAGCCAATGGCCAGAATTAATGACAAGCTGAGAGAGAAACCGGAAAGATATGCAGACAACGTAACAACCTGTTTGTTTTTATTCAAAGGCAAGTGATAAGAGCGTTATTTTACCATGTCTCGCATGATGACATAACGTGAGATTACGACACCGCCCAACTCCCTATTGCTCCATTTTTTACAACAAAGCCAAACCGTTTAAACAGAGGCGTGAAAGCTCAGAAGTTTCAGCTGTAACTTAACGATATAACCAATAACGTATTTCAGGCCTATTGACCCGTCTAAAGGTGCAGGGAGCATGATGACTCTTACAGGTTTTCAGGTTGAATAGTTTTTGAAAAGAGGTAAGGAATGTGTCATCAAATTTCAGAGGATGATCAGCGGTTTAGAGCTTCTGTTGAAGCATGCACCATTCCGGTTACAGAGTTTGATCACCTTGCCCATGTGAGGCTCGCTTACATTTATCTGGCTGAAAGTGATGTGGATGAGGCAAATCGGCAGCTACGCGAGGTTCTTCCCCGGTTATTGAAACACAACAATATTAATCCGGTCGATAAGTACCATGAGACATTAACCAGAGGCTGGCTACTGGCAGTTCATTATTTTATGAAAAAAACAAAAGATGCTGATTCTGCAGAGGCTTTTATTAATGCAAACGACATTCTGTTGGACAGTCAGATCATGATGACACATTACTCATCAGAGCGGCTGTCTTCGGGTGAAGCCCGCCAGTTATTTATAGAGCCTGATCTTGAGGTTTTTCCCCTTTAAAAGTGAGTATTGATATAGTTGCCCTGCAAAGGCTCGGAGTATTTTCAGAGCCTTTCTTTTCAGGAACACTCAATTATGGCTTAGCAACGGATAACACAATCTTCCCGGTATGCTTCTTCTTAAGAAACACTTCCTGAGCCTCTGCAATGTGCTCCAGCGGGAAAGTATGTGCGACCACCGGCTTGATATTACCTGCTTCAATACGGTGAACCAGATTGGCAAAAACCTCAGGCTCAAGTACGGTGCAGCCAAAGAAGCTTAAGTTTTTTAAATACAGTGTTCGCAGATCAAGCTCAACAAGAGGGCCTGCAATAGCACCGGCTACTGAATAGCGGCCACCGGGCTTCAATACTTCAAGAAGCTCTCCCCACTGACTGCCTCCCACCAGGTCGATCACCACATCCACACTGTTGCTGCCCAGGGCATCGATCACACTGTCAGAGCGTGAAATGGTGTTTGAGGCACCAATCTTCAGAAGTTCTTCGGATTTCTCCGGGCTGGTAATGGCGATCACATGGGCGCCTCGGGCTTTGGCCAGCTGAACCGCTGCAGAGCCAACACCACCGGATGCACCGGTCACCAGAACGGTATCTCCAGCCTTAACGTTGGGTTTGGTCAACAGGTTTTCCGCAGTCGAGTAAGAGCAGGGAAAGGAGGCAAGTTCAACAGCCGTTAAAGCGCTGGAAATCTTATAAGCGTGTCTGGACGCGACCGTGGTGTACTCTGCAAACCCACCATCACACTCGGCGCCAAAGTACCAGGGATTGGCCAATGCCTTACCGTCTTTCTCACGCAGGCAGGGCTCAATTAACACTCTTTCGCCGATACGGGCAGCACTGACGCCCGGACCGACAGCTACGATCACGCCACAGACATCGGCACCCTGTATTCTGGGAAAGTGGAATGCTTCACCAGTCCAGCCTGCGTCCTCTTCATGATCCCCGGACTTGGAATACCAGCCGGTTCTGATATTGATATCGGTATTGTTGACACCTGCCGCATAAACCTGGATCAGTACTTCTCTATCACCTGGTACTGGCATGGGAAGGTCGTTCCGATACTCCAGCTGTTCAGGTCCGCCATGCCCGGTGAGAACAACGCCACTCATTTTTTCGGGTAACTGAGACATCTTACTTCCCGTTAATTATTCAGTTTTGACTATCAATTGGGGCAAATATCACTTTATAAAGACGCAATATTGCGTACTGCTTTCACATTGTGTTGTGAAAACATACACTGTTCCCTGATTGGCTTGGCCTCCAAAGCAGCTAAGCAAAATAGAATAATAAGAATAAAAAAGGTGATTGGATGAAACCCAGTACGATCCGAATTGGGCGCCGTTATCGCAGTAATCGGCTGGAAGGACCTTATGACACGATTGTGATTGGCTCAGGCCCTGGTGGTATGGCCGCTGCCGTCTGTCTTTCCAAGGCAGGGCAGAAAGTGCTGGTGCTTGAGCAGCATTACACCGCTGGTGGCTTCAGTCACAGTTACAGTCGCAATGGCTATGAGTGGGATGTGGGGGTTCACTATGTTGGGGATGTGGGTAACCCGAAGACCATGGCAGGAGCGCTGTTTGGTTACCTGACCGATGGAGAGCTCCAGTGGTCACCCATGGCTGATAACTATGATCGGTTTTATCTGGGGGATGATCAGTATGACCTGATCCGAGGTAAAGATGCCTTCCGAAAACAGATGGTTCAATACTTTCCGGATCAAACTGACGCCATTGATCAGTACCTTAATCTGCTCAAAGAAGTGTCTAATGCCATGCCCGCCTTTTCGGCACAGAAGCTGTTACCGGGCTGGCTCAATAAAGCCATGCACCTGGTGGGAAAAGGCAAGCTGCCGTCGTTTTTTAATGAACCTACCATCGATGTACTCAGTCGCCTGACCAGCAATAAAAAATTGATTGCGGTACTCACTGGGCAGTGGGGGGATAATGGTCTGCCACCGGAGCAATCCAGCTTTATGGTGCATGCCCTGATTGCCAGACATTACATGTTTGGTGGTTACTACCCGGTTGGTGGAGCCTCACGCATAGCCGAAACCATGATCCCCCAGATTCAGGCCAGTGGTGGAGAGCTGTTCACCTATGCAGAAGTTACCGAAATTCTGATTGAGAATGGTCAGGCAGTGGGCGTCAAAATGAAAGATGGCACCGATATACGCGCACAGCGGGTCATCAGTAATGCGGGTGTCTTTAATACGTTTGGTCGCTTGCTGCCTGCATCCACAGCAAGTACGACGGGGTATCTGGATAAGCTGAACCAGGTAACACCTTCCATGACCCACCTGGGGATGTATATCGGTATTGCCGATACGGCAGAAAACCTCGATTTACCCAAGACCAACTTCTGGATCTATCAGGATGAACACCACGGAAAGAATGTTGATGTCTTTTTAAAAGACAGTAATCAACCATTTCCGGTTGTTTACATCTCGTTCCCGTCGGCTAAGGATGCCAGCTGGGATGAGCGTTACCCCAATCGTGCCACTATTGAAATTGTGGCCCCAGCAAAATATGAATGGTTTGAGCAGTGGAAAGATGAAACCTGGGGGAGACGCGGTGAGGATTATGATGCGTTGAAAGAAGGCTTTTCTGAACGTCTGCTTGAAGTGCTCTATGAAAAGCTACCACAGCTGCGTGGTAAGATTGATTACTATGAGCTCTCCACACCACTCTCCACTGACTTCTTCTGTTTCTATAAGAAAGGAGAAATTTACGGGCTAAGCCACGACCCCAATCGATTTAACCAGGACTGGCTGAAACCCAAAACGGATATTCCAGGCCTCTATCTGACAGGGCAGGATGTAATGACCGCCGGTGTGGTTGGTGCAGCCATGTCAGGGTTGATGACGGCCGGTTCTGTTTTGGGGCTGGTGGGTGGCTGGAAGATGCTTAAGCAGTTACGGAGCTGGAAGCCTGCCCCTCGGAAACAGTCTGAGCATGTTTCCGGAAATAGGGAGGAAAAGGCAGAAGCGGCGGTTTGAATACACACTCTTCAGAGAGGCAAGGCTGTTCTTAGCCACAAAGGTACAGAGACACTAGAAGGATTTTTTGTGGTGTGTCTTTGCGGTGAAAAATATGAGTTAGCAGATAACACTCTTTTGCCTGATTCGGTGTCAGTACTTACTTGCCTCAATGAAAAGAGCCTGTCGTGTCAGGCCACTGAGATCATCACCAAAAACGGCTTGTAGCTCCTTAGTCATCTCCTTGATTATCTGACTGTGACTCAGGCCTTTTTCCTGAAACTCGAAAAATACCGGTGTCCCCGTGATGATGCTTGTAGCGGCTTCATTGGCTGAACAGTTAGCCATCTTTTTTTGTACGACTGAAATCTGAATACCCATAAAGCCAGCTTCTTCCAGCTCTGTTTTTAGATAGTCCAGGCTGGCACAATTATGAGGAAGCTTGTGAAATCGAGGTAAATTGCCATCAAAGTAGCGGGCAGCTTTAGTATAAAAATGAAAACTGAGTGCGTTCTTTTCAAGTGTGTCCCAGACACTGAACAGCAGTTTGCCACTGGGTTTAAGAACTCTGTGGGCTTCCCTGAGTGCAGTTTGTTTATCGTCGAAATACATCAAGCCGAACAGGCTGACCACAGCATCAAAGGCCTCATTCTCGTAAGGCAGGATGCAGGCATCCGCCAGATCAAAATGAACCCCGGTTGTACTACCCAGCTTTTCCCGGGCCATGCTTAGCATATCCTCGCTGATATCTGAAACTGTATATAACGAGCCTGACTCCAGATTCTGCTGCAAGATCTGTGAACCGGCACCAGTGCCAGCTGCCGTTTCAAGAATATCTCTTGGAACAGTTCTTTTCAGCCGAATGGCCATCTCTTCTGCGAAGGGCTGAAGAAATCTTGGAAAAATCAGCTTGTCGTAGTTTTCAGGCACGCTACCTGAAAAGGATTGGGCAAGTCCTGACATTGGGATATGGCCTTTGTTCTTTCGATTTACAGAGCCTGAACGGTAGAAAGAACAAAGGTAGCAGATTGAATGATTTTTACCCTTTTGTGGTCCATTGCATCAATTTGGGCGAATGGTGTCAGATGTGATCTGATAGTAGTTTCGCTCAATGATGGTGTTGTAGCTTTTATAACTGAATCCACACTTTTCCAGAACCCGAATAGATGCCTGATTCTCAGGACGGGCAAAGGCCCCGATAACATCAAGTTTCAACTGTCGAAAGCCATAGTGAATTGATGCTTTAACCAGTTCTGTGCCCAAAGCTTTTCCCCAGTAACCTTTGTTGAAAAAATAGGCAACTTCAGGGCCGTAGCCCGGGTCGAAAGGGTCTTCCATCAAACCACCCCAGCCAATCACGGTTTTGTCTTCTTTCAGGCAAACCGTCCAGGGGGCAAAGCCGATAATATCCTTCTGTTCAGCATGAGTAGTGAGATAAGACTCAGATTCTTCAATATGTTGCACATTAAATGTGAATTGCATTGCCTCATGATCCCGCTGAATGTTGAATAGAGGTTCAACATCAGCCTTCTGGAAGGGGCGTAGCAAAAGCTGTTGAGTTCTCAGTTCCATATAACGTGTTATCTTGATAGCGCCTGCAAAGAAAGGACGCGTCATTGCATCGGTTCCTTGCTACAGCGGGTGAATATAATAAGATGAAAGAAATGGAGCGAATCATTATCCAATGTATAAACAGGAGCAAGCTTGATTGTTAACTTACTGGATAAGCTACTGTTTGGCGGCATACTGCTGATCGCGTTGCAGGTGCCCGTGTTGTCTGACCATTATGTGCAGTATCTGAGTGGTTACTACGAAGCGACAAAACATCAGGTGGAAGGTTTCCGGATTACTGCGGCCAGACATGAATATCCGGATGAGTACGCCATGGTTAATGACCTGCTACAGAACCCGAATCCCGTGATCAAAGACGATGCCCGGCAAAAGCAATGGACGTTGCAGACGTATGATGAGCTGACACAGTCACTGGCTACATTAATCAACGGTAACTACTTTGAACGGGCCTGGTATATCGGTTCACCAAAACAGTGGAAGATACTGCAGAAAGTGCTGGCTAACTTTAAGCCGGGTATCCCGCTCTCATTGAATGACCTGGGGTATAGTGTATTGATAGCCTTGTTATTCAGTGCCCTGCTGACTTTGCCTTTCAGGATGCTTTCTATCCCCAGGGCAAGAGCATGACCCAGGGGGTTATCGTGTTACCAGCATAAAGTGGCCGCTTCCGGGAGCATTCACGGTTGTCTGATCCCATACCATAACGATGGTGTTACGAGGCAGTCTGGAAGCATCCGCCAGCGTGTTGAGCGATTGAAGAACCTTGCCCTGACTGTCGACGGTGAAGCACTCTTGACCATGGCGATTAATCACCATGACCGGCCTCTGTAACTTTCGGGCGGTAAAGATAATATCCGTCATATAACCGTACTCACTGCTTCGGGACATTTTCGCAAGGCCTCTCTGTACCACCAGCCTCTGGTAGACGTCATCATCATAGCCTGGGTTACGCTGTTCTCCCCGGCAGAATTGCTTCATGTACCGATAGGCCTCTTATGCAACTTCTTTTCTCATTACATCTGCGGTTACCTGCTCCTGATAATGGGCTGCCAGAACACGGTAGAAGCAGTTGCCATCTCTGGAAAGATCTTGGAAGTGGTAACCATAGCCTGCGAGCAATTGTGTAACCACCGATCTCTGGCGGGTAATAGCCTGCTCGTTTCTCAGGGACTGGAGGCTGGCTGCCAATGCCTGCTGCAGCTGCAGATCCTGAGCATTAGCCATCCGTTTTCTTTTTTCTTCTCGGTGTGTTTTCAGGCTCTCCTGAATCACCGCGTCAGGAATAGTATCATCCCTCAGGTAATCACTGCTGGCCGCAATGTTCTGCCTGGCAGCAGCCGAATGGCCCGGTGTGAGATGAGGTTTGGGCGCTGATGGTTCAGGTGTAAGGAAAACCCGGTAGCATACTTTGAATGCCGGCTTAAAGGAGAGGCCTCAGGTATTCTATTGCCAAATAATTGCTGAATTCTGTGTTGAATTCCTGGCTGGATATTCTTCGATAAGGGGGGAGGACCTTGTCGATGAGCGCCCTGAGATATTCAGCGTCTATCCTCAGCGATTGAAGTCGCTGACATTTGTTGAGTGGTGCAGGGTTGTCTGGCTGCAGACTGGCGGACTGCCCGCTGGTTAAAAGGTGGGTTCGACACGCCCGTTTTCGGCATTTGCCGGAGGAAGCCCGAAGTTTTTGGTACCCAACCTTTTAAGTTATTTGGAGTAGTTCAGACTTAATCTGACATTTCTTTTCAAAAAAAGAAAAGGGTTACCGATTTAG
>OODV01000096.1 GCA_900299555.1 uncultured Endozoicomonas sp.
TGATCTGCTCATGAGTACCAGGCAGATTGCCGTTATAGCGATACTCAAGTTGGAAACTCTTATTACAGTCCTTGCATCGATACCGCTGGTGACCCGTCTCAGCTTTCCCGTTCTTAACAACATTGAACGTTTGTTGACAATGGATACAGGCAACTTGAACTACAGCCATAGATGACTCAAAAAGACAGGAGTGTATCAGATCAACAGCTCTGACACATCACCTTACTTTTGAGAGTCTCCCGGTTATAGACTTTGTTATCGCTGGCAGTGACTACCGTTATTCCCGCGTTGATGATCTGGGATAATAGCGCCTGACTCTGGATTGGTTCGGCGCGACTCAATCTGTAGAGGGCTTCAACGATAAGAACAGAGCCCGATGGGATAAGTTCATCCTCTACCGCTTTCAGAAATGCACCAAGAGCCCCTTTTTTTATATTGGTTTGGTGATATGCTGATAGCCCCTCGTCTCGCATAGAAAGAGAATCATCAAGGGTTAGGCCATGCGTAGCGGCGTAATGTTGAGCGTACTCCAACTGACGCTGCAGGCTATGACCTTTCGACTGTTCAGGCGTACTGAACCGAATATAAGAATAAACGAGATTTTTCATGGATTGGATTATGTTTTTCTATTTGTACCATGTATATAAGTGGAACTTCGGCAAGCCGGAGGTAGAAAAGGTATGAATAATAAGTCATCTACCACACTGCGCTGGTTTCCAGCCGTTATGGCAACAGGAGTATTGCTGTTGTTAGCGGTGTTAATGCTGGGTGTTCAGTTATCCACTGAGAATACGGAACTGGTCGTTCACTTTGCGGCCAGCGAACGCTGGAACCTGATCTTATCTGGGGCTGTTCTGGTTTTTCTGGTTCAGTTATTTCGAAACTCGATTGCTGCTTTCTGGCAGGGTGCAAAAAAACACAACCCATTACCTCATCTTCCGCTGCCATCACTGGATAAGAATAAGCCTCTGAAGCGGCTGCTGATCAGTTTTGCTGTCGCAGGACTGATGATCTGGCCTTTTTTTGTTTCCCGTGGTGCGGTTGACCTGGCAACGCTGGCACTTATTTATGTCATGCTCGGACTGGGTTTGAATGTGGTTGTCGGTCTCGCCGGTTTATTGGACCTGGGTTACGTAGGCTTTTATGCCGTTGGAGCCTATAGCTATGCGCTGTTGAACCAGTATTTTGGTCTCGATTTTTGGAGTTGTCTTCTTATTGGCGGCATCATGGCTGCTTTTTTTGGCTTTATTCTTGGTTTCCCTGTGTTAAGACTTCGGGGGGATTACCTGGCTATTGTTACCCTGGGGTTTGGGGAAATTATTCGCATTCTGTTGAATAACTGGACTGCAATCACTGGTGGGCCCAATGGTATCAGCCAGATTCCAAAGCCAACGCTGTTTGGTCTGGAATTTACTCGTCGGGCAAAGGAAGAGGGTAATATACCGTTCCATGAATTCTTCGGCATTGATTACAGCAGCGGGTATAAAGTCATTTTCCTTTATATTCTGGCGTTGCTGTTGGTGCTGGTAACGCTCTATATCATTAACCGGCTACTCAGAATGCCGATTGGACGCGCCTGGGAAGCTCTTCGGGAAGATGATATTGCCTGCCGATCACTTGGTTTGAACCCGACCGCCATCAAGTTATCTGCGTTTACCATTGGTGCTGCTTTTGCGGGCTTTGCCGGTACATTTTTTGCGGCCCGCCAGGGATTCATAAGTCCTGAATCGTTTACCTTCATTGAGTCAGCCATCATTCTGGCAATAGTTGTGCTCGGAGGAATGGGGTCTCAGATGGGGGTTATTCTTGCTGCCATTATTATGACTGTACTGCCTGAGTTTGCCCGGGAGTTTCAGGAGTATCGAATGCTCATGTTTGGTCTGATGATGGTGTTAATGATGATATGGCGACCTGAAGGTCTTATGCCGATGAAGCGTCCTCATTTGACACTCAGGGATCGTCAGGCTGATCAAGATGATGTCACCATGAAAACTCAGCCAGCGGCTGAAAGCGTTTAATCTGGATCAGGAGTTACAAGATGAATCAGTGTTTGCTGGAAGCATCGGATCTCAGTATGCGCTTTGGTGGTCTACTGGCTGTTGATCAGATGGCACTTAAAGTGCACGAAGGAGAAATTGTTTCCATGATTGGCCCCAATGGTGCCGGGAAAACGACAGTCTTTAACTGTTTGACCGGGTTCTATCAGCCAACGGGTGGACAGATTACTTTTAAGGATCAGGCAGTAGAAAAACTGCCGGGTTTTAAAATTGCCCGTCTAGGGGTGGTCCGAACCTTTCAGAATGTCCGTCTGTTCAAGGCAATGACGGTTCTGGAAAATCTGCTGGTGGCTCAACACCGGCATTTGAACACAGGGTTACTGGCGGGATTGCTTAAAACACCGGCATTTCGGAAAAGCGAAGCTAAGGCGATGGATCTGGCGTCTTACTGGCTGGATAAGGTTGGCTTGACTGAGTTCGCCAATCGCGAAGCGGGTAACCTGGCCTACGGCCAGCAGCGTCGTTTGGAAATCGCCCGGTGTATGGTAACAGACCCACAGCTACTGATGTTGGATGAGCCAGCAGCAGGCCTGAACCCTAATGAAACCCGTGAACTGGATGATTTGATTTCAGACCTGAGAAAAAATCATGGTGTTTCAGTACTGCTGATTGAACATGACATGAAACTGGTTATGGAAATCTCGGATAGAATCTATGTTATTAATCAGGGAAGGCCACTGGCTTCTGGTACTCCGGAAGAAGTGCGTAATCACCCTGAAGTAATCAAGGCTTATTTGGGGGAGTCCTGAATAAGCCGCCAATCCGGGTCTGTTTTTTATGAAGTACAGGGTTCCACTGGAGTTAGAAACCGAAAGGTTATTTCTTCGTCAATTTCAGGAAGAAGACTGGCTTGGTCTTCATAAATATTATTCTGATGCTGAGGCGACTCGTTATACCGTTGGAAAAGCCTTTACCGAGGGGGAAACGTGGCGAATCATGTGCAGTATGATTGGCCATTGGCAGGTTAGAGGTTATGGTCCTTATGCCGTGCTGAAGAAAAGCACAGGTCAGCTTCTGGGTCCTGTTGGTTTCTGGTATCCCAATGACTGGCCTGCTCCGGAAGTAAAGTGGGCCTTGGCTTCTGAATATTGGGGGCAGGGCTTTGCTTCTGAAGCAGCCAGAAAGGTTCAATCTATTGGGCGAGCGTATCTGCCAGAGATATCTCTGATCAGCTTTATTCACTCTGATAACTAGCCTTCTCTCAAATTAGCAGAACGGTTAGGGGCAGTGTTGGAAAAAGAGGTGCTATTTCGTGGTGGTATCTGGAAAATTTACCGACACCCAAAAGAATAAACAGGAATGCAGTAATATGAATAATGATAAGCCACTGCTAAGTCTTGAGAATGTTTCTACTTATTATGGGCAGGTTCAGGCACTGGATTCAATAAGTGTAGAGATTCAGCGGGGTGAGATTGTTACGTTGATTGGCGCCAATGGCGCAGGAAAAACTTCATTGTTGATGACGTTATGCGGCGACCCAAGAGCGAGCAGTGGTCAGATTATTTATGATGGCCAGGATATCACCCATGAAGATACTGCGAATATCATGCGCTCCGGTATCGCTCTGGTACCTGAAGGTCGGCGTGTTTTCTCCCGGCTGACAGTCGAAGAGAACTTGAGTATGGGGGGCTTTTTCACTGATGAACAGGATTATCAGCAGATTTATAACCACGTTCTTGAGCTTTTTCAAAGGCTTGAGGAACGTTTGCATCAGCGAGCAGGAACTATGTCTGGTGGTGAGCAGCAGATGCTGGCCATAGCACGAGCTTTGATGAGTAAACCCAGGCTACTACTGCTGGATGAACCCTCATTGGGGTTAGCTCCTATCGTCATTCAACAGATTTTTGACATTATTGCCAAGCTGAGAGATGAAGGGATGACAATCTTTCTAGTGGAGCAAAATGCCAATCAGGCGCTGAAACTTGCTGATCGAGGCTATGTACTTGAAAATGGAAAGATTGTTCTCCATGACACCGGACAGGCTTTGTTAGTGAATGAATCTGTTCAAGAAGCTTATCTGGGAGGGTGAATACTGTATTTTTCTTTGATTACCATGGCGGGTAATCAAATCATGCCTTACGCGGCTTTCATAGAACATTTTCTGGCCGCGTATTTATCACAAATTAGCTGGGTGAATCTTTAGTCTTATTTGTATTTCGAAATTAAAATACAGATTTAAATCTTTAATAGTAATTAAAAGTACCGTTGATTTTAATTTATTCATTTAAAATCAATGATTAAATGGCATAGCTGCTCTGATAAATAAGAGGTGCTCCCAGTACTATACTTTTTCTATAGCTGAAGTAGCAGTACAGGAAATGCAGTATGAAGCCTGAATACGATAAGCTGACCACAATGGAAGTGTTGATGTTAGCCAGCTCGCTGAGTGTTTTAGCAGGGGCGCTGGTTACTCTTGGAATTCTGGTTCAGTAGTGATCCGGCAAGTTAATAAACACTAGTGTTAGACCAACGGCAACCAGAACTCGGCTGGCACTGGCCAGTGCTCCCCATGGAGTTTGCCAAGCTAAAAACCACTCACCACCAATAACAAAGAACCCTCCAAA
Organism: uncultured Endozoicomonas sp.; assembly: GCA_900299555.1. Taxonomy (GTDB): domain Bacteria; phylum Pseudomonadota; class Gammaproteobacteria; order Pseudomonadales; family Endozoicomonadaceae; genus Endozoicomonas. The sequence continues at coordinate 4,622 of OODV01000096.1, forward strand.
CCAAATTCCGAAGGCCAATACCAGCCCCACACTGGATATTTGCCTGGCGGATATAACACTTTCTCTATCGGTGTGGCGAATAAATTGTAGAAAGCCTTTCCAGCAAAGTGCAGATGAAAGTAACTGTAGAATGATAATAAAAAGATAGGCGGTGTGGTGGAGCAGTGGAGTCTGGATGGATCGCCAACGATGGGGGGAATCCTTAGGCAATGCATCCATCGTCATTACATGTTGGATATAGCTGAGGTTGGTTGAGTAATCCGTAACGTTGTTAAAAAAAACCATGGTAATGTAGCTGGCTACCAGAGCCACCATGATCATCTTACACATCTTAAGTATGCCCACTTGCTACCTCATCTTGATTGTATAGCTTGTTGCGAACTGCCATCCCCAACACTGGATTTATCTTTGGTTCTAATAAATTGAACCCTAATTTTTTTGTGCATATCAACGATGAATAAGAGATGGCAAAACTCCAATTTCCATCCTTTGGTAAAGCACAGAGGTTAGACCATGAGTCCAGAATCACCCAGTGAGAACAGTCGGCGAAAGACGGGTGGCCTGGCGCTCACGCTTTTTCTCTGGTTTATCGTTTTATCCATAGGTCCTGTTGTTATTGTTGGGCTGAATGAATACCAGACGGGTAAAGAGGGGATTATTAAAGATCGCTATGATCAGCTTTCATCTGTCAACTTCCAGTTGACTCAACGGGTTAATGAATATTTTGATACGGTATTAACCAATCTATTCATTATGGCTACGCCCTCTGAAGCTTTCATTTCTGAGCTTGTGAACTCAGAAGGGTTCAAGAAAAAGCCAATCACAGAATTTATCAATTCAAGGGAATATGGAGAAATATACGAAAACTACTCCATGGAATATGTAGATTTTCTGCGATTTTATGATTATTCCGATGTGATTATGGGGGATGCGGAAGGGAACATTCTATACACCGTTAATGAATACAGTGATTTAGGGAAAAACCTGTTTTCTTCAGAGCTGTCTAACACTCTTTTTTCTAAGGCGGTCAAAGCCAGCCTTTATGCTCAGAAGCCAAAGTATGCCGATCTTGCTGCTTATCCACCAGTAGGCAATGAGAAAGTTGTTTTTTTGATATTACCGCTTGTTGACTCATTTCAGAAAACCGTTGGTTTTATTGCGGTTCAGATACACCCTAAGAATATTCAAGTGATGTTTGACAGTGGCGAGTCAAATGTACCGGGGCTCTCCTCATTTCTGGTTGGTAAGGATAGTAAAATCCGCTTTGGTACCCAGCTTGAAAATCAACAACAGCTGACATTTGAGAATGATAACCCGCTTATTAATTTATGGTTAAGCCATCTTGAGGACGACGGAAGTTACAAGGAAGATGACGCCCACTTCGGAGAATTCTCTTCAGATAATGGTCATGCTCATGAGCCTGCTGGAGAGCATGATCATGACCTGGATTCAATGTCAGAGGATCTTGACTCCCTAACCCTGGATGATCAGGACGTATTGAACCGGGCTGCTAAAGCGAGTTTAAGTCATATTCGAAGTTACATTCATGGTGAAGAAGTTCTGGGGATTTATCTTCCAGTAAATATCGCTGGAACTCCTATGGTCATGCTTTCAGAGGTAACGCATCGGCATGCTTTTGCATCCGTCCAGGATTTTCGAAAACGCCTTTTTGTACTTATCGCCATCACTTTTGCTCTGGTCGTCGTGATTGCTCTGTTTGTTACTCGACAACTGGTGAAACCCATACGTCTGATTACCAGATGGGTCAATCGGGTCGCAGCGGGTGACTATGCCGAAGGAACTGTTCTGAGCGGAAATAATGAGATCAGTGAACTCAGTCGCAGTTTTGCCCAGATGACCGATAGGTTGCGTACCGTCAGTACCGAAAATACGCGAAAAAACTGGCTTCAGGAAGGTATGGCGGGATTGAATAACAGTGTACGTGGTGAGCAGACCATGGCTGAGCTGTGCCATCACATCGTGACTTATATTGCCCGCTATCTGGATATGCATTCCGGTGCGATGTTTGTGAAAGATGATAAAAATCAGCTGCATCTGATGGGAACCTATGCCTGGCGTAAGCGCAATCAGCATGCAAATTGTTTTGAAATTGGTGAAGGGTTGATTGGTCAGGCAGCACTGGAAAGAGAGCCAATAGAGATAACCAATGTACCTGAGGGTTATATTGACATTGAGTCCGGACTGGGCTCAGCCAGACCAGCCCATCTGATGATTATTCCCCTTTGCTATGAAAATGAGCTCAAAGGAGTATTTGAGTTTGCACGCCTGGGGCCAATGACGGATGAGCAAAGCCTGTTCCTTGAGCATTCTGTTGAAAGTATTGCCATTGCGATTAACTCTGCGCAGTATCGAACCCGAGTAAACCAGCTTCTTGATACCACGACCCAGCAATCAGAGGCATTAAAGGAGCAAAAAGAAGAATTACGTTCTGTGAATGAAGAGCTGGAAAAGCGAGCCGGTATTCTCGAAGAGTCTGAGGAAGAGCTTAAAGCCCAAAGTGATGAGCTTCAGAAATCCAATGCAGAGCTGGAAGAGCTCAGCGAGCAGCTGATGCTCCAGAAAGAAGAGATAGAGAGAAAGAATAAAGATATTGAGTTATCCAGTAAAAATGTAACAGAAAAGGCAGAGGAGCTTGCCAGAGCCAGTAAATATAAGTCCGAGTTTCTGGCCAACATGTCCCATGAGTTGCGCACGCCTTTGAATTCTCTCTTGCTTCTTTCACAGATGCTCGCAGAGAACGACAAAGGTAACCTGACAGAAGATCAGGTGGAATCTGCCCAGGTTATCTACAACGGTGGTAAAGAGTTACTGGAGCTGATCAATGACATTCTTGATCTGTCCAAGGTTGAAGCAGGCAAGATGTCCTTAAACCTTGATGACACACCTTTGAAAGAGATTAAAGGCAGTATCGAAACCATGTTTAACCCTCTGGCGGAAAGCCGGGGGCTTCAATTCCTGGTTAACATAGAAAGCGGCACGAGCAAGTCGGTTTTCACCGATAGCCAGCGCTTTATGCAGATTATTAAGAACCTCCTGTCTAATGCATTCAAGTTTACTGAGGAGGGGTTTGTTCAAGTAAAAATATTTAATCAAGCTCGTTCTGGCCGCTTTTCGGAAGATACCTGGGTCGGTTTTTCCGTAAAAGACAGTGGTATTGGGATTCCCAAAGAGAAGCAGGCATCCATTTTTGAATCATTCCAGCAGGCAGATGGGTCGACTAGTCGAAAGTATGGAGGAACGGGCCTTGGTCTGGCGATATCCAGAGAGATGGCCGAGCTACTGGGTGGTTTTATTGAACTGGAAAGTAAAGAAGGTGAAGGAACAACATTCACTCTGTTTTTGCCAAGTAATCCAGTTTGCTCTCTGGGGCTGGAGAATGTTCTGGCGGATAACTATGTGTCAGATGTGTTCGATGATGCCTTGGGTGGCGCTGGACCTGAAATTACCGTTCAGAAGCCTGAACGCAACAGTGAGCCTGCGGATGAGGTCCCTGAACCTGAGGTTGCCGAGCCTGAGGTGATGGAAGCATGTGATTATCAGTTGCTGGCTATTGAAGATGATCCTAGTTTTGTTGCCATTCTCACTCAATTAGCGGGTAAGCATCACTTTGGTTGCCTGCATGCCCCGACGGGGGAGCAGGGCATTGCTATGGCTCGTAAGTATCACCCCTCTGCCATCATCCTGGATTTGGGCTTACCGGATATGGATGGTCAGGAGGTACTTGCCCAGCTAAAAGACAATGATATGACTAGGCATATACCTGTGCATATTGTTTCGGGAAGGGATCCAGGCTCGGTTTCCAGTCTTGGTGCTTTTGGTTACTTGAGAAAGCCCGTGAGTGTTACCGATATTGATAAGGTATTTCTTAATCTTGAACAGGCAATCAGTCAGGATATTCATGATGTGTTGATTCTCGATCTGGATGAAGAGCAGAGGTCATTAGTAGGAAGTATGTTGGAGCAAAAAGGGCTTCAGGTTGGGTATGCCAATTCTGCTGTTGAAGCTGAGAAGGAGCTTGTCGCCCATCATTGGCACTGTCTGATTATGGACCTGAATCTGGGAGATATCGGAGGTCTTGAGTTTTTGGAAAGAATCAAAGGCAGGCTGGGCTCTGACATGCCTTCAGTGGTTATTCACACCGCCCACCCTTTTGATAAGAAAGAGCATACCCGGTTGCAGGAGTTTACGAATGCCATGGTGATGAAGGGAGACAAGGCTCTTGAAAGAATCACCGATGAAGTCAGTCTGTTTCTGCATACCGTGAATAAGGATCAGGTGGATGATACACCCGATGAGCCCGTAACCAATGCAGAGAAAAGCCTTGATGGACATAAGATTCTGCTGGTGGATGACGACCTGAGAAATACGTTTGCCCTCTCTAAAGCCCTGCAGGGAATGGGGCTGGAGGTTGTACTCGCTGATAATGGGAAGAATGCAATTAACAAACTTGAAGTAGAGGACGGAATTGAGCTGGTGTTAATGGATATTATGATGCCCATCATGGATGGCTATGAGGCAACAGCCGCTATCCGGCAAATGAATGAGTTTAAAGACCTCCCGATTATTGCTTTGACGGCTAAGGCTATGGCAGGAGATAAGGCAAAATGTCTTGAAGCGGGAACCAATGATTACATGACCAAACCGCTGGATATGGACAAGTTGACAGCAATGCTGAAGGTGTGGCTGCTTCGATGATTGAGAATTGCTCAGTAGCTGATCTGGAACAGCTGGAACTCGACTTACTGCTGGAGGCTGTCAAGACCCGCTACGGCTATGACTTTCATGACTATGCCAAGGCATCGATGATTCGTCGTGTAAGAAAATACATGGATCAGTCAGGTATTTACCATGTCAGTGAGCTAATTCCACTATTTCTACATGATAACCGTGCGTTTTACCGGTTTGTGAAAAGTCTCTCTGTCGTTGTGACTGAAATGTTTCGTGATCCAGGCGTATTTAAAACTTTGAGAGAGGAGGTCATTCCAGTACTCAAAACATACCCGTTTATCAAGATATGGCATGCAGGGTGTGCTTCGGGTCAGGAAGTGTATTCCATGGCGATCCTTCTGGAAGAAGAGGGGCTTCTGGATCGTTGCCAGATATACGCGACGGACTTCAATGATGATGCTCTTAAATTAGCAAAAAAGGGTATCTATCCGGCGGAAGATATTGAGCTTTATAAAAAAAATTACAGTCTTTCGGGAGGGAAGTCTGAGCTGAGTGATTATTGGGTCAGCCTTTACGACGCCATCAAGATCAACAGCCGATTGGCTGAACGAGTCACGTTTGCCAATCACAATCTTGTTACTGACGGTGTTTTTGGTGAAATGAATCTGGTGATGTGTCGCAATGTGCTTATTTATTTTAACGAGCAATTGCAGGACAGGGCATTAACTCTGATTAACGACAGTTTATGTCCGAGAGGGTTTCTCTGCATCGGACGAAGAGAGAACCTGAAGTTCAGCCAGATCAGAAACCACCTTGAAGATGTCAGTAATACGCTTCGAATCTACAGGAAGGTCGGTTCGTGAGCTGGACTTCAGTTGAGAATAAGCCCAAGGCTGTTGTGCTGGGATCATCTGCAGGGGGAATAAATGCTCTGGGTTTTCTGTTCAGCGAACTGGGAGAGGACTTCTCATTGCCCATTCTGGTCACCAAGCATGTAGGGTTGAATGATGACCGAGGCATGCTCAGGATACTTGCGCGGCAGAGTTCACTTCCAGTCAAGGTGGCGAAGGACAAACATCGAATACAGCCGGGTACCATTTATCTTGCACCGGCTGGCTACCATATGCTGGTTGAGGAGCAGGGAGTTATCAGCCTGAACCTTGAAGCCCCTGTTGCCCGCTCTCGACCTTCAATTGATGTGCTGTTTCAGTCAGCGGCCAGAGTTTATGGGCAGGAGCTGGTTGCAGTTGTTTTGACTGGTGCAAATCGAGATGGTGCCGATGGTATTCGAACAGTGAAGGATTTTGGGGGAACCACGGTTGCCCAATGTCCAGGAAATGCTGAAATGGGGATTATGCCCAAGGTATCACTGGATACAGGGTGTGTGGATTACCTGATGATGTTAGAGGAAATCCCGGCTTTTCTGGATCAGGTTAGTGCTGCCTGATACCTCGAATTTAGAAAGATCAATACTGCCGGGTTGTTGGGCGATTGCCTTTCAGGGATGAGACAGGGGTTGTCTGGTATGGAGACAAATAGCAAAGTCAAAATTCTTGTTGTGGATGACCGGCCGGAAAACCTGCTGGCTATGGATAAGTTATTAAAGCCGTTGGGTGCAGAAGTCCACAAGGTGGACTCTGGTGAGAAGGCGCTGTCTGAAGTTTTGGCTCATCACTTTGCTGTTATCCTTCTGGATGTTCAAATGCCTGGTATGGATGGCTTCGAAACGGCCACATTACTGCACAGCAACAAGCAAACTGACAATATTCCCATCATTTTTGTGACTGCGATTAATAAAGATCATAACTACGTTGCCAAAGGCTATCAGTCTGGTGCTGTAGATTATTTGCCTAAGCCAATTGTTCCAGAAATTCTTTTAGGCAAAGTGAAGGTGTTTTTACAGCTGGAAGAGCAGCGGCTGGCGCTTGAGGATGTAACCAAGGAACTTCGTTGGATCAGTAGAAAAAATAAACTGTTACTGGATTGTGCAGGTGAAGGCATTGTTGGGTTGGATAAAGCAGGAAACATAACCTTTATCAATCCGACGGCATGTGAGCTATTGGGCGGTGCTGAAGAGTCTTTCCTGAACACACACATCAGCCAGTTTCTTTTTGATACAACGAATGATAAGCCTGCTATTGATCAGTGGCTGGAGTCAGATATTTATCGTGAGTGTCTGGAAAAAGGAGGAACTCTCAAGCAGTCTACTGGCCTAATTAACATTAGGCAGGGAACTTTTCCTGCAGAGTTTAATATTGCCGCCATCGTGAATGGTCGAAACTCAGTTCAGGGTGCAGTGTTTGTTTTTCAGGACATAACTGAGCGAAAGCAGATGGAAGACCAGCTATTGAGAATGGCTAAGTACGACAGCCTGACTGGTTTGGCTAACCGAACCCTGTTCAGGGAGTTTCTTCAGTCCTCAATGGATCGCAGTGATCGTTACCATAAAAATACGGCCGTTATGTTTCTGGATCTGGATCATTTTAAGGAGATCAATGACCAGCTGGGTCATGATGCTGGAGATCAACTGCTTTCCAGCGTCGCTAATCGACTTGAAAGCTGTATTCGAAAGGTTGACCTGATTGCGCGGCTGGGGGGGGATGAGTTCGCAGTGGTCCTGGATGATGTGAAGAACTCAGATGATGCCAGAACCGTTGCCAATAAAATTCTCTCGGTGCTTAAAGAGCCCCATGAGCTTGGGGATGCTTCCAAAAAAGTAGGAACCAGTATTGGCATTGCATTTTATCCTGATAATGGAAGAGATGCTGACGGGTTGATCAAGGCGGCAGATGAGGCTATGTATGTAGCGAAGAATGAAGGTCGGAATGACTTTCGATTTTACTCCGACCTTAAACACTGATTTACACGTCAAACGGTGTATTCAGCTGTTTTTCGACAAAGACTTTTTTCAGTCTTGCAAAACGTGGTAAGCCGTTCAGGTAAGCAGGATACTCCTCTCCTTCAATCAACGGTTCAAGGTAACCTCGACAGGTTGGAGTAATGTTGAACCCGTCCTCATTGATAAAGTCCAGTGGCATTTTTCGCTCAAAATTGGCTACCTTCTCCAGAGGAACCGCTTTGATGGCCCAACGATAAGGCAGGTCAGACTCTCGAACGATTGCCGGCATTACAGCATTGTGACCCGTTACGGCAAGCTCTACCGCTGCTTTGCCTACAGCGTAAGCCTGTTCAACGTCAACGCGTGACGCAATATGGCGAGCTGAGCGCTGTAGATAATCGGCAACAGCATAGTGATATTTGTATCCCAGTTCCTGTTTGATCATATTGCACAGGGCAGGAGCTACACCGCCAAGTTGCTGGTGACCAAAGGAGTCGATTACGGTGGTTGAGGCAGAGATAAAGCTACCATCGTTATATTTAGCACCCTCTGAAGCAACGATGACGCAATAACCTTCGTTATTAACGGTTTCATGGACTTTTTTAAGAAACTTTTCTTTGTCCAGAGGTAATTCTGGGAAAAGAATAATGTGTGGTGGATCACCATCCTGTCGGGCAGCCAGGCCTGTGGCTGCTGCGAGCCATCCAGCATGCCGACCCATGACTTCCATAACAAACACTTTGGTAGATGTATCACACATTGAGGCAATATCATGGCTGGCCTCTTTGGTTGATACTGCAAGATATTTGGCTGCAGAGCCAAAACCCGGGCAGTTATCGGTTACGGCCAGGTCATTATCAATGGTTTTTGGCACCCCGATGCAGGTGATGGGGTACCCCATTTTTTCACTGAGCTGAGACACTTTCCAAGCCGTATCCATGGAGTCATTTCCACCGTTGTAGAAGAAATAACCGATGTTATGAGCCTGAAATACTTGAATTAACCGGCGATATTCCGCTTCACTCTCTTCGAACGATTTAAGCTTGTAACGGCAGGAACCAAAGGCACCTCCCGGGGTTCTTAGTAATGCACCTATTGTTTCATCGGATTCGTAAGATGTGTCGATAAGCTCCTCACGCAAAGCGCCCAGGATGCCATTATGTCCCGCGTAGACTTTGTCGATTTTATCCGGGTAACGACGTGCTGTTTCAATAACCGCGCAGGCGCTGGCATTGATGACAGCGGTAACACCGCCAGACTGTGCGTAAAAAGCGTGTTTCTTTGTCATCGGTTAAATTCCGAGTGTTACTGTGTGTTATTTTGTGTTTTAAGTTGGGTGATGATGATACCCGATCCCAAGCTTATTGGTAGACCTTAGAGGGTTAGTTTTTTTATGCACACAGGGCTTTTATGAGCTGATGCCCATTCGATGTCAACGTCCTTTTGCGCTTAAGGCAAAAACAATGTCAAAATTCTGTTATCAGGGGGCTTAAGGGCACAACAGAGTGTCGTCCCTTTCAAATTGAGTGCCCTCTTGGAGAAACTTTGAATGCACGTACACATTCTGGGAATTTGTGGAACTTTTATGGGGAGTCTGGCTCTGCTGGCCAGAGAGCTTGGATTTAATGTATCCGGTTCGGATGAGAATGTTTACCCTCCTATGAGTACACAGCTTGAAGAGCAGGGTATTTCCCTGTTTCAGGGTTATGGTGTTGAAGTACTAAGTCCAGCACCTGATCTGGTTGTGATTGGTAATGCCATGAAGCGGGGAATTCCTGCTGTAGAGTATTTGCTTGAAAAGGGGCTGCCTTATGTTTCAGGCCCTGAGTTTTTTTCCAGATTCATTGCGCCAGAGCGCTGGATTCTGGCAGCTTCAGGTACTCACGGTAAAACCAGTACGAGCAGTATGCTCGCCTGGATACTGGAGTATGCAGGAATGTCTCCTGGCTTTTTGATTGGCGGTATACCTAAGGATTTTGGTGTTTCAGCAAGGCTTGGCAGTACACCTTTTTTTGTTATTGAAGCGGACGAGTACGACACTGCTTTTTTTGATAAGCGTTCCAAGTTTGTTCATTACCACCCCAGAACATTAATTATTAATAACCTTGAATTTGATCATGCAGATATTTTTGATGACCTCGCTGCTATTCAGCGACAGTTCCACCATTTGGTAAGGACTATTCCTGGAAGTGGGCGAATTATTTTTCCGGCAAATACGCCTGAAATTGATGACGTTATTACCATGGGGTGCTGGTCTGAGCTGGAAGAGCTTGGAGGGAACAACAAACCCTGGCAAGTTGAACCTGTCAGTGAAGATGGAAGCCACTTTCAGGTTGTATATAAAGGTCATGTTGCTGGTACGGTAAACTGGAATCAGGAAGGTGATCACAATGTTGCTAATGCGTTGGCATCCATTGCTGCGGCTCACCATGTTGGTATTTTGCCTGAGATAGCCTGTGAGGGATTATCCGTCTTCCAGGGAGTCAAGCGGCGAATGGAACTGGTTGAGGATATCGGCGGTGTTCGGATTTATGATGATTTTGCTCATCACCCAACAGCTATTGCGACCACTTTGGCGGGTCAGAGATCTAAATTGGGTGAACATGCGAATATTCGTGTAATTATTGAGCCCAGATCAAACACCATGAAAATGGGGATACATCAGGAAACATTGATCGCTTCCACAGGACTGGCTTCTGAAGTTATCTGGTTTAAACCTCTGGGGCTTGACTGGCCTCTGGAGGAGTTGATGGCAGATAGCCCTGTTAAAGCATCTGTCATGGACTCAACGGATGCAATTGTTCGTTATCTGGTTGATACCGCTAAAGAGGGGGATCATCTTCTGGTGATGAGTAATGGTGGTTTTGAAGGGATTCATGGGCGTATAGCCAATGGTTTGAAAGAGAAATCCAGGGTTGAGGTTGGAGTTTAATGACTCTGGCCTTCAGCTAAATAGGATAGGAAGTACAGTATGACTCCATCAAACCCTGAGAGAGTAACACTGGCACTCACTGGCGCGTCTGGTGCACAGTATGGGCTTCGGTTGCTTGAGTGTCTCGTGGCAGCAGAGCGGCAAGTTTTCTTTCTGGTATCCAAGGCGGCAAAAGTAGTTCTGGCGACAGAAATGGATCTTGAACTTGGAGATACACCGGAAGCTATCGAGCAATATCTTACTGATCGTTATCAGGCAGTGCCTAAACAGATTCGTGTGTTTGGCGAAGATGACTGGATGTCACCTGTTGCTTCAGGCAGTGGTGCTCCCAGCTCAATGGTGATTTGCCCTTGCAGCACCGGTACCTTGTCAGCCATTGCCTGTGGTTTAAGTAATAACCTGGCTCAGAGAGCAGCAACGGTTGTATTAAAGGAGCGGCGTAAGTTGATCATAGTTCCCAGGGAAGCCCCTTATTCTGAGATTCATCTGGAAAATATGCTGAAACTGAGTCGCATGGGAAGCATCATCATTCCTGCATCACCAGGCTTTTATAACCGGCCAGAGACAGTGAATGATATGGTGGATTTTATTGTGGCTAGAATACTGGACCAGCTGGAAGTTCCTCAGGAATTAATGCCTTCCTGGGGTAGTCAGCGTCTTTGATGGCGTTGTTAACTCTGTACTCGGGATAAAAGGCTTCAGGTTGTGAAGCCACAGGGCAAGGGGGGGCAGGTAGATAGGCAGTGTTGTTGCAGGGGCTGCTACTGACGGTTCAGAGACCATTGGCAAAAGCCGGGGAGGAAACACAACAAAGATTCACTTATCTGTTGTTGTTTGCGGGTTTCCTGTTGCTTTCGAGATTACCGGAGGCGATGTGAATGGTTGCACAGCTGCCTCGGAACTTCTGGTAAAGACACCTGAGGCAGTAGGGGTTGTTGCTGATAAAGGCTACGATAGTCAGGCTGTGCGTGATCAGGTGGTGAAGCAAGGCGGAAAGCCAGTGATTCCGGAGAGAAAGAATTCAGTGGCTGGTAACGGTGAGATTGACTGGTATTTATACAAACATCGGCATTGGGTGGAAAATGCCTTTTCACGTTTGAAGCATTACAGAGGCATTGCTCCCGCTTTGATAAGTTTGGGCGCAACTTTGGAAGCGCAGTGGCGTTAGCCTGCGCATATATTTGGTTACCGATGTGAAACGTCAAGAGCTTCTAGCCTGAGCTTTTCCAGCAATTCAAGAACTTTGTGTTCTTTATTTTTCGAGATGCCCAGTTATGGAAGTTCCCATTGTCCTTGTCCTGGTTTTCTCGGCCAGACCTGGCTGACACTGATCATTGATTCCAGAGTGGTATCATGGGGAATATTGAGCTCTTTGAGCAGCAAATCCAGCATGATGGGGAACGCTTCATAGCTTGGATCTTGATCAACTGCATCTGCATGGGAAAATATGGATAAATACATCAGTGTCCCTACCAGAAACCATTTGTAATTGAATCGACTAAGGTTGCCGGGCATTGCTTTTGTCCCTGATTACACAGGGACAAGCATAGCTACCTTTTTATAATGGACACGGACCATTTTTTAAAAGAGCTTAGTGCTGCGTTGATGCAGGTACCGCAGTCTGAGCCTGTTGCTGGAGAATAAGCTGGCTTAGCTCAGGCTGTTCCCAGTTCTCTGGGTAGTGCTTGGCCATCGCTTCCATCATGACGGTATATTCATCAGCGGGTTTTTGAAGCAGGTAGGTTAGAAAGGTAAAGATTCGATCAGACATTTCCTTATTGATCTGGTTCGATTGTTGATCGTTTATCAGTCCCTTTTTCTGACACTCTTCAATGGTGGATTGACGAATGCAGTTGGCAGATATGATAAGTGCCAGTTTTTTGATGTTTTGCTCTTCCATGAGAGGGCTCCATGCCTGTGAGGATTAAATACGTTTATATATAAAACTAGTTGCTGTGGGGAGGGATTCAAGGTGTTGGAAATAAAAACGGGGCTAAAGCCCCTGGAAATCAACAAAGATATTTATATATTTTTTGTGGCAGGGCTCCTGGACTCAGAACGCCTTCGATGAACTTCACTGCCAATTAGATAGCCTGCTCCACCGGCAGCTCCCATACCGAGCATTATTAATGGGCTTCCTGTAAGTATGCTACAGAGCAAGCCAACCACAACACCGATACCAACAGCTTTTACTAATCTCTCTGCAATAGAGGTTAATTTGGGTCCATGTTGCTGCCAGATATTGTTAAAGAACTTAGAAATCTTTGATGGAATACTGACTATTCTCCCCCAAATTGATGAGGGGTCATAACTCTCTGAAGGGGAGCTTTGTGTTACGGATATATTACTAGTCGGAAGGTTCATTGAAGTCGGCATGGTCATGCTTAACTACCTGATATCGGGTTTCTTTGTAATTAGTACTTTGAACCTAATTAATAAAAAAGGTTCCATCAGATAGAGGAACATAATCTTAAATATTTAACATATTGATATTTAAATAGATTATCATTGGCTTTTCTTGTAATTGAGGAAGTTACAGGCAGCCAGTGATTGAATACCATTCGCTGACACTCTCTACTTCTTCTTCTGTTAATAGTCTGGCGATATTGCTCATGGGTTGATGGGTGGTTCTGGATCCATTGCGGTAGTATTGCAATTGTTTAACCATATATTCTTTTTTCTGGCAGGCAAGGTTAGGGTTGAATGGCGCAGTGCCAATACCTTGTGGGCCGTGACAGCCTGCGCAGAGTTGCATGGCCTTTGCCTGTGCTGCTTCAAGGTGTTTGGGTGGCGCTTGAGTTTGAAGGGCAGACTGTTGATCATTACACCCCGCTAACAAAAAGAGAGTAGCTAGGGCTATTATTCTGATATTAAAAGCTATGTTCATCAGGCTGTCAGCTTCATTTTAATTGAAGGGATCAGTAATGGCTTAAACCGGCCTGTGGATATGTGATGTTGAAGTCCACAGACCGCTTTAAATGTGCTAGTAAATGTTAGCAGTCATTTTGCTGTTTTAATCCAGCGCTTTGCCTTCATCTGTTAGCCTAAGCCATGCATGGGAATACCAGTAGTAGTGTCTGCCGCTATTGGATGGAGTGGTACAATTGTAGCGAGTTCGGCCTACCGGCAAAGGTTTATTAGCCTGTGTTTTCAGGCGTGTCATCTCTTCGTCGAGCCAGGTTATCTTCAATTCACCCTGGCCAGAAGCGTAGCACTTGAGCTGTTTTTTCTGGTAATCACCTTTTGCCAGTGTCAGCTCCAGCTCTGGTTTAAGGTTGTCCTGAGAGATCAGAGAAGAATCAGGACTTTGGGTTGTCACAGGAAGCGCCCGGCTTTTTACTTTGATGCCAAAATCGTTCACACCATAAATACCAGCCATGGGAAAACGTGGTAGACGGGTGAAGTCAGAATATTCACCAGCGGCACCGGACTGCTGCCCAAAACCGACATAACCCATATCATCCAGTGCTGCTCTGAGTTCCGGAGTGGTTTCTCCGAAAGTCCAGGCAAACATTTTGACACTTTGGCCGGTTTTCTCCTGAATTCTAGTTTCCGTTACCTCCAGATCCTGTCTGAACCGGGAAAGCCATTGTTCTTCGGTTTCCCCAGATAGCCTTTCCACACTATGGTCATGGCTCATGGTGTGGTTGGCAAGGGTAGCCCCACCTTGGGCCATTTCCCGTAATTGCTCCCAACTGAGGAATTTCTGATAGTTTTTATCCACAGGCGTTGGCGTCACAAAAATGGTAAATGGAAAGCCATACTCCTTGAGCACCGGAAATGCATTGGTGTAAATGCTCAAGTACGCATCGTCAAACGTAATGGTAATGGTTTTTTCCGGTAATGCCTGTTTGCTGCGAAGTGCCTCAACCGCATCAACCAGAGGAATCACGTTGAACTCATTCTCAGCGAGATAGTTCATATGCTTCTTGAATATCTCAGGGGTGACGCTGGTTATTATCGGGGTTTTATCGCTGACATGGTGATATTGCAATATGACTGCGGAGCTGGATGCCTGGCTCAATGCAGGAATCATAGAAACTATCATGAAAATATAGCGCAAAGACTGCCTCAATTGGCGTACAGCAGGCTTAAACAGGGAGGAGACTATCACAGTATTTCCTTATGATGGTTTTGCCATAGCTGAAGTTTTTCCACTTTCCTAGGAGCCTGTCAGACTTAGCCGACCGTAGCGAGAAAAAGTCCGGTTTGAGACAGTTTTTATGCTGATTTGAGGCGAATAGCGGGGCTATTGAACGAAAAACAGCATGAAAAATGGCCAAATCCGGCTTTTTCGCAGTAGGTCAGTGGTAAGTCCGACAGGCTCCTAGTACATCGTTTCATTGAGTTTGATGCTTTGTACTCCGTTCGCACTGAGCTTGCGAAGTGCAGTGGCAACATCCTTCGACAATCTCAGGACCAATGGAACACATCAATTCCATTGAAATGATGTACTAGCTGCACAATCAGATAATTGGGCTTCCTGTAGTCGGAACATTCTGCTTCAGGCTAATACGGCTTTTAGAAGAATTTTAACCTTCAATGGATAGGATTTACTATCGTACTAATTACGACTTTCGAATATTCAAGTACTTAGTTCCTGTTGACATAAGCTTCCAAACCCGCCCAAAGGACTCAAGCCAGAATATTTCTGACCAGGCGCAAGAACTTGAAAGACATCTGTATTCCTGCGTCCTTGCGCCTGGTCAGAAGCATTCTGGCTTGAGCTGAGAAGAGAAACTTATGTCAACAGGGTCTGGGTAAAAAGTAACCACCAGTCAGCAAGGGCAGGGGCTGATTGGTGGTAAAAGTTTCAATAGCGAACATTTAAAAGTGTATGAATGGTTGGCCAATTGTGCCTTTAGACCTTGGTCTGAGGCTTGATTGGTCTCACAAGCCCCTCCTGTATTGTCGATGCCACCAGCTCTCCGGCCTGATTGAATACCTGGCCTCTTACCAGGGCTCTGGCACCGCTGGCTGTGGTACTTTCGACACAGTGGAGTAGCCACTCATCCATTTGGAATGGGCGGTGGAACCACATGGCATGGTCCAGGCTGGCAATCTGTATGGGTTTCTGGAAGCTGGCTGCTCCATGGGGGTACAGGCATGATGATAGAAACTGGAAATCGGAGGCGTAGGCCAGCAAGTATTTATGCAGCCCCGGATTATCGGGCAGTTTTCCGTTGGTTCTTATCCATATCTTATGATTTGGAGCCCTGGTCTTTTCCGCCAGAGGATCAACAGGATCTGCAAAGCGAATTTCAATAGGGGTATCGCTGAGCAGCCGCTTCTGCAATGGTTTGGGGATTAAGTCACTGTGCCTTTGAATCAGGGCTTTTTCACTCAGCGCTTCATCCGGAGGTATTACGTTTGGCATAAGGTCCTGATGTCCAAAGCCACTTTCGTTTACCTGAAAGGATGCGGAAAGGTTGAAGATGGGACGACCATTTTGCACAGCCACTACCCGACGGGTATTGAAGCTTCTGCCATCACGGATGCAGTCAACGGTATAAACAATCGGTTTGCTGCTATCGCCTTCACGAAGGAAATAGCTATGGAAGGAATGAATATGACGCGCAGGCTCTACCGTTTGTCTGGCAGCTGACAGAGCCTGTCCCAATACCTGACCACCGAAGACCCGTCCCCAGCCAAGGTCCTGACTCTGTCCCCGGAATATATTATTCTCAATAGGCTCCAGTTTTAGTAAGTTGATCAGTTCTTCCAGTACTTCATTCATCCTGTAACTCCCTGATAGCATGCCGATGATTTGGCTGCTGATTATGGCTCTTTTGAAAAATGAGTGCCTTGAGCATATCTGCTAACAGCAGTTTATAACCATAACAAAAAATGTATTGCTTAAATTTACGGATTTGGCTGACAAACCTGACTATACCATTGTGAAGGATCAACCAATTGCCCACTGTCGTCAATTTCAGGGTAATCCAGGTTTCGTTCATCACAATATCGGGTTAACTCAGGATAACCCCAGCGGAACAGGGTCTTTCGATAGACGTCATCATTGAGCCGACGGTTGTCATAAAAAACTGTTACAGCTCTCTGGCGCTGAGCTTCTACCAGAATAATCGCAGCAGCGACAGAAACATTGAATGACGCTACCTGTCCCACCATGGGAATGACCATATGCTCATCCGCCAGCTCTGCAGCTTCCGGGCTGATGCCATCTTTTTCGGCGCCAAGAATGATGGCACAGGGCTGAGTGAAATCGATTTCATAAAAAGGAATGCTTCTGGCAGAGAAGTGCGCGGCAAACAGTTTGAAGCCCCTGTTTTGCAGATGAGATGCGCTATCTTCTATGGAGCTATGGTCATGTATTTCGACCCAGCGGTGGCTTCCCATGGATCGCCTTCGGTATTGCCTGTGGCCTCTTTTAGGTTGGGTCATATGAAGTTCGTGAATACCAATGGCATCACAGGTTCTGATGATTGCCGAAAGATTATGGGTTTTATGAACCTGGTCAGTCAGAACAGTAAGATCGGGCTGTCTTCGGTCAAGCACCTTACAAAATTTCTGATAACGTTCCGGTGTCATGGTTATTTCCGGTACTCTATCTAGATTTAGAATGACGTTTCAGTCTAACTACTGGTAGTACAACTGTACAAATTGGTTGATGATTCTTTGGCCTCCGGGGCGTAGCAAGTCATGGATAACGCTTACTTTGATGCCATTCATTTATGGTTGCAGCAAAATACCGGCTGGGTTGGGCCTGTTATTGCTATGGTCGCCTGCCTGGAATCTCTGGTTGTTGTGGGCATTGTTCTGCCTGGTGTTGCCATGCTGTTTGCATTGGCTGCTATTGCCGGGGCTGCTTCCATCCCTGTTTATCCAATTCTTTTATGGGCTTTCCTGGGTGCCATTGTTGGTGACGGTGTCAGTTATTTACTTGGGTATTATTACCATGAGCGGGTTCGAAGCTGGTGGCCATTTAACAGGCATCCTCAATGGCTGGAAAGTGGAGAGGGGTTCTTCCAGAAATATGGTGCTTTAAGTGTTGTCATCGGGCGTTTTGTTGGACCTGTCCGGCCAGTTATTCCTGCTGTGGCGGGTATGATGGGCATGCTCCCCCAGTACTTTTTTACTGTTAACTTTCTTTCTGCCATTGCGTGGTCTCCTGTTTACCTGTTGCCTGGTTACCTGACAGGAGCGGCACTTCAGTGGCACGACAAAGTACCCGATCAGTTATTGCTTGTGTTGTTAGTCATCATCTGTATTGCCATCATGTTTCCTCCATTATTGATTAGTGTGCATCGCCGCTTCAAACCCTGGTTTATCTGGTACCCTGTGATTTCTTTGGCCCTCTTGGTCTTGTTTATTCTTGCCAATACCCTTGGCTTTCTGGAAAGTGTTAATCAGCGTGTCTATGAGTGGTTGATGCCAGTTCAACTGCCCTGGTTGCAAAATGTGATGCACTGGGTGACCCAGATTGGCAGCATTCCTGTGTTGAGTATTCTTTTCGTTGGCGGCTTATTCTGGCTATACCGTTCTAAAAGATTTGGTAGTCTGCTCTGTCTGTTATGTGGCGGGATATCAATGGCCTGCTCTGTCTGGCTTATCAAGTGGCTGGCAGAAAATGACCGACCTGTGATGATGTCAGGGCTTGATCCTTATGCCTTTCCTTCCGGGCATACAACGGCTACCGCATTTGTGCTTTTTTCGTTTGCTGCCATGTTAGGAGAACGCCGCCCATTTCAGGTTCAGTGGTTATGGTCAAGTGTGGCTTTTGGCCTGGTTATGATTGAAGCTTTTTCCCGGTTGGTTATACAGGTTCACTGGTTTGGCGATGTGTTGATGGGGCTGGGGCTAGGGTTATTCTGGGCTCTGATCGTCATCTGTACTGAGAAGCGGAATCAGTGCCCGGAGTAAACATATTTCTCCCGTTTGATTTGCCGAGGGGGAAATCCCATATCCCTGAGAAGAGCAACGCAATCATCAATCATGCCGGGGTTACCACAGAGGTAAACAATATCTTTCTCAGGGTTCAGATTCAGGGTGTCAAACTGCCCTTGCACATGGCCAGCGTACTCATTCTGCTTTGGGTGCAAACTGGACTCACGGCTCAAACAGGTGCGGTATTTTATGTTCGAAAGCGGGGCAAAGTCCTCTGTATAAATGCTTTCCTGACGGTACCTGAAACCCATTAGTACAGTGACAGGGACTCTTTTGTCTGTCAGTGTTTTCAATTGTGGAATCATGCTCCGATAAGGCGCAATACCCGTACCGGTTCCAGCCAGAACCAGCTGTCCGGGAAACGTTTCCGGAAGAGTCAATGCTCCAAAGGGCCCTGCGATATCAATCTTGATTCCGGGTTTGGTTTTTTGGAAAAATTCAGAGGCAACTCCCCCATTTACAAAGCTGAGCGCAACTTCTAGTTGGCCGGTTGTTCTGAAGTCTTCAGGAGCGTTAGCAATGCTGTAGCTTCGCTTATAAAGAGTACCATCTATTTCAATATGTAACTGTACAAATTGCCCGGCAATAAAATTGAAGCTCTCTTTTGATTCCTGATCTAACTCAAAACTCAGCTGCAGCGTGTTGGTACTGGGTTGCTCTGTTTTGCTTAGTGTTGCCGATACGAGAGAGCCAGGCATCAATAATTATCCCCGAAATGATTTCAGAACCTAATTCTAGCTGGTAGGACTTTTTTCATAATAACTTCTGATCATTCTGGAAAGGCTTCCTCTCCATGGTTTGTTGTGAACGCCAAAAGTACTTAATATTTTTCGACAAGTCAGCGTTGCATTAGCCGGTGCTTGAATGCCATCGCGTTCATTCAATTTGTCCATTCTCAATTTCCGTATTTTTAGAGACTGATATTGCGATGCCTCAGAAATAACCGTCTCGGCAAACCGGTTTTCAGAGATGGGTTCTGCTCCGGCATAGTGATATGTACCCCAGGGCTCTGCACCACAACCCAGCTGTTGAATAATCGCGACAATCACTCTGGCTGCATCTTCACTGGGGGTAGGACATCCCTGTTGATCGGACACAACAGCAACCTCTTGTTCTTTGCTGATTTGATCCAGAAGATACTTTAAAAGATTGGTGCGTTTGTAGCTGATGACCCATGAGAGACGAAGGATTATGTGCCTTGGGCAGCGCTCACTGATTTGTTGTTCAGCTTGCCATCGGCTGGTGGCCAGAACGCCAGAAGGGTTGGGGATATCCTTCTCGCTATAAGCCTCTTTTTTGATCCCATCAAAAACGCGATAGGTTGAAATATAAACCAGAGTAGCATTCTGTCGGTTGCAACAGTCAGCCAGTGTAGCCATAGCATCCCGGTTTATCCGAAAGCATTTGGATGGCTCATTTTCTGCTTTAACCGGATCGTTATAACCTGCACAGTTGATCACAATATCTGGCTGGTACTTTTTCAGGCTGGAGTCAATGGATTCAGGGTGCTCCAGATTTAACTCGTCCCTTCCTGGGGCAATACAACTAATCAGCTTCTCTTGTAATAACTGTTGAACTTCCTGACCGATGAGTCCGGTACCACCAACCAATAGTATTTTCATAAGCAATAGATCGTCATGAGTTAATGACCGGGCTAGTAGGTCAATACACGAAATGACTCTATTGAAACATGAATAAGGCAGATCTGGGAAAGAATTCTCTTTTTTGAAACCGTTAACTAGAAAGACAGATGGCAGTAAGGGCTCTGATAAAAGCCGAGGTTATAGTAAGATAAGCCACTTATTTCCGTCTATTTTTACATTGGCTGTATTTTTATCTCCACAGTCGTAAGTAACATTTTTCGATAATTGCCATGAACTGTAAGTGAGAATGCGCCGTTTTCCTGGGGGGATAGGTTAGTGGCTCAATGAAACCTGAATCTGAGCAAGATTGTTTCAGTGAGGCGTTTTCACCCAAAGGCACTTGAATGAACCTTCTGAAATCAGGGTCTGCTGACGATGTATCTGGCTGAAGCTCCTATAGAGCAGCATGAAGAAGAGCGAATTCTTCTTGTGGATGACAACCCGACGAACTTGCAGGTATTGCTTCAAACGCTTAGTGGCAGGGGCTATAAGCTTCTTATTGCCAAAAATGGTGAGAGCGCTCTGAGAATTGCTGCCAAAGCGAAACCAGCTTTGGTCTTGCTCGATATTATGATGCCCGGCATGGATGGCTATGAGGTTTGCCGCCGCTTAAAAGAAAGTTCAGAAACCCGAAATATCACGGTGATTTTTTTATCGGCTCTGGATGACACCAAAGATAAGGTCAGAGGGTTGGAAACGGGAGCCGTAGATTTTATTTCCAAGCCTTTTCAGGCCGAGGAGGTGATTGCCCGTGTTCAGACCCAGCTGAAAATTCATAAGCTTGAACAAGCCCTCTCTGCCAGGAATCGCCAGCTGGAAGCGGATAAAGCTCGTATTCTGGAAAGCATGAATGAAGGGATATTTGGTCTCGATCGTCTTGGACAGATTACTTTTGCTAACCCAGCTTCTTCTGCCATGACGGGATGGTCCATTGAGCAATTGACGGGGCAAAACCTGATTCAGGTGATGCAGAGGGGGGAGAGCGAAGTCTCTAATTTAACAGGGCCTCTGGCACCTATTGAGGTTTCTCTGAATAAAGGTGTTAGCAAAACTGTTGAAAATGCCACTTTCCTGCACAGTGATGGCTCACCTTTTCCGGTTGATTATTCCTGCACACCTATCATGGAAAACAGCTCTCCCAGTGGGGCAGTTGTTGTTTTCAGGGATATCTCTGAGAAAAAGAGGCAGCAGGAGGCACTGCAAAAAGCGTTGGATGAGCTGGAAAGTCAGAAAGAGCAGCTGACTCATGTTTCCCGTTTGAGCACCATGGGGGAGATGGCAGCTGGCTTTGCACATGAGGTCAACCAGCCGCTTACTGCCATTTCCAATTACGCTCAGGTGGCCAGAAGAATGTTGGCCAGGCTGGAGTTGGAAGATGACCTTGGGCTTTCTGAGGCAATGGAAAAGATTAATACCCAAGCCCGGCGGGCAGGTGAAATCATTGCCCGCATCCGTTCGTTTGTTAAAAAACCGGATCATGTCCTGGGGAGTGTTGATCCGAATCGGCTGATTCAGGACACCTACAAACTGGCCGAAGTGGATGCCCGTAATAATCACATGGAAATTCACCTTGAGCAGGAAGACGGGCTACCCAATGTCAGAGTTGACCCTGTGCAGATCCAGCAGGTAGCACTTAACCTGATCCGTAATGGTATGGAGGCTATGCGGGATATGGATACTCGGAGTATAGGAGTCTATGTCCGTACTGAACGTCAGGATGATAACTTTGTAAAAGTATCTGTCATTGACCGTGGCCATGGCCTGGCAGACGATGCTGAAGAAAAACTCTTTACTCCATTTTATACGACCAAGGCTGACGGTATGGGAATCGGGCTGACAGTATGTCACTCCATTATTCAGTCTCATGGTGGGCGGCTGACATTTCAGCGTCATCCGGAAGGTGGAACCATTTTTGAATTTACCATGCCGATTGCTGATTGATACTATGAGGCATAATTGATGGTCGTGATTGATATTGTCGGGAGAGGAAAAATTGGCTGATCAAGTGACGGAGTACATGCATGGACTGGGGCAAAGAGCCCGGCAGGCCAGTCAGGAGATGGCTGTTGCTGATACTGCGATTAAAAACAGGGCGCTTCTGGCTATCGCGGATGCGCTTGAGACGGATCGTTCACAGCTGAAATTTGTGAATACCCGTGATCTGGATGCAGGGCGCGAGCGTGGGCTTGATGCTGCCATGCTGGACCGCCTGGAACTCACTGATGACAGAATTGATGCCATGATTGAGGGATTGCGTCAGGTAGCGGCCTTGCCAGACCCTATCGGTACTATTGATGATATGAAGTACGTGCCCAGTGGTGTTCAGGTGGGAAAAATGCGTGTTCCGCTGGGCGTTATTGGCATCATCTATGAGTCTCGGCCGAATGTTACCGTCGAAGCAGCCAGTCTTTGCCTTAAGTCGGGTAATGCTGTAATTCTTCGTGGAGGCAGTGAGTCAATTCACTCAAACCAGGCCATTGCCCGTTGTATTCAGCAGGGACTTGCTCAGGCAGAGCTTCCTGAAGATGCGGTTCAGGTTGTCGAAACAGTTGATCGTGCTGCCGTAGGCGTGTTGATCACGATGCCTGAGTATGTGGATGTTATTGTGCCTCGGGGCGGTAAAGGGTTGATTGAACGAATCAGCGCTGAAGCCCGTGTGCCGGTGATCAAGCATCTGGATGGTATCTGTCATGTTTACCTTGATGACCGGGCGGATCATGCCAAGGCGGTTCGGATTGCCATAAATGCCAAAACTCACCGTTATGGTGTGTGCAATGCTATGGAAACATTGCTGGTTCATCAGAATGTTGCTCAACCACTGCTTCGTGAACTGTCAGGGCTTTACACCCAGAAAGGCGTTGAGCTGCGAGGCTGCCCTGTGACCTGTGAAATTCTGCCAAATGCAGTAGCTGCGGCGGAAGATGACTGGTCTGCTGAGTATCTTGGACCCGTACTGGCCATTAAAGTAGTACTTGATATGGATGAAGCGATTGCTCATATCAATCGCTATGGTTCTCATCATACGGATGCGATTGTTACTGAGGACTTTACCAGGGCGCGCCGTTTTCTGCGTGAGGTGGATTCCAGCTCGGTTATGGTTAATGCATCAACCCGCTTTGCTGATGGCTTTGAATACGGGCTGGGTGCAGAAATTGGCATTTCTACAGACAAGATTCATGCACGAGGCCCGGTTGGCTTGGAAGGGCTGACCTCCCAGAAGTATGTAGTGCTTGGCGATGGCCATATTCGCCAGTAAGACAGAGTTACTTTTTACCTGCCATCGTTGGAAGGTGACAATGGTATAAACTATATCCTGAGTATATGAGGTGTGGGTAGGCATGAAGCGGAGAAGTCCCAATCCGGTAAAGTGAAAACGCAGGTTTGGTGCTTCATGAGCTGGCTGTGCATCTCTGAAAGAGAGGTATAAACGGGTATTATGGGTGGTTAATTACACTCTGGTAGTGGATTTCCGCCTCTGGCACTCACTGGGCGTTGACATCTAGTATCAATGCTGAGAGCCTGCCCGGTTTAAGTGGTCTGGATTCTGTTCAGGTCGTCAATAAGAGGTTGATTTTGCAGTCTATGCATTCTGATGAATTAAAGCAGCTTGTTGTAGAAGCTATTGAAGAAGTAAAAGGTAATGATATTACCTGCCTGAACGTTGCAGGTCAGACCAGTGTGACCGATTTTATGGTGATTGCCTGCGGTACTTCCAACCGTCATGTCAAGTCGCTGGCAGATAATATCATTGATCAGTGCAAGAAAAATGGTGTGCGTCCTCTGGGTGTTGAGGGTCAGGACAAATCTGAGTGGGTTCTGGTTGATCTCGGCGATGTTGTTGTACACCTGATGCTCCCTGCTACTCGACAGTTCTACGATCTTGAGAGGCTTTGGGATAACTCAGATCTGGTTGCCGTTGAGCCATCCTGATGCGAGTCCGGCTGATATCCGTTGGCTCAAAAATGCCTGGCTGGGTTGAAGAAGGTTACAGAGAATACAGTCGTCGTCTGGGTGCGGATGTCAAACTGGATCTGGTTGAAATAGCCCTTGGTCGACGGAGTAAAGGTGCTGATATCAACCGTCTTCAGGAGAAAGAAGCTGGCCAGATGTTGGCAGCAGTGGGCTCTGGAGACCTGGTGGTCACCATGGAAATCAAGGGTAAGCCCTGGAGTACTGAAACGCTGGCAGAAAATATGGGAGACTGGCTTCACAGTGGTCGGAATGTCAGCTTGCTGGTTGGTGGTCCGGAAGGTTTGCATGCTTCTTGCCTTGCCAAGGCTGACCTGCGCTGGTCTCTATCCCCGCTAACACTTCCTCATCCTTTAGTAAGAGTGGTTGTTGCTGAGCAGGTCTATAGAGCCTGGAGTATTCTTCACAACCATCCATATCACAAGTAAAACGGATGTAACCGTGATTGACGAAGTACGTTCACTCAAGTAAAAGTGAAGGGCGCGCTAGTGCTTTTATATTAAATGCAGTGGTTTCCTCCAGAGAAGCACTGCATTTTTTACGTTTAATCGTCAGGGCCTGTTGACGTTTCCTTGTGTGCTCAGCGCATCAGGGCGCCCCTCGGGCGGGACGCGCAGTCTGGCTCGGAAAAACGCCATCTGCTTTGTCAGACTTGCTTGATGTAGAATAGCTACGCAATGCACAAGCCTTTCGTGCATATGACGTTTTTTGAGCCTCTGAGCTTTTCAACGAAACGTCACAGGTCCGATACATTACAGGTTAATGTATCGGTTGGTGCATTGAGAACTGTTTTTTGACCATACGACTGATGACTGAGATATAACATGCCGCAGGATACCTTAAAGGACCATGGGGCAGAAAAAAGACTGGTAAATATCCGGATTTGGGTTGCCATTGGCTTTATGACACTCCTTGGCGTGGGACTGATTTCCCGCCTTTTCTATCTTCAGGTTGTTCGTTACAACGAGCTGTCGACCCAATCGGATGACAACAGAGTTCTGGTTCAGCCAATACCTCCTACCCGTGGGCTTATTTACGATACGAATGGAAAGCTTCTTGCCGTTAACAAGCCAAGTCATATTTTATCGATTGTTCGAGAGCAGACAAAAGACCTTGATGGTTTACTGGAAAGTATTGGAACGCTTCTACCTTTAACAGAAGGCGAATTGCAGCGTTTTCATCAACGGGTTAAGCGACGCCGACCTTTTGAAGCAGTCCCTCTGAAATTTGACCTTACCTCAGAAGAAATTGCCCAGGTTTCGGTGAATCTTTTTCGGTTGCCGGGTGTAGATATCAATGCTGAACTGATTCGTAAGTATCCCGAAGGTGAAATTTTTGCCCATAGCATCGGTTATGTAGGTAGGATCAATGATCAGGATTTGCGCCGTCTTGATCCTGCACTTTACTCCGGCACTCATACCACTGGAAAGATTGGTGTAGAGCGCTCTTATGAATCGGTATTGCTGGGAAAACCCGGTCACCAGGAAGTGGAAACTAATGCTCGTGGCCGTGTATTACGGGTGTTGAAGAAGGTCAGTCCTGAAGCAGGACTGGATGTGAATCTTTATCTGGATACCGAGCTGCAGAAGGTTGCTATTGAAGCGATAAATGGGCGTAGGGGTGCACTGGTTGCGATGGATCCGAAGACCGGTGGTGTATTGGCGATGGCCAGTAACCCTTCATTTGATCCAAACCTTTTTGTAACGGGTATTGATAGTAAAACATTCAATGCGCTGAACACGGATATTGAAAGGCCGCTCTACAATCGTGCATCTTTGGGCGAGTACCCTCCGGCTTCTACAGTGAAACCCGTTATGGGGTTGGCGTTGTTAGCAAATGATGTGGTGAAACCGGAAGATAAAATTTTTGATAAGGGATGGTTTCAGTTGCAGGGGAGTGACCACCGTTTTCGGAACTGGAAGCGTTCTGGTCATGGCTGGGTCGATTTGTCCCGGGCGATAACAGTATCGAACGATACTTATTTTTATATTCAGGCTGGCAAGTTGGGAATTGATAATCTCTATGACTTCGCTGGCCAGTTTGGTTTTGGCCATCGAACCGGTATTGATATACGGGAAGAACGTCCCGGACTTTTGCCTTCCAGAGAGTGGAAGCGGGGAGCGTACGGCCAGCCCTGGTATCCAGGTGAGACGGTAATTGCCATTATTGGCCAGGGCTATATGTTGGCTACTCCGTTACAGCTGGTGGAGTCAACTGCACTCATTGCAAACCGTGGCAGGTATGTCCAGCCTCGACTGGTGAAGGAAGATATTCCTGAAGTTCAAGGAGAGTTCTGGGGGAAAGATATAAAAATTGGCCGTACCCCTGAGGCTGATGCCAAAAACTGGGAACTTATTATCAATGCCATGGAAGATGTTATTCATTCGCCCAGAGGTACAGCCAACTGGCGGATTGGGCGAGGACTTAAGTATCGTATGGCGGGGAAAACAGGGACAGCCCAGGTGGTCAGTATTGCTCAGGGAGAGGAGTACGATGCTGAGAAGTTGAAAGAGTTCGAGCGTGACCACAGTCTGTTTGTTGCGTTCGCTCCAGTAGAGGACCCGCAGATTGCTGTGGCGGTCATTCTTGAAAACAGCAACGGGGCTTCCAACGTGGCCAGGAAAGTCATGGACTCTTACCTGTTGCCACGGTTAACTGCCGAAAGCAGTCAAGCGAAAGGAGAGAAATAATGGCTAACCAGGATTTTGTTCGCCAGATTGACCTCCATGGGTTCGGGCGTGGCCCGGGCCTCTCAATGCGCTGGCATATAGATTTTGTGCTTCTCGGGTTTCTACTTCTACTTTGTGGTGCGGGACTTTTTATCCTTTATAGTGCGACTGGCCGGGATATGTCTGTCGTGATTCGACAGGCGACTTACCTGGGAATCAGTTTTTCTGGAATGCTTATTGTGGCTCAGATTCCACCGAGAATGCTGATGCAGTGGGCAAAGTGGTTTTACGTTGGAGGTGTACTGCTGCTGCTGGCAGTTCTGTTTATGGGGGTCCACTCTAAAGGTGCCCAGCGTTGGATACAGCTACCAGGGTTCCGCTTTCAGCCGTCAGAAGTCATAAAGCTGATTATGCCCATTACCATGGCGGCTTTTCTGGCTAAGCGCCCGCTTCCCCCATCATTTAAGGACGTTATCTTTTCGTTGGTTATTATTGCTGTACCGGTGGTGCTTATTGCTAAACAACCTGACCTTGGAACATCGATTCTGATTGGTTCTTCAGGTATGTTCGTTCTGCTGCTGGCTGGTTTGCGAAAGCGCATAATTTTTTCTGCACTTTGTCTTGCTGTACCTGCTATTTATGTACTCTGGCAGTTCTTTATGTACGACTACCAGAAACGCAGAGTTCTGACATTTCTAAATCCGGAAAGTGACCCTTGGGGGGCGGGCTGGAATATTATTCAGTCTACCATAGCGATTGGTTCTGGCGGGCTTTATGGTAAAGGCTGGTTACAGGGGACTCAGTCTCACTTGGACTTTCTACCTGAGAGTCACACTGACTTTATAATTGCTGTTCTTGCAGAAGAGTTTGGTTTGATGGGGTGTCTGGTTCTGCTCGCACTGTATACCCTGATTCTGAGTCGGGGAATTTTTATAACCCTGAATGCCCAGACACTGTTTGGCCGGCTATTAGCAGGCAGTATTACTCTGACATTCTTTGTGTATATCTTCGTTAATATCGCTATGGTCAGTGGGCTTTTGCCTGTGGTGGGTGTTCCTCTGCCGATGGTCAGTCGTGGTGGAACATCTTTGTTGACATTGCTGGCTGGTTTTGGCCTTTTGATGTCGATACATACGCATCGTTCTTTTTTGGGAGTTTCCCGCTAGCACTCTGCTTTCATTTCTTGTTCATATGTTAAAACTGTTACTTGTATATGTGTCAGGCAGAAAGTAGATCTTTACCTTTTCATCATAGAATTCTAAACCACTGTCGATTAATGTAGAGACAGGGTTAGTCGAGTATTGTTACAGCTATTAAAGCTGTGGGAGAGCCCCGAGCTTGTTATTTTTGCAAAGGTACGGATACATGAAAAATTTTCCAGGGGTATTCCGTAATATCATTCGTAGCAGTCTGATTGCTGCTGTGGTGAGTGCGCCTGCCTCTTTCGCGGTGACTCAGGAGCAAAGTTCCAGTGATTATCTGGGTAGGCAGGACGTTAATAATTTTATAAATGAGCTTGTGGCGGAAAACCACTTTTCCCGCAAAGAACTTGAACATATTTTGAGTAAGGCGGAACGTTCTGAACGGGCATTGGAGCTGATCAGTAGACCCGCAGAGGGAACTCTGGAGTGGAAAGACTACCGAAAAATCTTTATCACTCAGGAAAGAATCACGAAAGGTGTTGGCTTCTGGGAAGAAAATGCACAAACGCTGGCGAATGTTGAAAAAGAACTGGGGGTCCCTGCCAATATTATTGTCGCCATTATTGGTGTAGAAACTTATTACGGCCGACAGACCGGTGGTTTTAAAGTGCTGGATGCACTGACCACTCTGGGCTTTGATTTTCCTCGAAGAGGTGCCTTCTTCCGAAAAGAACTTAAGAACTTTCTCATACTTGCCCGAGAGCAGAATCTGAATATTGATGACCTGACCGGATCTTATGCTGGAGCTATGGGTATCCCACAGTTTATGCCTTCCAGCTACCGTGCCTATGCTGTTGATTATACTGGTGATCAGCAGGCCAATATCTGGCGAAGCGATGAGGATGCTATCGCCAGTGTTGCAAACTACCTGCAGAAACATGGCTGGAAATACGGTAATGGTGTAGCGGTTCAGGCTAAAGTTTCGGGTATTAAGCATGATCAGGTTGTGTCTTCCGGTTTGAAGCCAGATAAAAAGCTGAGCCTTGTACAAAAGGCTGGTTGGGCTATCCCTAATAAAATGGTACCGCGATCTTCAAAAGTACTGGCCATGAGGCATGAGGGGAGTACCGGAGCAGAGTACTGGGTGGGACTTCATAATTTTTATGTAATTACCCGCTATAATCGTAGCCAGATGTATGCCCTTGCGGTTCATCAGTTAGCCAGAGAACTTAAGGAAAGCTATAACCAGTCTCTGGCGTTACAAAAACAGGTGGCCAAGGACAAGCAGGGGTGATGAAGTCTCTCACTGCGCTTTGGTGATTTCTCAGGAGGCTCTCTGGAAAGAGGGTCCTAAAGTTGTGAATGTTATGTTTGATCAACCAGGACGATCTGGTGCCTTTTTTCCGGGCTTTTCATTAATGAATAAAAACACGGGTAGTAATACCCCTGTATTCAGGCTACTGACTACAGCAGTTGTGCTGTTGGCTCTGGTTGGGTGTAGTAGTTTAGCGGTTAAGGATGGCCCTCCATCCGAGTCAGTGGATGTTAGTGGTATTCCTGATGCAGTTCCTTCGCCAATACAGGTTCCCTTGAAAAATACACCTTACACCCTGGGTGGGGTTAGCTATCAGCCGATGGCATCGGCTAATGGTTATTCTGAAAATGGCCAAGCATCATGGTATGGCACCAAGTTTCATGGGAAACAGACGGCCAATGGTGAAATTTATGATATGTTCAAGATGACTGCAGCCCATAAAACCTTACCATTACCATCCTATGTTAAAGTAACCAATGTAGAGAATGGGCAATCGGTAGTGGTTCGGGTGAATGACCGTGGGCCTTTCCATGGTGATCGACTGATTGATCTCTCTTATGTAGCAGCCAAGAAACTTGGGTTTGAGGATTCAGGGTTGGCAAATGTTGCCATAGAAGGTATTGATCCTGAGTCATTTTCTCGCTCACCTGCCCACGAACGTGATGGTGACTTGCTCTATCTGCAGTTGGCCGCTCTTAAAAACTATCATAACGCGCAACTATTACGCCGGGATATTTTTTCCAGAGTAGGTGTTCAGGCGAAAGTTGTTAAGGGTGAAGAGGCTGAGCCTCTTTATCGAGTGAGAATTGGTCCGGTAGAAAGCCCTGATCACCTGGAAGAACTGTTAGAGGGTTTAAACGCCGCTGAGTTTACACCACCCTACCTTGTTTATGAAAAGCCAGTTAATGAAAAGATCATTTCTGAAAAAGCAGTGATTGAGTTAGAGGCAGAGCAGTCAGAGCAGGTCGTTAAGACCCCATAAGGTGTGAGGCTTGTATAGGATGGAGTTAGTTAATCTGTCCTATGCCCTATCAACCAGTATTTTCAGCATGCCTTTAATTTCGGCCAGCTCATTTTCCACGCGAGTCAGCCGATCATCAACGCCCGTTAGCCGCCCTGACACGCTGATTAGCTTTCCCTCTACGCTCGTCAGGCGGCCCTCAAAATCAGTCAAATGCTCATCTGTCTGAGCTTGCCACTGCTCCATACTGTTAATGCGTTGAATCAGTGCTTTCATCAACTCTTCAACATTGATCAAACGCTCATTCATGCCGCTGCTCTGACGGGTGAGCTCGAAAACTGTTTGCCGGATGGTAACGATATCTTCGCCGATTTCTGTCAGTTTGGCATTTTCTTTTGCTGCCGCCCGTGCTTTGGACTCATTAATACCGAGCTCAATAAGACACTCGTACAAGTCTTCGTTTAACATTGTTTCACCCCTACTTTTCCACGTTTTTTGAATCATGGAATTATTTATTGCTGATATGATTGAACTGGTATTGCGGGTTCATAGTCGTGTATTCATAACGTAAAAATAGAGGGCGTTTTGAAACCTTGCCAAGATAATTTATTGTCCTCTTGAGGTCTTTATTTATAAGGGAGGTGGCGATGTTGAGGGAGTGTTGTTTTTCTTAGGTGTCAGGTTTTTCGGTGCTTTGAGGTACAATCGCTGTCATAGATTTCTTTGCTATTAATCCTCATGAAAATTATAAATTTGAAAGAGTTACCTTCCTGTATCGCAACAGTTGCTCAGTGGCACTATCAGGAATGGGGGGCTTTATATCCTGAGAGTGCCCTTAAAGACTTCCAGAGCGATCTGGAAGCATCGCTATTGACGGATAGTATTCCCCAAACCTGGGTTCTGGAGGAAGGGCAGCGTGCCTGGGGATCCGTCAGCATTCTCGAAAAAGATTTACCGGGTTATCCGGAGTTTTCACCATGTCTGGCTAATGTTTATGTTGAACCCTCTAAGAGAGGGCAAGGCTATGGTCAGCAGCTGGTAAAGGTGGCAATGGCGTTTGCACAGCAGCAGAACTTGTATCCGCTATTCCTGTATACTCCAGATCAGGTCAGTTTTTATGAAAAACTGGGGTGGCATACTTTTAAAGACGATACCCATCAGGGGAAAAAATATTTCTTATGAGTATGCAGTCTTGCTTAACACTTACTCATGTCTGACTTGACAGAATATATACTGTGCTAACATGCCCGCAGAATTGTTATTAGTCGTTGTAAGTCGCAGTTAACCTCTAAAGACTTGAACATTATAATGATGGAAATCCATATACTCAGAGCATTTACCTGCATGAGCAAAAGAATTTTATCTCCCCGCCGCTGGCTGGGAGCGTTGACCATGGCTGGTCTTGTTATCGCAGGCCAGGCCAGTGCTTTTGGACAGATTCCTTCTCCTCCGGAAGTTTCACTGAAGAGCTATATACTGATGGATGCCGCCAGTGGTGAAGTTTTGGCCTCTCAGAGTCCAGATGAACCAATGCATCCGGCCAGCCTTACAAAGATGATGACTGCCTATCTTGCTGAAATGGAGATGGCCGCAGGCAATATCAACCGTGATGACAAGGTACTGGTTAGCGAAAAAGCATGGAGTCTGGGTGGCTCTACCATGTTTATTGAGGTTGGGGAGCGGGTATCGGTCGAAGAGTTGTTGAAAGGGATCATTATTGTTTCCGGTAATGATGCCAGTGTTGCCATCTCTGAGCATATTGCTGGAAGCGAAGGTGCGTTTGCCCAGTTGATGACCAGTACTGCCCAGCGTCTGGGAATGAAAAACACCCTGTTCCAGAATGCTTCTGGCTGGCCTGGGGATAATCATTACTCCACAGCCCGTGATCTGGCCATTCTTGGTAAACATATTGTTCAGGACTATCCGGAATACTACGGCTGGTATGCTGAGAAATACTATCAATACGGTGTGGATAAGAAGACCGGTAAGC
This sequence comes from uncultured Endozoicomonas sp., assembly GCA_900299555.1. GTDB lineage: Bacteria > Pseudomonadota > Gammaproteobacteria > Pseudomonadales > Endozoicomonadaceae > Endozoicomonas. The sequence goes on from OODV01000096.1 coordinate 36,676, forward strand.
CTTTACGCCGTCAGGCGAACCGTAACCGCTTGCTCTGGACCAATCCTTATGTGGATGGCTTGAAAACCGGGCATATTGAAGATACCGGATACCATCTGGCCGTGACCTCTGAGCGTGATGATCGTCGTCTGATTGCCGTACTGTTAGGCTCCAAAAGTGAGAAGCAGCGCGCTGACGATGCCCAAAAGCTGCTGACCTATGGTTTCCGTTTCTTTGAAAACGTCGACGTGAAGAAAGGTGGTGAGCCTCTACAAACCGTTAAAGTCTGGAAGGGCGATATCAGTGAGATTACGGCTGGTATCATAGAGGACCTGATTGTGACGGTGCCCAGAGGGACAGGTAAGAACCTGACGGCCACCCTGGCTATCGATCCAAAGCTTGAGGCTCCCATCGAGAAGGGCCAAACCATTGGTACAGTCAAAGTGATGCTGGAAGATGAAGTGGTCCGTGAAGTGCCGTTGGTTGCTCAGCAGGCGGTTGAACCGGGCGGCTTCTTTAAGCGAATCTGGGATAGTATTGTGTTGTTCTTTACCGGGCTGTTTGCATAACTCGACTGTTTTGCAGAGAAAGCGTACGGTTTAAAGGCGCTGCACTCCCAATGAATAGGGAGCAGCGCTTTTTGATATTTAACAGCTCTGAGAATGATTTAGGTAGTGGTTATGAAAGAGCCAAAAGCCCCTAAAATTGAATTCCCCTGTGAATACCCTATTCGCATTGTGGGACATGCAGCTCCGGACTACAAAGACTTTGTTCTCGGTGTTGTGGCAAAGCATGATCCGGAGTTTGATGGCAAAGCAAAGATGAAAACCAGTCGTAATGGCAAATATCTGTCTGCAACCGTTGTCATCATGGCAACCGGTGAACCTCAGCTCAAGGCACTTTTTGATGAGTTGAAGGCCAGCGGCCGTATTCAGATGGTGCTTTGATGGTTGAGGATGTTTACCCGTCTGGCCCAGAAGGAAGCGAACTTGTTGTTCGCTTCCTGGGGCGCAGGGATTACGAGCCTGTTTGGCAATCAATGAAGTCGTTCACTGCCGAGCGAGATGATCAGACCCATGATGAGTTCTGGGTTGTTGAGCATAATCCGGTATTTACCCAGGGACAGGCAGGAAAGCCTGAACATATACTTTTTCCAGGGGATATACCGGTTATCCAGGTAGATCGAGGTGGGCAGGTTACCTATCATGGTCCTGGGCAACTGGTATTCTATTTCTTGATGGATGTCCGCCGAAAGCGAAGTGGGCCCAGGGCAGTAGTCTCAGCGTTAGAATATGCTGTGATTGAGATGCTCGCGGGTTTTGGTATTGAAGCCCATAACAAGCCTGATGCTCCAGGCGTTTATGTCAATGGTGCCAAGATTGCCTCGCTGGGTTTAAGGTTCCGGAAAATGTGCTCCTATCATGGACTTAGTCTTAATGTGGACATGGACCTGGAGCCATTTAGTCGAATTAATCCCTGTGGGTATGCTGGACTGGATGTTGTTGATATGGCCTCTTTGCTCGGGAAAGTCGATATTGAGGAAGTTAGCCGCCGTTTACTGGTATGCTTTCAGAAAGCGCTAAACTACATCAATATCGATGAGAAGGCTGCAAATGATGATCAGCCCGTTAATTGGTTCAGCAGCAGTAGTACACAAAGACAATAGGGGGGGGAATGGCTATTCATTCAGAAAATAACCTTGAGAAGCTAAAGGGTCACCCCGCCGGAGAAAATCAGCGGATGAAGCCGGAACAGATAATTCCTACCGTACAGGTAGAAAGTGGTACAAAATTTGTCAATGACAAAGGTATCACAGCCATTAAAAATGGCATTAAAGCCAGTGCCGGAGGGCAGCACGCGCCGATTCTGCGGAAACCTTCCTGGCTCAGAATTAAAGCAAGCCACGGCACAAAGTACAAGGAAGTCAAAAGTACTGTTCACGAGCATAAACTCAGTACGGTTTGTGAAGAGGCTATGTGTCCGAATATCAACGAGTGCTGGAGCTCAGGGACCGCGACTATCATGCTGATGGGCGAAACCTGTACCCGTGCTTGCCGTTTCTGCGCCGTCAATACCGGTAACCCCAAGGGTTGGCTTGATCATGATGAGCCAGAGCACACCGCTAACTCCGTGAAACTGATGAATCTTAAGTACCTGGTTTTAACCTCGGTGAACCGGGATGACCTTCCTGATGGTGGCGCAGGTCACTATGCTGCGGTTGTTCAACGGGTGAAGGATGAGAATCCGGATACTGATGTAGAGGTGCTGACACCCGATTTTCTTGGTGTCATGTCCGATGTTGAAACGGTTGTCGATAGCCCTATTACTGTCTTTGCCCAGAATGTAGAAACCGTTCGCCGATTGACTCATCCGGTACGCGACCCAAGAGCCGGTTATGAGCAGACACTGGCTGTGCTGGCACATGCAAAAAAATATCGTCCTGAGGTTCTCACCAAAACCAGTTTGATGCTGGGGCTGGGGGAGACAGAAGATGAAATCCTTGAAACACTGGATGATTTAAGGGGTATTGGTGTGGATATTGTGACGTTTGGCCAGTACCTTCAGCCAACTGTTAACCATCTTCCTATTGAGCGCTATGTAACCCCGGAAGAGTTTGAAAAATATCGCCAATGGGGGCTCGATAAAGGCTTTCTGGAAGTGGTTTCCGGTGCTTTGGTACGATCCAGCTATCGTGCGGAACAGGTTTTGCAGAAAAATAATGTTGGTCTTTAGCGGTTCTTTTTAAAATACATGCCAAGCTATGTCTGCCATGTCTTCGGTAGCATAGCTTAAAGCTACTGTTTTAAGCTATTGGGCTTTTTATTTTCTTAAAGCCCCAAAGGGCTTTGGGGGCGCTCTTTGGGGGGGCTCCGAGAGCATTCATCTGTTCTGTAGGGCTTGCTCAATCTAGAATAGCTGCCATGTCCACAAGCCATTCTCATGTTATGGGCCGCTGAGTCGTGTAACGGGCTTATTTTTCGGTGATGTATCAAAACTGTTGATAGTGGTTTCGGGAGATAAACTCCCCGATAACT
>OODV01000332.1 GCA_900299555.1 uncultured Endozoicomonas sp.
GGGAAAGAGATCTGGAAGGAAAAGTTCATAGCCTGAATTTGACCTGACAGACACCCTCTTGAAAATCGGTAACTGTCAGGTCAGGTCTGAACTTCTACACGTCAGTGACTGAATAACGTATATTCCAGATTCCCCCGCTGCCTGCTCTCACACCCGTTGGCTTCGCTCGGAAATCGCCTCTTCATTATTCAATATTTACGTTTTCTATTAAAAAAAGCTGCCCATCAGGGCAGCCTTTTTTATTTAACGATGATGCATATTTCATGAAGGATTCTTCATATCGCTCTGCTGGATTTTTTACTTTGCAGCTCCCAGAACTTTATCAGTTCCTGAAAATCGGCCTCCACCCGTTAAATTTTTTGTATTCAGTAGCAGCTACAATCTTCTGAACTTCTGCGATTGCTGCAGACCGGCGAGCGTCTTCATAAGCTACCAACTGCTCTGGAGACAAAACCATTTCGGCCTGTATTTCTTCCAGCTCGTTCTGGTCCAGCCTTTCAGCCCTTCTCTGCCTTCCAGCCACAAGACGATCCATTGAGCGCTTAAAATGCTGAGAGTTCAACATTGCAGCTTCAAGCTCTTCAATCGGTTGTTCGACGACTTTAAAGGTAACAGTCTTACCACTTGCAGGAGAACCCGACTTTTTCAAAATACCCTTAATAGGACCACGGGCACGGTCTGCAACAGAGAGGTCAAATACTTTCACATGCATCAGGGTATCAGCAGCTCTGGAAATATCAGCTTTGAGCTTACTTTCCGTTTCTTTACGCTGAAGACGTATCTGCTTTTCAGCGTCCTGGCTAGTTTTTTTCCCACGCTGATTTTCCAGACGCGCTGCCATTTTTGCATCCATAACCGCTTTTGCCTTTGGCATTTCTGCTGGCGTTTTCTCTGTTGAAAAGTAGTAGGCCATACCACCTTCATTGTATTTAGGCTGAGCCGTTTCCTCTATCGCAGTGTTAATTTGAGCATTAGCTCTTTCAACACGATTACGGTTAGCAACATAACCTTGAATTTTCTCAGCTTCTATGGCTGCACGCTTCTTTTCAATGTCACTGATTGCTGCCATAGCTCTGGAATCTCTTACTTCCGCTTCTTGCGAATTTTCAACTCCAGCAAGGTCATAACCTTTTTGCCCAGAGCATAGTGAACTAACTGTAGTACGCGGAGTAACCGGTGCTGCAATACCTGGAGTACCTTGGAGTTTTTTAAGTTGCTCAAGCATTCCAGCTCTGCCTTCTTGCCTAGCGAATTTCTTAGCGTGATGCATATCAATTTTAGGAGTAACCTTGCTCTTGATAGCGTTAACAATAAACTCAAGGCCGGTATACCTGTAAACAAATTTAACAACCTTAATTGTCCAGTCTTTCAAGGTTTTGAGGACTTTTCCAGCACCACTCTTAAAGCTTTCCCATTTTGTTTGAGCAATAGGATCAAGAGCCTTTTTATAATCCTGCATACTGTCAGTCTTGCACTTAAGATAACCCATATGGCTTTTAGCCAATTTATCTTCAGCTTCATTCTGGCCAGCAATAATCACTCCAGATGACGTTGGTTTAGAGTCTTCAAACTTTCTTTCCAATGGTCTTACCATGCGTTGAAAGCATTTCCCAAAATTATCAGGAATGCTATCTTGCTGGTGAGCACCTTGTGGATAGGTGATTGCGAGATTTTGTGTGTTCTGGACGGTATCCATATTGTTACTCCTTTAACTAGTCAGGAATGATTCATATATTTAACAAGGTGTTTTGATTAAAACATCCTCACCATCTGATCCAAATATTAGGACTAAGTTCCCACTTAATGAATAACAATACTGTCAGCAGAACTGACAAAGCAGCCTACTCTATTTCCCTTAGCTAAAAAAGATCACTAAAAACCAACAAAAAAACAGATGGTTAGAAATTTCACTCCTGCTCTTCATTTATACTTTAATAAGATTTCGCAATCGAACTCTTTAACTGATTAAACACTCTTTGAATAAGAAAATTGCTAACCTATCCGCTATCAATCCCATTCCAGATTATCCAGGCAGTGTCGACATAAGGTTGCAGGTTCAACCTCATGTCGACACTGTCTGGTAGGCTTATCGATAAAAAGTTGCTTTAATAGTGGAGAGGCCAACTTAAAATACTCACAGAGCATAAATACCACTTAACATATGCCAAGCTCGAAAAGCACAAAGGAACAGCTATGAAGCTTATCATCATCAGCGGGCGATCCGGTTCTGGAAAAAGTTCAGCTCTGCACACCCTTGAGGATGAGGGTTTCTATTGTGTCGACAACCTGCCAGCCAGCATGCTGAGTCAGCTACCGGACACCCTGAAAGGCCATCATTCAGAGCCACCAAAAATGGCGGTCAGCATTGATGTCCGTAATTTACCTGGGGCACTGGACAACTTTCCGGAATTACTCGCCTCCCTGAAAAGTAAAGGTATTGACTGTCAGGTTCTTTATCTGGACACCGATAGTGAGAAACTGGTCAGCCGCTACAGCTCCACTCGAAGAAAGCACCCGCTCAGTAATGACCAGGTCTCTCTCAGAGAAGCCATCGAGATAGAAAAAACACTGCTGAAGCCTGTGTTGATAGAAGCAGACCTGAAAATTGATACCACACCGCTTTCTGTCCACCAAATTCGCGACCTGATCAAACAGGAGTTCTGTGATGACCAAAAAAGTGGTATGGCTGTTCTTTTTCAATCTTTTGGCTTTAAGAACGGGATTCCTTCCGATGCAGACTTTATCTTCGACGTTCGCTGCCTGCCTAACCCCTTCTGGGTTGAATCTCTGAGAGCACATACCGGCCTGGAAGAACCTGTGATCGACTTTCTGAAAGATGATCCCTATGTTATTGAGATGATTGGCGATATCAGTGCCTTTATAGAGAAGTGGCTCCCCCGGTTTGAATCAGCCCAACGCAGTTATATGACCATTGCCATTGGTTGCACTGGAGGGCAGCACCGCTCGGTCTATATTTGTAAAACATTGGGTGAACTGTTCACCAGTAAACTGGAACGGGTTCAAGTCAGACACAGAGAGCTTCACGAATAATGATTACATATCGGAAAAAAATTATTAACAAACTGGGTTTGCATGCCAGGGCGGCATCCAAGTTTGTTTCCACGTCATCCGCTTTCGCCAGTCAGATTGAAATTGGATTTAATGGGCGCAAGGTTGATGGCAAGAGCATTATGGCCGTCATGATGCTGGCAGCTGGACAGGGCTCCGAACTTGAGCTTCTCTGTAATGGTCGTGACGAGGAGGCTGCCTGTCTGGCACTGTGTGAGCTGATAGATGATCGATTTGGTGAAGAAGAATAACCGACTCCCCCTTATCAGGGGATAGCTTCTGCACATACAATAAGAGATCATTCTACATTTTCTCTGGATATCTGGTTTTATAACCCGATACCCAGAATCCAGTCAGGCAGATAATAATGGCCCAGCAGCTGCAATTGAGCATCGGTGAAGACGAGCTAAAAAAACTCAATGATGCTCTTGAACATGGCGTTTCTTCAGAGTTACGCACCATGCTGAACACATTGCCTCCTGCTGATACCGCACATCTGCTTGAGTCTTCACCTCCAAAGCTACGGAGCCTGTTATGGCGACTGGTGGATCGAGAACAGGAAGGTGATGTACTCCAGGAGCTAAGTGAAGAGGTTCGACAGTTCTTTCTGGACCAGATGAACATTGCCGAGCTGAAAGCGATCACTGAAGGTCAGGATGTTGATGACATCGCAGACCTTTTGCAACAGCTACCTGACACTATCACCCGTCAGGTTCTGGACTCCATGAACAGTCAGGATCGACATAGGGTTGAAGCCGTTCTGGCGTATCCGGAAGATTCTGCTGGTGGTCTGATGAACACCGACACCATTACGGTTCGCCCAAATAATACCGTGGATGTTGTTCTTCGATATCTACGTCGCCATGAAGATATCCCTGACACTACTGACAGCCTTCTGGTCGTTAACCGTTGTGATGAGTATATTGGTCGCCTGCCTCTGACCTTATTACTGACAACCGACCCTTGCGCAACAGTCAGAGAGGTCATGTTAACAGATCTGGACCCTATCCCTGCGGATATGGAAGACACTCAGGTTGCCCAGCTATTTGAGCGTCAGGATCTGATTTCTGCACCCGTCGTTAATGAAACAGGCAAACTGCTTGGCCGTATCACTATTGATGATGTGGTGGATGTTATTCGGGAAGAAGCCGAACACTCCATGATGAGCATGGCGGGTCTGGATGATGATGAAGACACCTTTGCACCTGCATTAAAAACTGCCAGACGTCGTGCAGTCTGGCTGGGCTTTAACCTGATTACGGCATTTATCGCCGCATCAGTCATTGGCCTGTTTCAGGAAACCATCGATAAAGTGGTGGCACTGGCGGTGCTGATGCCCATTGTTGCTGGAATGGGAGGTAATGCCGGTAGTCAGGCTCTGACTCTGGTCATCCGGGGGATGGCCCTGGGACAAATCAGTAAAACCAACCTTAAATGGTTATTAAGCAGAGAGCTGGCTGCTGGTTTTCTCAATGGGCTGCTTTGGGCATCACTGGTAGCCGCCATTGCCTGGGCCTGGTTTGATGACCCGGTTATCTCTCTGGTCATTGCCTGCGCGATGGTCATTAATTTAAGTGTCGCGGTAATCACCGGAGCAGCATTACCGGTTCTTCTCAAATCAATGAATATCGATCCGGCACTGGCTGGCAGTATTATTCTGACGACCGTCTCTGATGTGGTAGGCTTTTTTTCATTCCTTGGACTGGCGACGATTTTTTACGGTTAAGCTTATAACCACAAAGACCACAAAACTTAGTGAGCTCTGTGGTCTTTGTGGTTAAAAAAATCACTCGCCTGCCAGCTTCATATTGCTGATTAGAATTGAACCGGTCTGGATATTCCCTCGTTTATCCACATCATTACCGACCGCCACAATATTCCGGTAAATGTCCTTCAGATTACCAGCAATGGTTATTTCAGAAACCGGGAACTGGATTTCACCATTCTCTACCCAGAAACCGCCAGCGCCACGGGAATAATCGCCCGTTACAGTATTAACCCCCTGCCCCATCAACTCTGTCACCAGTAAACCGGTACCCATTTGCTTCAACAGCTCACTCTGATCACCCGCATTACTTTCAATAAACAGGTTATTCACGCCACCTGCATTGGCAGTGCTGTCCATTCCCAACTTACGGGCAGAGTATGTACTTAAAATGTAATGCTGCAAAACACCGCCGGTAATGAAGTCCTTGGCATAAGTCGCCAGACCATCATTATCAAAACTGGCGGAGCCAAGCATACTCTTCAACAAAGGCTGTTCATGAATACGCATCCATTCGGGAAACACCTGTTTGCCAAGGTGGTCCAGCAGGAAAGAAGCCTGACGATAGAGGCTACCACCACTGATCGCCCCCAGGAAATGAGAGATAAGGCCTGACGCCACCTCTGGTGCAAACAGCACAGGTACTTCAGCAGTGCCTACTTTACGGGCTCCCAATCTGCGAACCGTGCGCTCTGCGGCTTTTTTACCCACCGCGATAGCCTTCTCCAATTCGTTGACATTTCGGTTTACTGTGAACCAGTAATCCCGCTGCATCTCGTCACCCTGCATGCCAATCAACACAGCACTCAAGCTGTGACGACTGGAAACGTAGCTCCCGATAAACCCATTGCTGTTGCCATAAACACGACAACCCTGGTGGCTGGAAACACTGGCGCCATCAGAATTTACAATTTTATTACTGTAAGAGCGACCGGCATCTTCACATTGCATGGCCAGATCAATCGCCTGCTGGGCATCAATTCCCCATGGGTGGCACAGATCAAGATCAGGCAGCAAATCACCGTCGGCCATTAACGCTTTATCCGCAAGCCCCGCATAAGGGTCTTCGGAAGTGTAACGGGCAATATCGCAGGCTGCTTTTACTGTGTCACGGATTGCCTTTGGACTGCTGTCAGAGGTACTGGCAGACCCTTTGCGTTTGCCTAGATAGACGGTGATACCCAGTCCCTGATCACGGTTAAACTCAACCGTTTCAACGTCCCCCATACGAACACTGGCCGACAGGCCTGCATCCATACTGATGCCAACCTCACAGGCATCCGCTCCCTGTCTGGTGGCTTCTGCCAGAATATCGCTGGCCAGTGTTTTCAGTCTGGTCTCTTCACTTCGTGGATCCAGTACTGCATTGGAAGATTCGCCCATGATTCCACCTGATCTGTTTTGTTTATCTCTATTGTGCCGCTGTGAAGTTAAGAATGCATCAGCTAGATGATCAATAAAATGCTCTTTGATATCTGTCGATGCATCATTATCAGATCAGGGGAGTGTGAATGTGAACCTCAACCGATTATGTCGTCTATTATGTTGCAGACACTATGCAACGATTAACATCAGTAATGTCAAGAGGGTTACCATGGCTCTTATTTCACCTGGTTTTACCTTTTCACATCAGCAGTTGAGCGGCCTTGATCTGAATGCTTTTGCGCCTTTTTTTGCTAACCTTCCCGCCGACCCTTATGTCAATGGCGACTACCGTTTTCGACGCTACTCGCGGTTTACTGGGTCTGCAGAGAGTCTGGAAAGATTACCCCATGATAACTTTGTCCAGTCCCGTTAAGTTAATTACCTCAATGGCGACATCCAGCGGCAATTTGCTGAAATTGAACCGGCCATAGAGGATCTGTCGGAATTTCATTCCCTGTTCAGGCAGATAAACAGCTTTTTCGGTCTTAACCCGGCAGTTACCCAGCGATTCCCGCTACGCACTTCTTAAAGCTGGATTCTAGAGGGTGTCCAATCAG
>OODV01000084.1 GCA_900299555.1 uncultured Endozoicomonas sp.
GGGTTCAAATCCCGCCGCCTCCACCACTATAAAGACCTCGTAGGTTACTGATCTACGGGGTTTTTTTATGGCTGAGGGATTGGGCTATTTGTCGAAGTGTCCAAAAAGTGTCCAACTGCTTTGTTGGCATACTTGTCTGAGGTATGGAGGTTGCACAGGTGGGAGGAAAGCGGGTTGAGTCTGGTGGCATCTTTCAGGTGTTCAGGATCAAACTTTGCGTACCTCATGGTCATGGCAATGTCTGAGTGCCCCAGTATTTTTTGCAGTACCAGAATATTGCCGCCATTCATCATAAAGTGGCTGGCAAAGGTATGCCTCAATACGTGGCTTGCCTGTCCTTTGGGCAGTTGGATACCGGATCGCTTTAACGCCCTTCTGAACGCGCCTATTGATGACTCAAAGCGTTTGTAGACTTTCAGGTGTGCTGAAATCTCGTCAAACAATTGAGACTCTACAGGGATTGAGCGTATCCGCTTCCCTTTGGTATTGGAGTACTGAACACGGTAGTCCTTGAAGTGATAAAGCTGCCTGCTTTCTACCTCACCCCATCGAGCACCGGTACTCAAACATAAACGAGTGATCAGTCCTACATGGGGGTTACTGCATCCCGTGTCGATGTGGAAAAGCAGTGTTTTGATCTGATCATTCGTCAGATAGGCAAGCTCCGGCTGTTGCGTCTTGATCATCTCGGCTTCTTCCAGAGGATTGCGAAAAAAGTACTGTTAGGTGCAGAAGCCCATTACCCAGCGATTCATCTGGCTGTGGATATTCAGGGTTGGAGACCTGATAACGAACTGTCTGAAAGAATGCACTGTCGATCAAGACGATCTGCACAATTCAATGGGTTTGATAAAGCGGAATTTAACCTGTCAGAAATCTCCTGTACCTACGACCGTTCACAGTCTTTCAAGTTTGGTTCAGCCAGTGCAGTCCAGTTAGCGATTTACAACAAAACCATACAGGCCAGAACCAATGACAAGCTGGATTACATGGAACACAAATGACAGGAAACCACGAAAACGGAAGAGGGCTCATTCGGTTATGAATAGGATAAAGATGTTTTCAGGTTTGAACTCCGTTTCCACCATTCAGTAATACAGCAATTTGCCCTGGGCAGCTGTGATGTCAAAACCGGAGAGGTCGGTGTCAAAATGAACACCTACTCAGAGGTGATACAGCATATACAGGCACTCTGGAACTACGGCCTGACCACTTTCAAGCTCAAGTACAACAGCAACTATATAGACCCCATCTGGACAGTGCTTCAGGAAGACATTGTCTTCCGGTTTCCTGAATCTTCTTACAAAGATAACCTGCACTATAAGCGGTACTACAAGAAAGCCACGTCCTTCTCCGGCAAGAACTACCAGCTCTATGTGGGCAACTTTCTCTCAGCTTGTGCCAGAAAGGGGGCGACTTTTCACAAGGTGCTCACGGAACTCCAGAAAAGCTATATCTGGAACGATATCGCACTCCACTATGAAAACAACGATACGACTGAGCACCAGTTGATCGAACGAATGAGGGAGTCTTACCAGGAACGGTTGTTGCTGGGGTATAGCATCTAATCAGTAAGCCCTGAAAATTGCTCCTTGCATTTTCAGGATACATTACATCCATGTAAATAAGAGGGGATAACCCCTCTGAGTTATTTCTTGGTGGACTTCGGCTTATCGTCGTGCAGTTTGAGAACTGAGTCGAGGATATCCTTGATGG
>OODV01000634.1 GCA_900299555.1 uncultured Endozoicomonas sp.
ACCATGAACGCACGGTTCCCCGGCATCGCCGCTACTTCAGAACGGTAACGGTCGTCCCGAATGAAGGCGACAGCTACGAGATCGAGGCGGAAGTACCGAATATTTTCAGCAGCCACCGGCATATACCGGTGGAGGAGGAGCGGTATCGGTACCTCTATGTTCCGGAGACCAATGACTATTTTCCGGCCTACACGCTGCTGACAGTAGAGCAGGAATCGCGCCCGGGCCCAGGATTTTTTGTTGCCTGGATCAACGGGGAGGGGCGAAAGCGACTGGGCAGTTTTGTTGCCCATTACCAGGGAATGGATTGCGTGTATAGCAAAGATCCCGATATGGAGGTGATCGGCAGAGTGAGAAACATGGACTACTGGCAGGCAGAACCCAGTGAGGAGGCGATCAGAACGTAAAAGGGGTGATGATGGACCGTCAACAATAACAACAGGGCTGTTAACACTATGCGATTAATCGATTACGACCCGGAAAAGGATGAGGTGCTGGTCGTCAAGGCTGGCCTGACCACACACCGTAAAATCCGAACCTTTATAGAAACCGGTCAGGTGGATGAATTGAACCGACAGGATCGGGCCAGGCTCCACAAGCTGTTGCAAGGCCATCCGTTTGTGTTCACCGATCATTGCACCTTCGGTGGACACTCCTTCTCAGTCTCCTCACAACATACCCTGCTGCGGGTATTGCGCCTGGCGTATATGGCGGTGGTCATTCTCTGCCCCCTGGCGTTTTTCGGGCAGACTGGGTTGCTGGGTGTTATCCTGACTGGCGGATCACTGTTTTTTTCGCTGTCCTTTACGTTTCTGGATTGTATTTCAGAACTCTATGGGTATCGCCGGGCCAGAGGCTTGGTAATCGATGTCTCTGCTGTGCTGATGGTGGTCGGTCTGCTGGGGCAGTGGTGGGCTGAATGGATGGGGTTGGACCCACTGATCAGGGAACTGACCGGTAATTTTATGGCCCTGGGATGTGCCCTGTTTGTGACCGATATGATCAATATCGGGATTTTCCATAAGCTTCGCAAAAAGATGCAGAACC
>OODV01000463.1 GCA_900299555.1 uncultured Endozoicomonas sp.
TCAGTCCTTTGACAACAGGTTTCAGGAAAATATCAATTGGTGTGGTGAAAGACAGATACATTCAGTCCACAGGTCGAATTACTGGTCTTAGATTTCATTTTGGAATATTTACGAAACGAGGTATCAAGGGGTCAGCTTTGGGAAAGGACTATTGCTGGGCACAATTAGCCTCAACAGTAGCGTTTGAGGACAACACTGCCGTAAACACAGAAATTCTGAAACTGTCAGATCATCGTATTACAGAGTGGGTCAATCATCCGAGTGGTGGAAAAAAGTGGGCGACGGATATTGGTAATTTCTATAAAAATAAGACGGGGCATTCGAATAAAACCCTAGCTTTGAAAACTTCTGTAGATAGCTCTTCATCACCGGGCAGCCCAGAATCAATAACGCCAGACTTCCCGGAAAATTGTCCAGAGTGGCTTAAAAGTTACATTCGGGCAATTGTGCGAGCCGCCAATGCTGAGCTGGCTAGAGCCCACCAGCGTAAACAAGAAGAGATTGCCAGATCAAACCAGGTTCTTCTGCGACTGTTAGAAGAAATGGTAAACATATTGATAAGTAAGCGCATCAAACAAGAGTTCTCAAAGGAACCATCAATGGAACACCAGTAAAGCTCCTTGCTCTCATCAACCTCTACCCCATTTAGATGACCAACAACAACAGACAAGAAATTTCATAAACAACCGTGGTTTTACTACTGGTTGCCAACCTGCCATTTCTAGTACTATTTGTCCGATTATCAAAACTTGTACCTCTGAGCTATCTGGACCCATGCTCCCCACTTGCAATATAAGGCAGTGGTAAATCCACGGGCGGTAGCGTCGTTTTTGATATGAAACGACAACAGTCTCCTCCAAACTAGCCAGAACTCTCATTCTCCCCTGTGCAAATCGCAGGCAGAAATCTCTACATTCTTCGTAAAATTCGACAGATTTCGAGTATTTTTATGACATTTCGCAAGATGCTCGACACTCTTTCGCGGTCATCGGCTCATGCCGTTTCGACGCTGGGTAACCGCAATAATCGTGTCAAAGAGTACCTCTACATCGAAACTGATGTGGAAAAAGCTGTCTAATCCCTAAAAAAAACCGCATAAAATCGCGTATATAATGCTGTTTAAAGGGCATTATTTTCAAGTTAATAAGATTAATTAGACGCATTTTTTTATAAAAAGCATTCAACAAATAAAATAACTGAAGCCTAAATTAAGAGCATAAGAAAACACTTATATTTCAATATGTTAGATAAAGGACGTAGTTTTTACAAGAACAAGTAGTTTATAAGCAATAATAGAAGTTAAGTATTCAGAGTAGTGCATACACAAAATTAAAGTATATTATCTATGCCTGCCTCACTTAACGACAAGGGTGAAAAAATCATTTTGATAGATCAATAAATTAGAAAACTTGTAAAAATAAAAGCGAGAAAAAAATTGTAAATCCTCAAGACTAAATCAAGACAGGGAACAAAACTCGTCTACTAGAATAAAAACTGATTGTATTAGATTTAAGAACTGAATTATATGTACAGTCGGCTAGGGAAAGAATTAATATAAATTTATCAGTTGAAATATAATTATCTGAAGAAATAGAAATATCGAAAAAATTCGTTGGCAAATCCAAGTTTAAATAGAAGATTTCTGGCGACCCTGAAAGAATGAACTTATCATAAATTGAACAAAACAACACTCTAAAATTGTCATCAAAAATGTACAACCCAAGTTGGCGAAGATTCGCACGATTAAGAAAATAATTAGAACTATCTTTAGAAAGAAAAACTGAAAAACCATCGCCATCTTTCTTATCCAAAAAATAAGAAGATAAATTATCCGGCCTGAGAACATCAACAGAATCAAAAGAGAATCTTAAAAACAGCATTCGTATCAGCTCGTATAATGGCAAGATTAGCGTTTTATTTTTTAGCTTAAATATTAATAACTTCTGGCTCGATATTTCTTCCTCTACGAAGGAAGAATTTATCAACATTTTTTTAATAAAGATATCTCTAATTCGTTTATGAAGAGCTGAAAAATCAGATAAAAACGAAGCACTAAGATCAAGGCCAAGATTAATCTCAGGATCTGGATCTAATTTATCACTAACAAAATTTGACCTTGAATATAAGATTTTACCAAGATAAAGATAGGGTGAAAAGTAAAAAGGAAAGTAAACAAGACATTGACTAGTATTAGTTGAAAATATGGTAGTAACAAAATAACCCTCTTCCTGTAATTTTACAATTGAACCAACATGCGACAAAAAATAAGGAGGATCACCTGCATCGATTAATTGTGAACGTATTCCTACCGGCAAATCTTCAATAAAACTGGAACTATATTTAGCTCTGGACTTTGGTAAAAGCCCAGTATAAAAACTATATTTTTTCATAAAAAATATACCAAAATTACAATTCATTGAAGTCTAAAATAAGATTATTTTTCATAAAGTATTCATATGGGCTGTGTACGGGACAAAAATCCTGAAAGCCAGAAATGGCAAGACTGGGAGGGTAT
>OODV01000065.1 GCA_900299555.1 uncultured Endozoicomonas sp.
CAAGATCAATAGACATTCATGATAAGGTTATCGGGGAGTTTATCTCCCGAAACCATTATCAACAGTTTTGATACATCACCAAATGATCGAATATATGGATGGTATAGGTAGACTTGACCTTGCGAAAAGGATACGTGATCATCAGGCTTATTCATAAGCCTGTCTGATCTACAAACTGTTGCGGGAAAAAGTCTGGTTTGATTTAGTTTTTATGCTGTTTTTTTGTGAATAGTGTTTATGTTCAACGAAAAGCAGCATAAAAAATGTGGGGCATACAGCCTGACGGATGAAATGAGGGGGGGAGCAGTTGAAGGATCAATATCTGTAGCCCCAACACTGGGTTCTAGAGTTCGTATTTCAGGGCTGGGTAACTGAGCGAATTAATATTGACTGGAACTCCAAACAAGCCTTTGTTTATCTCTTCTGGGGGGCGTGTACAACACATCAGATATTGTAATGTGAAAACCTACAGGGCAGAAGTCAAACTGATCGAAATGCACAGGAGGTGAATACGACATTCTGTGCGGTTGCCAGCCCTTTAATGAAAGCGACCTCATACGATTCCCTGACTGTGCATGATCTGAAAATGCAACGACAGCTGATCCTCGAACTACTTTGCTTCAAATTATGGAGCAGACGACCCTCCTTTCCAGTCACTATTAGTGAATAGCCAGCCATGATTTTTGATGGCTTTATTACAGGTGGGAGAAGGCTGGGCTCTGTTACCGGAATATTGCGTTGCAAACGCTATTTAAGAAGGGGCTGTGAAGCTACTGAAGGTTAAGGAGCTGAACACGGCTCTGCGATTTCCCTTCAGTATTTTATCCCGCAGCGAAGTCATCACAGACCCCTTAAGAAAGCGTTGCTGGTTTCATTGCGTGAGCAGTGGCAACTTTTTTCCTGTTAAGTATTGCTTGAATCCAGTTTCAGATTAAGACAGGGCTTCCATAGACTCCGTAATACCTGGCTACCATCGACAGACCAATGTCTGTCCAGTAATCAAGCCTGCTTCACTGGAACCAAAAAACAAGGCAGCAAAGGCAATATCATCAGTAGACCCACTGGGGAATATACCGACATTGGAGCTTAGGATATCGAGGCCTCCAAAAACCTCCTGAGCAAAAGAGAATGACTTCTGAACAGCTTCAGGTCCATCAACATCCGCGATGAAATACCTGGCAAAACCTCCCGCTGCCTGTATTTCTTCAGTAGAAGCCTTCAAGGTCACTTCAGTTCGGCCAGTCAACAACACCTTGCAGCCTTTATTTGCAAACACTCCGGCCATGCCTTTACCAATACCTTTGCTGGCGCCGGTGATCATGACGTTTCGACTGGAAAGTGGAGCCAGCATTATGAGTTATCTGTTTAGCCATGGGGAATTAAGGGGTAGATAAAGCAGATCACCAGAGAATCGCTATTTTCTATTGAGGAAAAGCTATGCAGGACGGTTAATGCGGGTATTATGAAGAACAGTGGCTGTATTAACGGTAAAGAGATCCTTATTGGCATTTCTTACGTAAAAGCGGTCATGTATAAGAAAATTAAAGAATTATGGTACATCTTCGGCTTATTGAAACCTCTATGGAATTCAAACCTGATCAGGCAGCGCAAAAGCAGGACTTCAGGCAGATGCTTGTTGATCTGGCAAAAAGTCGCGATAAAAAGCTGTTTATGCAACTCTATGACCATTTCGCACCCCGTTTGAAAAGCTTTCTTGTCAGGAAAGGTGCCAGTGAAGAGTTGTCGGAAGAGCTGGTTCAGGAAACATTGTTATCGGTATGGCGTAAAACGTCCAGTTACGATCCTGTGAAAGCCACGGCATCCACGTGGATATTTCGGATCGCCAGAAATCTCTGGATTGACCGGCTTCGTAAAGAAAAGCCTGACATGCTTTCGCCCCTGAACAGTTATCCCGAAGTTGGCTACACGCCAAGTATGGCAGCCTGTGATGTAGGAAGATTAAAAGACGCCCTGGATGCTTTACCCCAGCAACAGGCTCAATTGGTTTACAAAGTGTATTACGAAGGAAAATCCCATCGCGAAATTGCTGATGATATGGACATGCCCATAGGCAGTGTGAAATCAGGCCTCAGGCTTGCATTTGATAAATTGCGGGTTCGCATTGGAGGTGAGCCATGAGCTGCAATCACCACCCTGATGACAGTACCCTGCTCAGTTATGGTGCTGGCAGTCTACCAGATGCTCTTGCTATGGTCGTCGCCTGCCATATTGCTGCCTGTAGCGACTGTCGCGGTAAAATTGCTGATGCTGAGCAGATTGGTCTTGGTCTGATGGAGCAGGAGCCTGTGCAATCCATGTCTGAAAGATCACGGGAATGGATGCTGGCCATGCTTGATGAGCCATGTGAAAAAAGCATGCCAGAGCCTCAGCTAGCAGTTGATTATGACTCGAACGGAGATATACCGGCACCACTGCGGCCGTTGATTGGTCAATGGTTCAATGAACTGCACTGGAGAACCATGGCTCCAGGCATGAAGCAGTTTATCCTGCCAGCTTCGCAGGGCAAACTGCTGCTGCTCAAAATTGCTCCCGGTACCTTTATGCCCTCCCATGGACACAGTGGTTCCGAGCTGACCCTGGTACTTAAGGGGTCATACAGCGATGAACTGGGGCGTTTTTCTGCCGGAGATGTGGCGGATATCGACCCGGAAATGAATCATCAGCCAGTCGCAGATACCCATGAAGGATGTATCTGCCTGATTGCTACGGATGGTCCCCTTCGCTTCAAGGGACTGGTTCCACGGCTGCTCCAGCCTTTTTTCCAGCTATAAACACTGCTAGTCAGGTCAATGGCAAGATTTTTTGCTATTGACCTGAACTTTTTTGTCGACGAACCTGTCAAAAAGTTTCTAGTGTAATTCCAGAGAGATCGTTTCATGACGCTTGCTGCCCTCGCCGTAGTTGCTGTTGCTTCACTGCTGTCATTTGCAATGGCCTGGTTTGTCTGCCGGCAAACCCAGTACAGCCTGAAGTTGCAAATGGAGCGGGAGGTGGATGCCCAGCACCTGCAGATCGACCAACTGATCGA
This sequence comes from uncultured Endozoicomonas sp., assembly GCA_900299555.1. Classification (GTDB taxonomy): domain Bacteria; phylum Pseudomonadota; class Gammaproteobacteria; order Pseudomonadales; family Endozoicomonadaceae; genus Endozoicomonas. The sequence continues at coordinate 3,050 of OODV01000065.1, forward strand.
GCAGAAAAACGCCCTGCAGGATGAGCTGGCAGAACAGAAAGCCGTTCTGCAGGAAAAGCTTGAAGCGAGTAAAGCTCTGCTGCAGAAAGAGACCCTGCGTCTTAGCGATCAGCTCAGCCAGCATCAGGTCAAGACAGGGCGTCTGGAAGCCATGATGATTTCAGAGCGCAAACGCGAAGCTGAAAAAACCAGAGACTTTCAGGAACTGGCTAAAGAGCTGGCATCCGAGCGAGCTGTGCGGAGTAAGGCAGAACAGCGGGCAAAAGAGCTGGAAACCCGCCTTGAAGAACAGCAGAGCCAAAACCAGAAAGCCTTGATGCAGCTTCAGGAAAACAAGGAAGCCCTCAAGCAGGAATTCAAACACCTGGCGCACGAGATCTTTGAAGCCAGAGGTAAAGTTCTCTCTGATCAACACCATGAGCAGCTGCATTCACTACTGGCTCCGTTCAAGGAACAGTTGGGTGAGTTCCGTAACAAAGTGGAAGAAGCGCACCGGGAAGACAGCGTTAGTCGCGCAGCACTGAAGCAACAGCTGGAAACCATGCATCAGCTCAATCGAAAGATGACCGACGATGCTGAAAGTCTTGCTAAAGCCCTCAAAGGAGACAAGAAGCTTCAGGGTAACTGGGGTGAAATGCAGGTTGAGACCATCCTTGACAGCAGTGGTCTGATCAAAGGTCAGGAGTACGAGCGTGAAGCCAACTTCAAAGATGAGGATGGTCAGAATAAGCGTCCGGACTTCATTGTTCACCTGCCTGAAGGTAAGCACCTGATCATTGACTCCAAGGTGTCCCTGGTGGACTACATGGCTTATGTGAATGCAGAAACGGATGCTGACCGTGATGCGGCCATGGTTCGTCATATTCAATGTATTCGGAATCACATCAACAGCCTGAACCAGAAAGACTACCCCGGCCTGCCGGAAATCAAGGCTCCGGATTTCGTTTTCATGTTCATGCCTATTGAACCTGCGTTTATTTCCGCATTCCAGTATGACCAGCAACTGTTTAATGAGGCGTTTGAGAAACGTATCGTCGTAGTAACGCCCACAACACTGCTGGCAACCTTGAGAACGGTTGCGAACCTGTGGACCATTGAACGCCAGAATGCCAATACTCGGAAACTGGCTGATAAAGGTCGTCAGGTATACGACAAGCTTCGCGTTTTTGTGGAAAAAATGGAGAAGTTGGATACACAGCTGGGCAATGCCCGCAGTACCTACGATGAAGCCATGGGTACGCTGAAGCATGGCCGTGGCAATCTGATCGCCCAGGCCGATCAGTTTCTGGCACTGGGTGTTCGCGTAAAGAAGGAACTGCCTGCCAAGACTCTGGAAACCGCCGATCTGGAGCCGCTTGAGGCAGAAGAGTTATTAGCGCTTGAGGCGGAGGCAAAACCAGCCGTTTCGACGGTTGATACAATCTCTTCCCAGCAGGAAACGCTCTCTGCTCCAGAGTCTGTAGCAGAGACTGCAGAAACCTTCGCTGTTACAGAGGATTCTGAATTAGCGAACGAATCAGTAAAAGACGTCTATGAAGAACCGGCGCCTCAGCCAGCTGTGGATAACCTGGCTGAAGATAAGGCTGAACTTTATGCACAGGCTGAAACTCATTTAGCTGCTGACACGACTTCTGAGAGAGCGGAGCAGCCTGTTGAATACGCTCAAGAGGATAGCTCACCTGAACATGCTCAGACTCATGAAGATGAAGATAGAGTCGAGCCTGCCATAGAGGCGTTAGTTCATGAAACGGCAATGATGACTGAATTAGAGAGTCCGACGCCAGATCTCGCTTCACTGGAGTCAAGGCCCGGTCCTGAATTTGCGGATAGCTCTGATAGCCTGTACCAGGCTGATCCTTCAGCTGAAGACAGTATCCTTTCTGGTGAAGGTGAACTTCCAAATATGCCGGATTTTTCTGTGCTTGAGTCCAAGCTTTCAGAACTGGGCAGTGACCTGCCGTCCTCTGAAGAGGAGATGATTTCTCTTGAGGCAGAACTGGCCAGGCTGGAGCAGGAACATCCTGAATATTCCTGGTCTGACTATGAGCAGCAGTTTCGGTCAGAAGATACCCCCTCAAAGTAACGTTTTCTAAATAGCGTATTTCTCCCCACTGTGTCGAAGCCGGGATTTCAGTAAGCTAGTTTCAAAAGAACATGGACTTACCTGAAATCTCAATCCCGGCACACTCTAATGAACACGACGATTAAGGCAGATCTGGTACTTCTGCTGGTTACTCTGCTGGCTGCGTCTGGCTGGCTGTTTTCCAAATTTGCCATCGGGGGAATGCCACCGCTGGGTTACATAGGGGTCCGTTATATCGCGGCTGCTCTATTGTTACTGCCCTTTGCCGCAAGGCAGCTCTTCCGGCTAAACCAAAAACAGCTGTTCATCAGTGTGATGGTTGGACTGATTCAGACCATGGCCATGTACCTCTGGATTCAGGCTGTCGACAGCTCTGACCGACTGGGTGAAGGTGCCTTTATCATGAGCCTGTCCATGATTATGGTGCCCTTTATGGGAAGGTTGCTCTATGGTAGCCGAATTGATCGCTTCACACTCTTTGCCCTGCCATTTGCCATTGCCGGTATTGCGTTGCTGGCACTGAAAGGCAGTTGGGAGTTTGAACCTGCCCAGGGGTTGTATCTGATGGCGACCCTGTTCATTGCCTTGCACTTTGTGTACACAAATCGTAATGCGCCAGGCATCCCTTCAATGGCTTTGACCTTTATACTGTTGCTGGTTCCGGGTATGGCAGGCATGATCATTTCGTTCACCACAGAAAGCTGGCCGGAGCAGGTGGCCACGGACACCTGGGTATGGGTGGCTGCGGCGGTATTGATTGCCACCAGTCTCCGCTATTTCCTGTATACCTGGGCGCTGAAACACTCAGAAGCAGGCCATGCCGCGCTGATCATGGTGATTGAACCGGTATGGACTGCGCTGATGAGTGCGATCTGGATGGGAGAGTCCATGACTTCCCAGAAGCTTCTCGGTTGTGGACTGATCTTTATGGCGTTGCTGGTTGCCAGGTGGCGTTCCATTTTTAAGCCAGCCATTGCGGAATCACAGCTGGTCCGGGAATAGCCTATTCAGAATAAACGGGTAGCGGCTTGCCACCGGGCGATGCCGCTTATGCGTCAGGTAAATGGTTTCATAAACGGCAGTGGTCATATTCAGGATGCTGATATCCTGCTGCCGTGGAAAAGCATTCACAATGGACTCTGGTAAAACGGTAAAGCCATTACCGGCGGCTACCGGCTCGAGAATTAGGTTGATCTGGTTTACCGCACCTTTCACCGGAAACTCGGAAAGATGCCGGAATTGAGCATAGTTTGCCCGAAGCACGGATGAAATATGATGGCTGGCATCGGGATGCATAATGACACCCAGCTGGCATAAGTCACTGTAACCCGCTTCTCGATAACGAGCAGGAACCACAAGCAGTAATTGCTCCTGGTCGATCGGGCGGGTTATGAGTTCAGGCTCGTCGGTCTGATGGGTAATCAGGCCAATATCAATGGTATTACTCAACAGCTCTGACACAATCCTGTGGTTCGGGGCCACCTCAAACTGCATCATCAGCTCTGGATATTGCTGTTGTATGACACAGAGCTGAGGATAAAGCCTCATGGCCAGGGCTCCCGGGCTGATGAGCCGGCAGACCCCCTCATAAGGATTGTCCTCTTTCAGGGACTCTTTCAACTGCTCTTCACTGACGACCAGCTCCCTGGCAAAATGAAGTACCTTTTCACCTTCCTGTGTCAGCTCAAAGCCTTTTTCATTCCGGTTAATCAACGTTGCCTGGTAATAGTCTTCCAGTTTGCGAATATGCTGGCTGACGCCCGGTTGCGTCATGTGCAGCAAGGCAGCGGTGCGAGTGAAATGCTTCTGCTCAACCAGCGCAATAAAGGTCTTTAACCAGAGTGGATTACCATAACAGGATGTTATCAGTATTATCAAAAATGATAATTTTTTGTTCTCGAAATAAGATTTTACACTGATCTCATTGCTATTGAGGTAGAAGACAATGACAGACCAAGTATACCCAAGAACCTTTTCTCATATCGGTATTTCTGTTCCAGATCTGGAAAAAGCCGTTAAGTTTTACACCGAAGTGCTGGGCTGGTACCTGATTATGGAGCCTGCCACGATTGTAGAAGACGACAGCGCCATTGGTCAGATGTGCACCGATGTATTCGATGCTGGCTGGGAGCATTTCCGCATTGCTCACTTATCCACAGGTGACCAGATCGGTGTTGAGATCTTTGAGTTTAAAAATCAGGAAAACCCCGAAAACAACTTTGAATACTGGAAAACCGGTATTTTCCACTTCTGCGTACAGGACCCGGACGTTGAAGGACTGGCAGAAAAGATTGTTGCTGCTGGTGGTAAGCGTCGTATGGAAAAACCACGATTCTACTACCCAGGTGAAAAGCCATACCGCATGATCTACATGGAAGATCCATTTGGTAACATCCTGGAAATCTACAGCCATAGCTATGAGCTGACCTATTCTGCGGGTGCCTATAACTGATTCTTCAGGTTAGCCACAGCGATCACAAAGCGCACAAATAAAAGTAATTCTTGTGCGTTTTTTTTTCAACGGCTAAACATATCATTACATCATGCTTTCGAACGGGGTTGCCCGGTTACGATCAGCAGTCCTCGTGCATTACCCCGCGGATCAATCGTATTCATTGCTTTCAGCAAGTCTGGTATTTGCACCCACGCAGGTAAGTAATGAAACCGGGCAACATCCATAATCAGCACCCGATCGCTCTCAGCATCATAAGCACCCAATACCGACCAGTGGCCGCCACCTCTTTGCCTGATACAGGCTCGTTGATAGTTGATCAGAACATAATGATCGCTGTTTACCAATGCTTTACTCAGAAGGCTGCGTAACTGATGAGCCGACACACTGTCACCATAAATGGTTTTAACCTGAACACCGTGGGTTTCCAGGGCATAGTGCAGCTCTGTGATATCAGTTCCCCTGGACATCACGATTTTGGGTGAAAGGTAAGGCAGAACGGAGGGGGTGAAAAAGCTGTCCTGTGTCAGGTATGTATGAGGGTAATAGACCAGGTCACCATATTGACTGCTGCCCAGGGCATTAAGCACCGTAATGGCGCTGGCAATACCACAGTAGGTTTGTGTTTTCTGGGTTGTCAGATGAGGAACGATTCGCCAGAAGTCAGCGTTTTCCGATAAGCGTTGCTGCATGGAGATTGCTTCAGGGCTGTTCCAGTAAACGACAGTCGTACTTTTTGAGGTAGCGAGGCAAAAGCTGGAAAGACATATAAGCAAACTCAAAGAAATGAGCCTGATATTTTTCATCATCATGGTTGTTGAGTCATGCTGTGAAGAATCATGTATGTGACAGTGTAGGACAAGCTGGAAAGCACTTTTGGACTTTGCATTTTCTGGAGATAGGTTTAAGCGTGGTAAGCTGAAAAAATATTTGCAGAGCCAGAAAGGGATGAACCATGCCTTCAAGTAATAAAAATGTACTGATTACCGGATGCTCCAGTGGCATTGGCCGGGAACTGGCTCTTGAGTTTCAACAAAGAGGCTATCGTGTCTGGGCAACCGCCCGTAACCTGCAGAGTATACAGGCGCTGTCGGACCAGAATATCCAGGTGTTGGAACTGGATGTGACCGATGAGTCGCAGGTTCAGGAGGTTGTACAGCATATTCTGAACACAGATGGTCATCTGGATATGCTGGCGAATAATGCTGGCTATGGCAGCATGGGGCCATTGATTGATATGCCGGGTGAAGAGCTGGAGCAGCAGTTTTCCACCAATGTGTTTGCACCCATGGCGCTTATCCGTCAGGTGGCTCCTCATATGTGTGCCCGTAAACAGGGGACGATCATCAATATTGGCAGTGTCTCCGGTGTCTTGTTTTCGCCGTTTTCGGGCAGTTACTGCGCCTCCAAAGCGGCGTTCAATGCATTGTCTGATGTGTTGAGAATGGAATTGAAACCCTTTGGAGTGAAGGTAGTGACGGTTCAGCCTGGTGCCGTCCAGTCACGGTTTGCAGATAATGCCAGCCGGGTATTGGAGCAGGTGTTCAAGCCAGATAGCCTGTATATGCCCATTGAGGCAAAGGTCAGGGCTCGAGCCAATGCCTCACAGGATAACCCTACACCGGCGGACCGCTTCTGTCGTGACCTGATCGATAAGCTGGAGTCCGGGCGCGTGCTTAATATCGTCCGGCTTGCGAATGGCAGTCTGGCGTTTCCCTTGTTGAAAGTATTCCTGCCAACCTCCATTCTTGAGAAAGTTCTGGGCAAAATGTTTGGCCTGAATCGCCTTCGGTGATTTTTTTGTCCGTAGGTATATATTCTTTTTGCCTTTGCATCGAAGGTGATATAAAGTACGCCACCTGTTCGGGGCGGTAAACGTTTTGAGCAAATGGTGAGGTGTCCGAGTGGCTGAAGGAGCACGCCTGGAAAGTGTGTGTACGTTAATCGCGTACCGAGGGTTCGAATCCCTCCCTCACCGCCATATTCCTTTTTTAACTCCTTGATTTTCCTTCCTTTTATTATAGCTCATTTGTTCCAAATTACCGATGTGTCCAAGAAGTGTCCATTTTACTTAATGGATTTAGTCTTACGGGTCGTTTAGGTGTTCTTTGCTGAATTTCGCGTATTTCATGGTCATCTTAATGTCGTAATCGGTAAGGTGCTTTTCATGACACATGAGAGTGTTGGATGACTATTTTTCCGTTTGAATTTATGCAGGATTCGAAATAGCCCCAAGAATTTCAACCCTGAAAGGGCTGATCAATCGGGCTATAACTATTCACCCCCCAGGGCAAAAACATGAACATTTTTTGTACAGCTGATCAGGCAGGGTTTGTCCCCATTCATGCTTTGCTTTGCCTATATATTAACCAAAATCAAGCGATTGACGACGTTAATTGGTGACACTCCCTCCTGCTCATATCCAAAAACCGGTTTTG
>OODV01000185.1 GCA_900299555.1 uncultured Endozoicomonas sp.
CTAAATCGGTAACCCTTTTCTTTTTTTGAAAAGAAATGTCAGATTAAGTCTGAACTACTCCATATGAACCGGTTTGAAATTATGTTTCCCGGTCGGTTCAAAGCGTAATTGTTTTGGTGGCATTTACACAGAATTATTTACAGGCTCTGTGAAAACAATAATTATTGATTAAAAGCATTACAGAAATAATTATTTTCTTCCCCTCTGCAAGCTCTTTGTAAACTTAATGCTGAAACTTTTTTATCCCCTAAACATTGAGTTGTTAATTTATCTCCAACAAGTTTTAATTCATTTGATGTTGATTTCATTTGAGTTCTTACATTGTCGTGGTTTTCTGCTGCTTGATTCATTAAATTTTGAACATCTTCAAAATCTTCTTCTAAGTTCCAAGATTGTCTTACTAAATTATTTTTTTTATTTACAAATCTGTTGTATTCATCCACTTGGTGGTCTGGAACTGGTTGCCAGAATGAATCTAGTGTATTTTGATAATCATCAATTTTTTTATATAGTTTTTTTAAGTCTGATTTAATTTCTTTGTAGTCTGAGTGGTATATTTGATTATCTTCAAATTCAACTTCCGCTGCTTCTTTTAATTGGCTGTGGTAATTTTTTAATTCACCAAATTCTTGACCGTACACTAAACAATCTACTAATTGATTTGATGACATTAAATTATTATTAATGCTTGATTCTTTTTGCGATATTTGTTGAGTTTGTGATTGTTTTGTTATTTGAGGATTTTGAGAATTGATTTTTAATTCAAAGTTTTGTGTTTGTGGAATTCTTTCTAATTTTGTTTTGATTTTTTCAACTACTGCTGTGTCCACTGAAGTTGTAAAATCGTTGTAGGCTTGTTTTATTTGGCTTGAGAATAAAAATCCCAGTCCAATTGTTCCATATATTAAATAACTTGCTGTTGATGTTTTCATTTTATTTATAAGGTTTAAAGTTTTTATAGTCAAAACATACTGCTAGTGCTGCATTTTTTGCGGCTCCTGGTGAAATTCCATAACCTGCGCACTCTTGACCACTTGGTCCAATTGAAGAACCAATAAAAAAATTACTTGATGGTCCTGAGATGGAAGTTGAAATTTCATTTGAAGAAAAATCTAACATATCTTCTAAACCTTTTCCATTAATTGCTCCAGATAAAGCACCAAGTGATAAAACACCTGCTACAGGAAGTCCTAAGACAAATCCTACTACTCCATTTGAAAATCGGTAACTGTCAGGTTGCACTGCCATTGGTGCAGGCCCAGGCCAATAAATCACAGTATGCCCAGATGCGACAGCTGGCCGATCAGGCGCTGACCGATATGCAGGAGCGGGATTTTCGAACCCGGGTCGTCCGTATTCTTACAGCACACCCGAACTGGGGAAAAGAAAAAGTGGCCGAGCAGTTCGGTATCAGTGGCCGGCATCTGAACCGTACGCTGTCCCGGGAAGGCATTACCTTCAAACTGTTGTCTGATCAGACCCGGCTTGAAATGGCAAAAGCACTGATGACTGAAGGGGTTTCCGGAAGTGAGCTGGCAGCACGACTGGGTTTTCATGATGAGAGCGCGTTTAACAAAGCGTTCAAACGCTGGACGGGTATAACCCCTGGAGAGTATTGCTGTGTTTGACGATCAGGCTCTTGGACAAGAGCCTGATGTGGACGAAGCGTTACAGTTTTCCTGCTTTATCCATGATAAAACAGAAAACCAATGCCGTGGCGATAAACCCACCGATAAAAATGGCGGGCATGGTGGTATAGCCCAGGAAGTGCCAGATAAAAGACTCCAGTGTGCTCATTGTATTCTCCTTGCTTTCGCTGGGGCTGCTTACCAGCCCTCAATACCATGCATATTAGGCAGCTCGTGGGCAATACCCTTGTGGCAGTCAATACAGGTCTCACCAGTAGGAAGCATCTTGTCCGTTCCCAGGAAGGCCTTGGTGTGACTCTCCATCGCTCGGGCAGACTGTTCGGAAAAGTCCATGTAGTCGAAGTTGTGACAGTTCCGGCACTCCTGCGAATCATTGGCCTTCATCCGGGCCCATTCACGTTCAGCCATTTCACGACGATGTGCCACAAACTTTTCATGGGTATCAATTTTTCCCGTCATTTTACCCCAGAGTTCTTTGCTGGCCTGAATCTTTCTTACCAGCTTGGGTGTCCACTCCTTGGGTACGTGGCAATCGGAGCAGACAGCTCTGACACCTGACCGGTTATTGTAGTGAATGGTGGCTTTGTACTCTTCAAAAACATTGTCTTCCATTTCATGGCAGCTGATACAGAATTCTTCTGTATTGGTTTTCTCCATACCGGTATTGAAACCGCCCCAGAAAATAATGCCGGCAACAAAGCCGAAGGCGAGAATCACGCCCATGGATATCTTGCCGGCTGTTGTGGTCAGCATCTTCCAGTAGCGTTTCAGAAAAAAGTCCTTACTCATCATGTTCACCTTTACCTACACGCGTCCTTACTTCAGGGAATCAACCGGCTCAAAGTTATTCTTTTGCAGCGGTGCTGTATCCGCCTGTGGCACATGACACTGAAGACAGAAATAACGGTTAGGGGCCACGTCCGCGCGTTGTTTTCCTTCACGGTCGTAGAAGTGGGTGACGCTGATTCGGGTTGCTCCCCATTTGCTGGCATTCTTCCAGCTGTGGCATTGCAGACAGGTATTGACGTCTTTATTGACGGTGTAACCGCGAATGTCATGAGGAATCAGTGGCGGTTGCTCAATAAAATCACGGTGAAAGGTCGTGTCACTCTCCAGAACCTTTTTCATGGCTTCCGCAGGTGGCTCGACTGAGAGGTCAATAGTTCGCAGTGAATCCATGCCTCCGGTTTCCGCCACGGCAGCCATACTGACCATGGTTGAAACCAGTAATGTCATCACGCCTTTTGATGCCGCTTTTACCCAGCGGATATTATTCAATGAGAGTCTATTTCTCAGGGTCATTGGTTGGCTCATGGCAGTGTCTCCGCCTTCCTGGTCAGTCATTATTCAGAGTCCATAACCCGGTTATCTGACCGGGTTGATGCGATGATTTGATGGTTAAAGGATGCCTGGAAGGAAAAGACGTTCTTTTCACAGACATCAATACAGCGACCGCAGCGGGTACAGTCACGTTTGTTCAGTACCGGGCTGTCGCCCTTTTTTTCCTTAAGGGCCGCCGGAAGAATGTGTGGTTCGGGGCAGATGGCATAGCAGTCCATGCAGTCATTGCAATGTTTGCGCTCTGTGGCACTGACCTGCAGGGGACTGATGCATCCAACCAACCCGTAAAATGCACCCAGCGGGCAGAGGTGACCACACCAGCCTCGGGTGCTGATCAGGACATCAAACAGAAAGACGGCAGCGATCAGATACCAGCCCGCTCCCATGCCAAACAGAAGGCCTCGGATCATTTGGCTGACCGGGTTGAACAGCTCCCATACCATCATTCCAGTCACCAGTGGCAGCACCAGTACCATGGCCAGAATCCAGTAGCGGCTGCTTCTGGACAGCTTATGACTGTTGCGGATTCCCAGCTTCTTCCTGAGCCAGGCGGCCAGGTCTGTGATCGGGTTGATCGGACAAACCCAGCTGCAGAAACTCCGGCCACCAAGCAGCCCATAAAGAAGAATGACAACACCGGCACCAATAAGCCCCCGGGCTACCATTGGGTGACCAGCCAGTAGCCCTTGCAGTATCGCCAGAGGATCACTCATTGGCAGAATGCCCAGGGTCAAACTGGACGACAGGTTTCCGTTGATCAGCAGTGTGTCACCGGTCCATTGCACCAGATATGGGGATGCCAGAAAGAGAGTTGGTACCATCAGCTGGCAAAATCGACGTAGGAGAAGAAAACGCCATTTCTGCCAGTTGCTGAGTGACGTTACGGCACTCATGATCCTTCTCCTGCAGGTCGATGCGCCGGTAATTTCAGGTTGCGGGGAACCAACTGCGTACCGGTGCGTTCCTCTTCCTTCCAGCCCAGCCGATAGTGGCTCCCCAGTTCTCCCTGGGCCAGTTTGTGAGGCACTACCTTGATGGCCGGTTCATCCAGCACACAGGCTTGTTCGCATTTTCCGCAACCGGTGCAGGCATCAGAATGCACGACCGGTTCAAAAATCGCGTGAACATTGGTGCGTGTGTTGCGGCTCAGCTGCAGGGTAATGGCTTCATCAATGCGGGGGCAGACGCGATAGCAGACATCACAGCGAAGCCCCTGCAGGTTCAGGCAGTTCTCACGGTCAATAAGAACCGCCAGTCCCATCCGGGCATCGTTAATATCCGTCAGTTCCGGTGACAGCGAACCACTTGGGCAGTTGCTGATACAGGGAATGTCTTCGCACATCAGGCAGGGATTTTCCCTGGCTGCAAAGTACGGCGTACCGGAAGCAACCGGGTCTTCCGGTTGCGCCAGTTTCAGCACATCGTATGGGCAATCTCTGACACAGATACCGCAGCGCAGACAGGACGCCAGAAATTCATCTTCCGGCAATGCGCCGGGTGGGCGCAGAACCTGGGCTTCCGGGGGCTGGATTTGCTGCCAACCCAGCTCAGCCCCAAACCCAACAGACTGACAGCACAGGCGGCCTGGGCTGTGCCTGCAATAAAACGACGCCGGCTTACTGTACCATTGTCATGCTGGCTGGGTTTGTTCTTACTCATATGGTTCCTGGCTCAGGGCTGCATCAAACTCTGATGATCTTGGCTGCGGTTTTCTTGAAATCCGTCTCTTTCGATAGCGGGTCGGTCGCGTCCAGAATCAATTTGTTCACCAGCTGACCGGCATCGAAGAACGGCATGAACACCAGGCCTTTGGGTGGTGTATTCCGGCCCCGGGTTTCAACACGGGTACGCACTTCGCCATAGCGGGTCACGACTTTCGCTTCCATACCACGGCGCAGACCGTTTGATTTGGCATCGTCAGGGTGCATGTAAACAACGGCATCGGGGAATGAACGATAAAGCTCAGGTACCCGACGGGTCATTGAGCCTGAGTGCCAGTGCTCCAGAACACGGCCGGTGGACAGCCAGAGATCGTACTCATCATCCGGTGCTTCATGAGGCGGCTCGTAGGGGAGAGCGAACAGCCACGCTTTACCGTCAGGCTTGCCGTAGAAACTCACTTCTTCACCGGCTTTGACATACGGGTCATAGCCTTCGCGGTAGCGCCACAGGGTTTCCTTGCCATCAACTACCGGCCAGCGCAGTCCGCGGGACTGGTGATAAAGATCGAATGGTGCCAGGTCATGGGCCTTGCCACGGCCAAAGGTGGCGTACTCTTCAAACAGGCCTTTCTGAACATAGAAACCAAAATCACGACTTTCGTCGTTCAGACTGTCGGCAGGAATTTCTTCCAGACTGTATCGATCGGCCTGCCCATTGGCATAGAGGACGTCAAACAGGTTTTTTCCCTTCAGTTCAGGCGCCTTGGCCAGCAGCTCATCGGACCAGACTTCTTCTACCTTGAAGCGCTTGGAAAACTCCATCAGCTGCCAGAGGTCTGATTTAGCGTCGCCCTGGGGGACAACCTGCTGGTACCAGAACTGGGTCCGGCGCTCAGCATTGCCATAGGCGCCTTCTTTCTCTACCCACATGGCGGTTGGCAGAATCAGGTCAGCAGCCTGGGCCGTTACTGTCGGATAAGGATCGGAAACGACGATAAAGTTTTCAGGGTTGCGATAGCCAGGCAGGCTCTCATGATTGATATTGGGCGCTGTCTGCATATTGTTGTTGCACATCACCCAGTAGGCATTGAGCTTGCCATCTTTGAGCATGCGGTTTTGCAAAACCGCGTGGTAACCCACCTTGGCGGGGATGGTGCCTTCAGGGAGTTTCCAGATTTTTTCAGACTTGTCGCGATGCTGGTTATTGGCCACGACCATATCGGCCGGCAGGCGGTGGGCAAAGGTACCCACTTCACGGGCAGTACCACAGGCAGAAGGCTGACCGGTCAGGGAGAAAGGACCACAGCCAGGCTTGGAAATCTTGCCGGTGAGCAGGTGCAGGTTGTAGATGATGTTGTTCATCCAGACACCGCGGGTGAGCTGGTTAACGCCCATGGTCCAGAGGGACATTACCTTGACCTTGGGATCGGCATACAGTCTGGCCAGGGCTTCCAACTGATCTACCGGAACGCCAGACAGCTTCGAGGTTTGTTCTGCGGTGTATTCGCTGACAAAGGCCGCGAACTGATCAAAGGTAATCTCTTCCGAGCCACCGTTGCCGGGGTTTTTGGCCTGCTTTTCCAACGGGTGGTCTGGACGAAGGCCATAGCCGATATCGGTGACACCGCTGCGGAAACGGGTATGCTTTTTAACGAAGTCTTTATCGACGGCATTGTTCTGGATGATGTAATTGGCAATATAGTTACCAATGGCCAGATCGGTATGGGGGGTAAATACCATGCCAATGTCGGCCAGTTCAAAGGAACGGTGTTTGAACGTCGACAAAACGGATACATTGACCTGGTCGCTGGAGAGGCGGCGGTCGGTCAGGCGTGACCAGAGTACCGGGTGCATCTCCGCCATATTTGAGCCCCAGAGCACAAACGCGTCCGATTTTTCAAAATCGTCATAACAGCCCATCGGCTCATCCATACCAAAGGTACGCATAAAGCCAACGACTGCGGATGCCATGCAGTGACGGGCGTTAGGGTCGATATGGTTACTGCGGAAACCGGCTTTCATTAATTTGGCCGCAGCATAGCCTTCCCAGACGGTCCACTGGCCAGAACCAAACATGCCGACAGCAGGCATCTCGGGTGTGTTACGGGTTTTGGCAATGGCGGCTTTCCACTTGTCAGCCATGATGTCGAAAGCCTGATCCCAGGTGATGGGCGTGAATTCACCCTCTTTATGGAACTGGCCATTTTTCATCCGCAGCAAGGGTGTTTGTAAACGGTCAGAGCCGTACATGATCTTGGACAGGAAGTAACCCTTGATGCAGTTCAGACCACGGTTAACCGGTGCTTCCGGGTCACCCTGGGTGGCGACGACACGCCCATCCTTGCTGCCGACCAGAACAGAACAGCCGGTACCGCAGAAACGGCAGGGGGCTTTGTCCCACTTGATTTCTGTTGCTTTACTGCTGGTGATCAGATTGGTGGCCGCTGCTGGTGTACTGACTCCGGCAGCCGCTGCGGTGGCAGCGATAGCACTGCTTTTTATAAAGTCCCTTCGACTTATTTGTGAAAAACATTTTTCTTGGTTATCGACGTTGCTTTCGGATGGCGAAAAATGTTTTTCTTCCGCTATGGGCATTCGTTTCATATCCATCTGTTTACTCCTGATGCGCATAAATCAGTGCAGCAGACAACACTCCCGCCACAGCATTAATTTCGGTCAGCCGGTCAACCATCAGCTTTTCACCGGGTAACTCTTCAACGGTAACCACCAGTTTTCCTGTGGATCACAGGCGTGAACCTCAACACCTGGCAAGGCTTCCAGTTGCCGGGTGACGTCGGTTAACTGCTCTGGCAGGGCCCGGACAACAACGCCGGAGATGGCGCAGATTTCAGCAGCTTGAGTCATTCACAAATCCTTCTGGCCGATGGCTTTTCTGAAGATGGTTGTTCTGAATTTGAAATCATGGAAATGGCGGTTATCGGACACAGGGAGACACACTCGCCACAGCCGGTACACTGGTCGGTATTGATGCTGGGAATGGCCACACCGCCAGTTTTAATCGTGAAACTGATGGCTCTGGCCTCGCAGGTTTCCTGACAGGTTCGGCAGTGCACCCGGTTCAGTGCCAGGCATTGTGAATTGATCGTGGTCAGGATATCCCAGGGGACGTCTTCGGTTTCTTGAATAACGTGCTGTTGAATGACATCGTGCTGGCAGGCATCACTGCAGGAGCCGCAGAAAGAGCAACCGGCTTGTGAAAAGTCGGCCTCTGGAAAGCCACCGCTGCCTTTTTTAAGAAGGCCTGTTTCACAAACGGCAATGCAGTCATCACAACGACGGCACTGGTCGATAAACTCATCTTTGGCGGCGTCCAGGGAGGACGGAAAGTGGTGCCTTCCTGCCGGATTCCGGTTAAGAAACGACGTCGTGAAATCAGGTTGCCTGCCCCCATGTTGATCGGTATCTTTTATTCTGAATTAAACGTTAACTGTTGCTTTCAAGTGGATGATAATCCCTTGAGTAAAAGGGTAAAGACGGTGTAAACCGGGGGATCAGGAGAGGGGTATTCAGGTTGTACTTCTAAAGAGGTATAAGCTTGGTGGTTCTTCTCAGGTTATGATTCTCGAAATCAGAAAAATAGCGTTAAAAAACAAGGGGGTCTCTTAATTCAGGCTTCATTCGAGTGCAGGCCTTGCCGCATATGGGGCTCTTATGGGATAAGTCAGAAAATAAGAGGTATATGCCTTCAACTGCAGGGGATGTTGATCTGGATCAATTAGTCTTTGGCTCTGACCAGGAGCAGAAAAAAAGTCGTATCGGCTCTCTGAGGCAGAAAGCACTGCTGGTGATATCAGGCATCTGTCTTCTTGCTCTGGTCAGTGTGGGTAGCTCTTTGTGGTTTGCCCTGGTGACGGAGAGTGATGCGGCGGCGATCAATATCTCAGGTTCATTGCGCATGCAGTCCTGGCGACTGGCTGAACATGTCCTGATTCCTGAACTGACCAGTCCGGACACGCTGAACCGGTTACTGGATATCTATGACAACAGCATCAACAGCGAACCTCTGAGAAAATTACTGGATGATCGGAGCGATCTGGGTGAGGCCTATCGGTTGGTGGCCAGCCAATGGTTCTCAGAGATGAAGCCACTGCTGGCTGACCCTCAGGGCTACGAAGCCTTTGTTCATCAGGTGCCAGAGTTTGTTGATCATATTGATCGTATGGTGAACTCACTGCAGCTGCATACCGAGCAGAAACTCCAGCAACTGTTTTTAACGGCGTTGTTTGTGCTGGCAGGTATTCTCACCATGGCATTGATGACCATCCGGTTTATTAATCGCCATCTTCTAAAGCCAATGGATGACCTGGGCAATGCCGCAGGTCTTATTCGAAATGGTCAGTTCAGTGAACTGGGTCTGAATTATCAGTCCAGTAATGAAATAGGAAACCTGACCCGGACCTTCCGTGTAATGGCCCTGGAACTCGGAAATCTGTATGGCCGATTGGAAGAAAAAGTAGAAGAGCAGACATACGCACTCGCCCAGTCCAATCATGCCCTTGAGCTGTTGTACAAAGCGTCCAGAAATCTGGCAACCAATCCATACGATGAGCATCTTGTGGCTTCTCTGGCCAGAGAATGGCAGGAGTTGCTTGGGTTGGAGGATTGTTATCTGTGCCGGAGAGCATTGTGCGGACTGTCTGAATAAAACGATGGCAGGTGCATTGGCTGAACCAAAATCATGGCAGTTTGTTTTGTTGTCCAGGCAGCACCGTTTTGGTTTTTTGAAAGTAACCGCTGGTTCATCCATTGATCTGTCCGAAGAGAGTCAGCAATGGCTGCAGACCTTTGCCGATATTATCGCAACCTCCATTGACCAGAACCGCTCCAGAACCCATGAACGACGGATGTTGTTGATGGAGGAAAGGGCAGTGATCGCCAGAGAGCTTCATGATTCTCTGGCTCAGGCACTCTCTTATCAGAAAATTCAGGTACTGCGCCTCAGGCGGCGACTGGAAAAGTCGGAAGCCCTCCCATCGGTTGTACCGATCCTTGATGAATTAAGGGAAGGCACGAACAATGCCTATGCCCAGTTAAGGGAGCTGTTAAGAACCTTTAGGCTGACCCTGTCTGAGGGAGGCCTTGAACAGGCCCTGCAAAAGACATTGGAAGAGTTCTCTCAGCGTTCACCGGACATTCATTTCCTGCTGGATTATCAACTGCGCTTTTCAAGCATCGGTGCCCATGACCAGATTCATGCCCTGCAGATTGTACGGGAAGCGCTGATGAACGTGGTAAAACATGCAAAAGCGAGAGAGACCCGGGTCAGCTGTTTTATAACCGGTGGTGGGTTGCTGGGCATTACCGTCACTGACGACGGTTGAGGTATTGAGGCCAAACCCTCAGTACACGGTCATTATGGTACAACCATTATGCGTGAACGCGCGGCCAGTATGGGTGGAACACTGGATACCAGAAGGTTATCGTCCGGGGGGACGGAAGTGTATCTGGAGTTCGGGCGATCTGAAGAGAGAACATATGAGTGAGCAAACCATCGATATTCTTCTGATTGATGACCACCCTTTATTGCGAAAGGGTCTGGCCCAGTTAATCAATGAAGAAGACGGATTACATGTGATTGCTGAGGCTGGCAGTGGGGAAGCCGGGCTTGAAGCTGCGATCAAACTGGAGCCAGACTTGATCCTGCTGGATCTGAATATGAAAGGCATGGATGGTCTGGAGACGCTCAAGGCGATGAGAGCCGCTGACGTGGACAGTAAAGTGATCGTACTGACGGTTTCCGAGCATCGTGAGGATGTTGCCGCGATGTTCCGGGCCGGAGCTGATGGCTATCTGCTGAAAGATATGGAGCCAGAGGATTTACTGCTTCGAATTGGTGACGCTGCTCGTGGCAAACTGGTAGTGGATGACAGACTGACAGAGGTATTAGCGTCGTTGCTCAGACCGGAACAGGAGCAGGAAGACCGGCTGGAGCTGCTTACGTCCAAGGAAAGGGAAGTTCTTCATCTGATCGCTGAAGGTCTGGCCAATAAGATGATTGGACGGAAACTGTCGATCAGTGAGGGAACGGTCAAAGTACATGTAAAACGGCTGTTGAAAAAGCTGGGTGTCCGCTCCCGGGTTGAGGCAGCAGTGTGGGTATTAAAAAACAACACGATGATCGACGCTGATTTATAACCTGGGAGTTGCGTCTTAATCTTTCATGCCCAATGTCAGCCGAATATCGCTGATTACCAGGTCATCTATCGCCTGTAGATTCAGGCTACTGTCTCCCAGGTAGGAATAACTGGACAGTGTGAAGCTGGTAGCCAGTAGCTTCCATGCACACTGTCGACTATCAAGTACGGGGTGAAACAAGCCGGTTGCTTTACCCTCGTTAATCACACCTTCAACCAGGTCAGTCAGGCTGACCATGGACTCACAGTAGACGGTTTTCAACTGTTCATTGCGCCACATTTCATCAGCGGCACTGAGCCACACCCGGTTTTCAAACTCCCGATCCGGGAAGTTTGATGGTAACAACATCTGCAGCAGGGCTTCGTAAGGCGGTAATCCTTTAATGGCCTCCAGATCGCAGTCAACGGAAGACGATACCGCATAGCGGATCACTTCAGTTTTCAACTCATCCAGAGACGAAAAATGATGGTGTATGGTGCCCGTAGCGGCACCCATTTCTGCGGCTACCTTGCGCGCGGTTATGCCTGCAAAACCACAGGACACCACCAGGGAAAGGGTGGCTTCCAGAATGGCTTTACGCTTTTCATCTTTTGGCAGGTAACTCATTGACCGCATCTGTCCGATATAAGTACTGGTTGACTTAGCATAAAAACAAATTGAACATATGTCCAATTTGAACATGTGTTCATATTAACCAACCAAAGGAATAATGTATTGCTGGCAAAGGGGGAGCCTACTGCCGCAATAAGGAAACGCTTATGTCAGTTCACACTACTGATGACAAGATGACCTCCGGCAGTACCACGGTGGATTTCTTCCGCTTTGTTGTACCATCCATACTGGGGCTGGTGGTACTGTCTTCAGCGGGTATTGTCGATGGTATCTTTGTCGGTAATTACGTGGGGGCGACCGCCCTGGCTGCGGTTAACCTGGTGGTACCACTCTACTCGGTGTTCTTTGGCCTCTGTGTCATGATGCTGGTCGGTGGTGCTGTGGTTGCCGGTAAAGCCCTGGGGGCTGGAGATACGCGCAAGGCGTCCAATATTTTTACCAAATCCCTGACGGTGATTGTGATTTTCGCACTCATCGTGGCCAGCTTGGCATTCTTGTTTGCCGGGAATATTGCGGCTTTTGTCGGAGCAGAAGGTGAAGCGCTGCCGTTGACCACGGAATATATCCGTATCATCTCTCCCTTTATGTTCTTTATGGGGTTGGCCTATACCTTATCGTACTTTTCCCGGGTGGATGATGCACCCAACTATGCGTTAGCCGGCCTGGTTCTGACCGCGTTAACAAACATTGCATTGGATGCGCTGTTTATCAAAGTATGGGGCTGGGGTGTCAGTGGTGCAGCATTTGCCAGTGGTATCGCTTATACGGTGGGTACGGCGTTCCTGGTTATACGCTTCTTTGGCAAACAGGCCCGCATTCGCTTGATTAAACCCTATGGTTCCTGGTTTGAACTGTTCCGGGCCGCCTATAACGGTTTTTCCGAGTTCATTAATGAGATGTCCGGTGGACTGGTCATGTTCGTTATTAACTGGATTCTGATGATCGAAGCAGGTACTACCGGCGTTGCAGCCTTTACCATTGTCAACTATATCCTGTGGCTCAGCATCATGGTGGCATACGGTACTGCAGAAGCCTTGGGGCCGCTTGTCAGTGTGAACTTTGGAGCCAGAAAGCCGGAGCGTATAGCCAGCTTTATGAGGCTTGGTGTTGGTCTTGCCGTTATGGTCGGTATTACCTTTGCGACGGTTCTTCTGGCGTATCCTGAGGAGCTGGCCAGTGTCTTTATCCGGAGTGACGAAGTTGCCACACTGGCTCTGACTATGTCGATTATTGCTGTGATCTGGCCTGCATTTCTGTTTAACGGTATCAATATTACTCTGTCCGGCTATTTTACCGGTATGCATGCGGCTACCCAGTCGGCACTGATTGCAATGAGTCGCTCTCTGGTTCTGCCCCTGGTATTGATCATTCTGTTCTGGAAAACCCTGGGGCTTGAAGGGGCGTTTCTTGCTCTGCCAGTGGCAGAAATACTGACATTTGCCCTCAGTGTTACCCTGTTTTACCGGGCAACGCCCAAGATGATGGTGAGTAAGGATGTGGCAGCAGGGAATAATGAAATAGGCAAGCTTGATCTTTGTTGATGCTATGGTGTTCTGCGGGCGTACGACAGGTATTGCCCGCGCATACTATTCCCTGTCTGCTTAAGAAGCTTTAGGAACTGCCCTGAAATAACTTTCACATTTCAAATTTTATCCAGTAAAGAAGATCTTGTTACGGAGACACCGAGAAAAGCTTTTCCTCTGTGGTTCTTTTTAATTTCATGTGGGTAAGCAGGCTTTGCTCACCTTGGTAAAGTCCAGCTTACCTGTCAGCAGATATACCATGATTTTGAAGTG
>OODV01000025.1 GCA_900299555.1 uncultured Endozoicomonas sp.
GAGCAGGCACTGTCTGATATCCCTTCCAAAGGTGTTTTTTAGAAGATCCGGGAAGGTGAGTTTCAGGGCATTACGTTTCGGCTGGTTGAGCAGGTTGTAGACGATCGGGAGCAGCGTATGCACATTTCTGTCGTCTTTGATGTTGCTACTGCGGTTCCATGCCGCCTTGTCGCAACTCCAAACCCTGTGGGTATAATACCCACAGCAGGTATATGCCTTCCTTAATAAGAGGCTGTCAGTTTTTCAAAACCTGTCCATCAGCATCGAACAGAACCAGATCATGAGTGAGGATGTTCAGCTGAACCGTGGAGTTCTCTGCAACCGGATTGGAGTGCTCTGAAACCAGCTGGTAGCTTCCCTGGCAACAATCCAGATGAATTTCACTGCGAATATTTTTCCCCATGAACTGCTGGCGAATAACAGACGCTTGTGGATAACTGTTTTCTTTATTATTCACAGGCTTCAATTCGACCATCTGAGGGCGTATAAAAAGCTCAAGGTTTTCATTGTTATTTACAGGCAGCCTGTGTGTAGATTCCACGAGGCCTAATGGTGTACTCACATGGAATTCATCTTCAGTTCTGGCGGGTAGAACATTTCCTGCGCCCATAAAATCAGCAATAAAGCGATTATTGGGATGATGATAAATATCGAATGCTGTTCCTTGTTGCATGATTCTGCCCTGCCCCATGACGGCAATCGTATCTGCAAAAGCAAAGCCTTCTTCCCGGCTGTGAGTAACAAAAAGACCGGCTACTTTTTGCTGCTTTAGGATATCTCTAATCTCCCGGACAAGATGCTGACGAACCTGGCTGTCAATGTTTGAGAAAGGTTCATCCAGTAACAGGATCGATGGCTCATTCGCCAGGGCTCTGGCTATTGCCACTCGTTGCTGCTGTCCACCAGACAGTTCATGTGGGTATCGTTTTTCCAGTCCATAGAGGTTCACAAGTTCAAGAATGCCCTGAACTCGTTTCTTGACCTGTTGAGAGGTCAGCTTCCTCAAGCCGAAGGCAATATTGTCAAACACCGTAAGGTGAGGAAAAAGGGCATAATCCTGAAAGATCATGCCGATGCCTCGTTGTTCCGCTGGGGTAACCTTTGAAGAAGAGCTGACCTCCTTTCCATGCAACTCAATGGTACCTGATACGGGTTGTATTAACCCGGCAATAGCTTTCAGCAGAGTGGACTTTCCACAGCCACTTCTACCCAGTAGACAGATGATCTCACCATCTTCAATGGATAGATCTAACCCAGACAATACAAGGTCGCTATTCCGTAGCATTTTTTTCCCGGGTTGCTCCCTTTTGTTCGAGGTCTTGTGAGACATGCTGTTATAAGCACAGGCAAGCTCCGTGATTTTCAGGGCAATCATTTCTGCTCCTGCCGTTCCAGTGATCGATTTAGCATAATTAGAGGAATCAAACCGACAAGTACCAGTACTAATGCGGCAGGAGCCGCATATTCAAGCTGTTCATCAGAGACATATTGAAACACCCAGGTCGCCAGCGTTTCAAAGTTAAAGGGTCTCAGTAAGAGTGTGGCCGGGAGCTCTTTCATGCTTTCGATAAACACCAGCAACAGTCCTGCCAGCAACCCTTTACGAATCAAGGGAATATGAATACGTCGTACCATTTCCTGTGGATTGCAGCCGAGCGTCCTGCTTGCCATATCCAGTGAAGGAGATACTCTGCCCAGGCTGGACTCAACACTGCCCACAGCAACAGCCGAAAAGCGTACAACATAAGCAAAAACCAAAGTAATCACTGAGCCGCTAAATATCAGTCCGACCGGTGCCTGATTCCAGGAAATCAATAACTCATTAATGAAATGATCAGAAAGTGTCAGGGGGATCAGCACGCCAATGGCCAGAACGTTTCCCGGCATAGCGTAACCCGTTGACACAAGGCGGGCAGGAATTTTTGAAAAGGTACTGTTTTTAAGCCGTTGATAAACACCCAGAAAAAGTGCAATAAAACAGGCAACCGCAGCAGCTGAACCGGAGACCAGCAGACTGTTCAGGCCATATTCAAACAGTTCAGTATTCCACGATGTATCGAAGTAGGTAATTATATAATCAATCAGTACCAGAGACGGTAGAAGAAAGCCCAATGTGACCAGTAACCAGCACCACCCCAGGGCTAACCATTTAGGCCAACCGGATAATTCAACGAGTTCTCGTTGTTCCTGACCGGTATTTTTCTGATAAAGCTGCTGTTTACGCCGGCTATATTTCTCGCCACTTATCAACAGCATAACGACGAGTAGCATCATAGCTGAGATTTTTGCCGCTGCATTCAGACTGCCATAACCTAGCCAAGTGTCGTATACCGCAGTTGTGAGCGTGGGTACCGAGAAATAACTCACCGTAGCAAAATCCCCCAAAGCTTCCATACCCATCAGGGCTAACCCGGTAATGATTGCCGGGCGTGCCATCGGGAGTGTTACACGAGCAAAGCTTTCCAGTTGAGAGTAGCCAAGAAGACGGCTTGCAAGCATCTGACTTTTGGATTGTTCCAGAAAAGCTGTTCTTGTCAGTAAATAGAGGTAGGGATAGAGCACCAGGGCGAGAATGATAATAGCCCCCCCTAAACTACGAACTTCCGGAAAAGAATAGTCAGCAGCGGACTCCCATCCTGTTAAGGCTCTTAGAAGGCGTTGAACAGGCCCTGCAAATTCAAGCAGGTCGGTATAAATATAAGCAATCACATAAGATGGCATTGCCAGGGGTAATACCATTAACCACTGCAACTGGGATTTACCGGGAATATTGGTATTGGCCATGACCCAGGCAGCAGGAATTGCCAGAATTGCGCCCAGTACGCCGACACCAAGAATTAAAAGAACACTGTTTACTATGTAAGTGGTTAGGACCGTATTCCACAGATGGTCAAACAGTTCTCCGGCTGGCGCAATAGCCTCGAACACGAGAGAGATAACAGGGGAAAACAGCAAAAGGGCCAGCAACCAACTGCCAGCCCTCCAGTAGAAAGGTAAGTTGTGATTCATTCAATAAGGACAAGAACTACAGATCAAATTTAACCTCGTCCAGCAGTCGCTGGGCTTTGGTACGGTTTGCTGAAATGTCAGAGATAGGCAGTGGATCAGCCTTAAACTTACCCCAGGCAGCAACGGTATCAGATACTGGAACCTTTGGATTTACCGGGTATTCCATATTGTCTCTGGCATAAATTGACTGTGCCTTTTCACTGGACAGGTACTCCATCAGCTTGAGCGCATTATCCTTATTAGGCGCATATTTAGCCATCACCATTCCGCTGATATTTACATGAGAGCCTTCAGTGCTCTGATTGGGGAAATTAATGTAGACCGCATCAGCCCATGCTTTCTGCGCGTCATCCTGCATCATTTTGCCAAAGTAGTAGCTATTGCCAAGGGAGACATCGCAAACACCTTCCTTGATGGCTTTAACCTGAGCACGATCGTTCCCCTGTGGACGACGAGCCAGGTTCGCTTTTACACCTTCCAACCACTTTTTAGTCTCAGCTTCACCTTTATGGGCAATCATGGAAGCTACCAGACCAATGTTGTATGGGTGCTTACCACTGCGGGTACAGATTTTTCCTTTAAACTGTCTACTGGCCAAGTCTTCATAATTGATATCGACTGGTTTTTCTGTGCGCTTGGAACTGTAGATATTGCGTACCCGCATGGTCAGTGAATACCACTGATTATCTGGGTCTCTCAGGTGCTCAGGGATGTTCTGATTAATTGATTTACTATTGACTGGCTGCACAAGTTTACGATCGACCAAGTCAAAAAGACTAATCATATCAGAGGTAAGAACCACATCAGCAGGGCTGAACTTACCCTCTCTCTCGATACGCTCTTCCAAACCTTTTTTGGCAAATACCACATTGACCTTCACACCCGTCTGATCTTCAAACTCCTTGAGCATTGGTTCAATCAGAAATGGCTGACGATAAGAGTAGACATTCACTTCTTCTGCCGCCTGGGCAATTAAAGAGGAGCACGAGATTGCAATAGCGGAAGCAATAGAGAGAAGTGTTTTCATGGTAGCCCTGTAAACAAGAATTATTATCGTTTGCGGATTGTACTCATTTCCTTTGATTTCGCAACAGGTTTATCCCCCTGTGGATAAATTGAATCGTTATAAACCTGCACATATACCTTGCAGGTCAGATAATGAAAGGCTCTCAGACCTGACTTTGGATATTTTTCAAAATGTGGACATATACACAGACAAGCTATTAACAATACAGGGAATAACC
The DNA here is from genome assembly GCA_900299555.1 of uncultured Endozoicomonas sp. GTDB lineage: Bacteria > Pseudomonadota > Gammaproteobacteria > Pseudomonadales > Endozoicomonadaceae > Endozoicomonas. The sequence continues at coordinate 4,254 of OODV01000025.1, forward strand.
TATTCACAATATTGTTTTGTGGATAAGTGCTGTTTTTTCCACAGCTTAATGACACCTTAACTAGATCTTTCTACCATCTATATAACACACTTATTCAATATATAACCTGTTGAAAAAAAAGATAATAACCTTGTTATCCACAGTTTTTATCAACACTATTAATAAAAATAAAAATAAAAAACACTAAAAAACAGCTATTCGCTGTTATTACTGTTATTACATATGATATTTACGGCTTACTCTGTGGTCCTTTTTACTAAAAAGGACAAACTTATGGGCAAGACGCCGAGTTGTGAGTAACTTTACGAGACCTGTTTCTCCATATGCTCCATAATGGACACCTGCTAGCGGATGGATCTTCTGAAACCTTCATATCTCTCTTATTCAATGCAGGGTCACAGCGCCATTTAACCTGTGTATAATTGCCAGCCTTATCTTCTTGTGATTACAGGTAACAGACTTTGGCAGTGGATTTCCCAAAACAATTTGATGTGATTGTTATCGGTGGTGGTCATGCCGGAACTGAAGCTGCACTGGCTTCAGCACGCATGGGTGTTAAGACGCTCTTGTTGACCCATAACATCGAAACTCTGGGGATGATGTCCTGTAATCCAGCGATTGGTGGGATTGGTAAAAGTCATCTGGTGAAAGAGGTGGATGCTCTGGGTGGTGCCATGGCAAAAGCCACAGACCTTGCCGGTATCCAGTTTCGTATCCTGAATGCCAGAAAAGGCCCTGCTGTCAGAGCCACTCGTGCACAGGCCGACCGTGCTTTATACAAAGCAGCTATCCGTACCATTCTGGAGAACCAGAAGAACCTGTGGATATTTCAGCAGGCAGCGGATGACCTTGTGGTTGATGAAAGCACCAGTCAGGTTCGTGGTGTGGTTACCAATATGGGTGTTCGCTTCCTGGCTCCAAACGTAGTGCTGACTGCGGGAACCTTCCTTGGTGGAAAAATTCACATTGGTTTGGAAAGTCACAGTGGAGGTCGCGCAGGAGACCCTCCATCCATTGCTCTGGCTAACCGGTTAAGAGAACTACCTCTGGATGTTCAGCGTCTGAAAACAGGGACGCCGGCACGTATTGATGCACGTAGCGTTGATTTTTCAGTAATGGAAGCCCAGCCTGGCGATACACCTATACCAGTGATGTCTTTCCTGGGATCTGTGGATCAGCACCCTGAACAGGTTTCCTGCTATATCACTCATACTAATGAGAGAACTCACGAAATTATTCGTGGTGGTTTGGATCGTTCCCCGATGTTTACCGGGGTTATCGAGGGTGTGGGGCCACGCTATTGCCCGTCCATAGAAGACAAAATAACGCGTTTTGCGGATAAAAACTCACATCAGGTATTTCTTGAGCCGGAAGGGTTATCCACACATGAACTCTATCCAAACGGAATCTCGACCAGTTTGCCGTTTGATGTACAGATCAATCTGATTCACTCGATCCGTGGGCTTGAAAATGCGCATATAACACGGCCTGGTTACGCTATTGAGTACGATTTCTTCGATCCAAGAGGGTTAAAGTACTCACTGGAAACCAAATCCATAGGAGGCTTGTTCTTCGCAGGTCAGATTAATGGTACGACTGGTTATGAAGAAGCCGCGGCCCAGGGGTTGCTGGCAGGCATGAATGCGGCGTTGAGAGCGCAGGATAAAGAATCCTGGTGCCCTCGTCGTGATGAAGCCTACATCGGTGTGCTGGTTGATGATCTGATTACCAATGGTACCAGTGAGCCTTACCGGATGTTTACTAGTCGGGCTGAATACCGTTTGATTCTTCGCGAAGATAATGCTGACTTACGTCTGACAGAAAAAGGTAGAGAACTCGGGCTGGTGGATGATGAACGCTGGGCTGCGTTTACCAATAAGAAAGAACGCATTGAGAGGGAATCTGAGCGTCTTAGAGGAGCTTTCATTCATCCGGGTAGTTCTGAAGCCACTGTGTTGGAAAACAAGCTCAGCAGACCTATAAGCCGTGAATACAGCCTTTTGGAGCTGCTTCGTCGTCCAGAGTTAACCTATAACGATGTTGCCGGACTGGTTGGAGAAGCGGAAACTCAAGGTCAGGTTGCGGAGCAGGTTGAGATTCAAACCAAGTATCAGGGATATATTGATCGCCAGACGGAAGAGATAGACCGTATGCGACGATACGAGAATACTCGCATACCTGAAGCGCTTGATTACTCTTTGATTGAAGGTCTATCGAACGAGCTTAAGCAGAAGCTTGGTGATGCCCGCCCTGAGACGCTTGGGCGTGCTTCCCGTATTCAGGGCATGACGCCAGCAGCAGTATCTCTGTTGCTGGTGTATATGAAAAAGCGGTCGATGGCTGCTTGATAGTCTTTATGCTGGTATAGAGAATACGGGTTCCTGAAATATCAGGAGCCTGTAACTTTAATCTGTATCCGTTTCATCCACACAGCACTCCTCGCTGAGAAACCCCAAGACCTCATTGAAAGTGTCAAACTGGGGAATGCAGTACAGTATCCGTCCATCACGTCTTTGTTGAACCAGACCCACCGAAACCAATGCTGAAATATGATGGGAGAGCGTGGAGCCAGGAATATCGAGTTCTTTTTGCAGAGTTCCGACAGGTAAACCGTTGTGACCAGACCTGACAAGACGCTTATAAATTCCAAGTCGTGAAGGGTGACCCAGCTCTTTTAGAGCTTTGGCACAAGTGTCCAGATCCATAAAAGAAAACTTTCGTGACAAATAATTCGATAATAATGAAAGTGTCAGAGGTTTGTACAGAAACTATCGTACTTAAGTATTGAACTTAATCCTAAAATTTGGGTCTTAAGTACCAGAAAAGCAAGATGAGGTTTACAGGGAGATAGCTGGTAAACCTCAATGTTTGATACATATCAAGCCATTTACATAATGGTCAAGTGAAGTAAAAGGATTATATTATGTTTAATAGCATAATGGGTGCTTTATAGAGTGCTCCTACTAGGCTTTATAAGGCTGGAAAGGAAGCTGTTTATAAAGTGGGAAATACTTTCAATCGGTTAGTCAAATATTCAGATCATAAGAAACAGATTAGAAAAATGTATTCACCATCAGAGGCGCATAGTTATCCAATAGCTGATTTTAGCATTAACAGTTTTGGCACGTATGAAATTATTTGCAGGCTAAGCCAAAAACAAACCGGCTTACAAGCAGCACAGAAAGTTTGGGGTGAATTTAATCTGGAAAATAAGAAACTGGAAAAGCAACTTAGAGCTTATCGGGAACAAGCAAAAATTGTGGCTATAAAAGCACAAGAGCTAGGTGATGTAATTAGCAATAGTAAAAAGATAGTGATAGAAGCAAAAAGAAAGATGGTTGCTGATTATCAGAACAAGCTAGACAATATTAGAAATCCTGAGAAATCACAGCTTAGAGTTGCCGTGCTCAAGGCTAATATTATTCGGTTAGAGAATGATATTAGTAATCTGGAAAAACGAAGCAGACTTAGAAGATAGCCTGAAAATAATTTCAATTAAGGTATATGAACTTATATTGAATGCCAATGCAGACAAAATGATTAGCCTGCATTGGCATTTTTTTACTGAAGATAATGCGCAATCCCATCCATAAACATCTGAACAGACAGCATTACCAGTATCATTCCCATCAGCCGCTCAATGGCAAAAATACCCCGCCCTCCCAGCAATTTCATGATTTTTCCCGACATCATCAGGATGGCTGCACTCAACGCCCAGGAGATAAATACGGCCATGGTGAGTTCAAGTTGATGTCCAGGATGTTGACTGGATACCAGCATTAAAGTCGCCAGAATAGATGGGCCTGCGATCAGAGGAATAGCCAGTGGTACAATGAATAGTTCTCCATCCGGGGTACTACCCATGATGCCACCACCACGGTTGGATGGGAAAATCATGCGAATTGCAATAATAAACAGGATGATAGCACCGGCAATACTCACCGATTCCTGCTTCAGATGAAGGGATAGCAGGAGATATTTCCCGGCAAACAGGAAGATCAGGAGAATGAAGAGCGCAATAAGAAGTTCTCTGATAAGCACCTTACTACGCCTCTCCTCAGGAACCCCTTTTAGGATCGAAATAAACACAGGCATATTGCCCAATGGATCCATGATCAGGAAGAGCAGAATAACAGTTGAATATATTTCCATGTGTATAAGAGCCGGCCGAATGTAAATCAGAGCGCGCTTATAGCATATTCACCGGAGGCGGAGAAAGACCTCCTGTGGCTCGTTTGTTCCCCCCTACCCTCTGATTGCCTTACTGGCGTAAATATTGAGCAGCTGGGACTCACGGCTCCTGCCATCACCATTACCATCTAAATCAATGGTTTCTTCCAATTGAAGTTTATTGTGATGCTTGAGAGCTGCTTTCTCAGCTTCTCTGATCTCAGCTTTATCTCTCACTTCATCAGCAAATTCAGCTTGGATAAAGATAGGGTTTTGATCTTGTCTAATGTTATTGAGTTCGCTCATAAGAAGTCCCTTTCTGTGTAGTGGCAAGATAAAGCTCATAATTTGATTGATAATTTCAGACTAGTTATAAGATGTGTGTTTCGTCAGTAATACTTAGGTCATAAGAAGGTATTGGTAGTAGTTAAGTTCTTGATTTTAAGGTTTTTATTTTTTGAAAAAAGAGCGTTTTTCAGCTCCTTGGCTAATTATCCAGATAGATATTTTTAAGTTTTACATAGTTACCTGCCGTGTATTTAAAGAAGCTACGCTCTTTTTCGGATATTTTACGTGTTTTAGTGGCCGGATTTCCCTTATAAACAAAGCCGCTTTCAAGACGTTTTCCCGGTGGTACCAGACACCCTGCAGCAACGATCACTTCTTCTTCAACCACTGCGCCATCCAGAATAATGGCGCCAATGCCAATCAGGCAGCGACTATTAACAGTACAACCATGCAAAACCGCTTTATGTCCTACGGTTACATCATCGCCAATTGTCAATGGGTAGCCATTGGGGTTGTAATCGCTGGCATGGGTAATATGCAGAACGGAACCGTCCTGTATGCTGGTTCTGGCGCCAATGCTGATTGAATGCATATCGCCGCGTATGACGGCTGTTGGCCATACAGAGCTGTCATCCCAGATAGTGACATCACCGAGTACGACAGAACTCTCGTCGATGTAGACCCTTTTTCCAAGAACTGGCATTTTATTATTGAAGCGTCTGATGGCTTGACTCATTGAGCAGGGCTCCTCTGGTGTTTCTGCCATAGTGGATAGTGCGCTGACTGGATTCTGCTTGAATTCATACGGCGGTGCACCCATCTATTACAAATAATAACCTTGGTATAGAGAGCTGTCCTATGAATAACCCGCTGCTGGAACCCAGTGAACTTCCTCCGTTTTCCAAAATTCTTCCTGAACATATAAAGCCAGCGATTGAATCCATTATTGATGATAACGAAAAAGCGGTAGCGGCGTTACTGGCTTCCGCGGCTGATACGGAATGGAGTGCTTTGCAAGAGCCTCTGGACCAACTGGATGACCGGCTGGGTCAGGCCTGGTCACCTGTTGGTCATATGAATGCAGTGGTCAACAGTGAAGCGCTGCGGGATGCTTACAATGGCTGTTTACCACTGTTGTCTGAATACTCCACTCGCCTTGGGCAAAATCGCCAATTGTTTGAAGCTTACCAGTCTCTGGCAGACTCTGAAGCGTTTAACAAGCTGGACAGTGCTCAGCGGAAAGTGATTAACGATAATCTCAGAGACTTTCGTCTTGCCGGTGTTGCCCTGGAAGACGATAAGAAAGCCCGCTATGGAGAGATTAAAAAACAGCTGTCAGAACTGACCAGTAAGTTCTCTGACAATGTTCTGGACGCCACCATGGCCTGGAGCAATCTGATTATCGATGAATCTGAGCTGGCTGGATTACCCGAGTCCGCACTGGCAGGCGCAAAGCAGCTGGCTGAGTCTAAAGAGAAAGAAGGCTGGTTGCTGAATCTGGACTTCCCAAGCTACTTTCCGGTGATGACCTATTGCGATAACAGGGAGCTCAGAAAAGAGGTTTACACTGCGTTCTCTACTCGCGCTTCTGACCAGGGACCGAATGCCAGGGAGTTTGATAACACTGAAAACATCCAGGAAATCCTCAAACTGCGACATGAGCTGGCTCAACTGCTGGGTTTTGATAATTACGCCGAGTATTCCCTGGCCACCAAGATGGCCGAATCTCCTGATAAAGTCATTGAGTTTCTCGAAGATCTGGCTGCAAAAAGCAAGCCTCAGGCGGAAAAAGAGCTGGCAGAACTGAAAGCGTTTGCCAAAGAGACGTTTGGTGTTGAAGAGCTTGAAGCCTGGGATGTTGGTTATTATGGCGAAAAACTTCGCCAGCAGCGTTATGCCATTTCGCAGGAAGAACTGCGCCCATGGTTCCCGGCAGAGAAAGCGATTTCTGGTATGTTTGAAGTCGTAAACAGACTCTATGGTATTGAGTTTGAAGCGGTGAATAACGTGGATACCTGGCATAAGGACGTTCGCTTTTTCAACATCACCAGGAAGGGAGAAGTGATCGGCCGTTTCTACCTGGATCTTTATGCCAGAGAGCATAAACGTGGTGGTGCCTGGATGGATGTCTGCCGTTCGCGCTGGAAGCAGGATGGCAAGTTGCAACTGCCGGTAGCGTATCTGACTTGTAACTTCACACCTCCGGTTGGCGATAAACCAGCCCTACTGACACACGATGAAGTAGTTACCCTCTTCCATGAGTTTGGTCATGGGCTTCACCATATGCTTACCAAGGTTGATTATGCGGCGATTTCAGGTATCAGTGGTGTTGCCTGGGATGCCGTAGAGCTGCCCAGTCAATTTATGGAGAACTGGTGCTGGGAGAAGGAAGGTCTGGCCATTATCTCCGGTCATTTTGAAACGGGAGAGCCTCTGCCGGAAGAGATGCTCGATAAACTGCTGGCCGCAAAAAACTTCCAGTCCGCCATGATGATGGTCAGGCAGTTGGAGTTTTCGCTCTTCGACTTCAAACTGCACAAGGAATACAGGGAAAACATCGATGTGCAGTCAGTGCTTAATGAGGTACGAAAGCAGGTAGCTGTAGTCATACCTCCATCTTTCAATCGTTTTCAGAACAGCTTTAGCCATATTTTTGCGGGTGGTTATGCGGCGGGATATTACAGCTACAAATGGGCCGAAGTTCTATCAGCTGACGCATTTTCACGCTTTGAAGAAGAAGGGATTTTTAACCGGAACACCGGTGAGTCCTTCCTGCATGAGATTCTGGAGAAAGGCGGTTCAGCAGAACCTATGGAACTGTTTGTCAACTTCCGTGGCAGAGAGCCAGAGATTGATGCACTACTGCGTCACAGTGGTATTCAGACGGCTTAATGGCTTAGACTTCGCACTAATAATGATAAGTCTTGCAGTTAAATGACGGTTATTTGAAGTAAATACGCAGCAGACAGTTTGAGGAGCTTTCTGTTGCGTATAAATGTCAGGTCATCAGTCAGGGATATGAGCCATGAAAACCAAACGATTTATAGCAGGAGCGGTATGTCCTTCCTGCGGAACGATGGATTCTGTTCGTATGTTTCGTAGTGAGACTGAACGGGATTATCGTGAATGTGTTGAATGTGGCTTTAGCGATGTTATGGAAGTGAACCCCAAGCTGGAGGGAGATCTACCAGAGGCCCGTATTGCCCGGGAAGAGAGTATTCTGGAAGACCATACCGATGTGATACGTTTTGTAGACGCCTCTTCTTCCGATAAACATTGAGATTTGATGGACATATATTTACTTCTGCTGCTCAGGCTGCAGAAGTAAACTTCAGTTCTATACCCAGATTATTAGAAAGGCAGTTCCAGCGTGACCAGATCCTGATCCACTCCTCTGCACTGCGGTTGTTGATAAACTCTTTGAACTTCTCTTCCTGATAGATAGCCTGAGAACGCATCATCTGGCCCACGGTTTTATCCACAATGATATCCAGTTCATTGGCAAAGTCTTCTCCCAAAATTGAATGAACAATCAGGTTGGCCCAGGTCATATTCATCGGAATGAGCGTTGAGCCGGTTTTTACAAGATATTGGTCGTTTACTTCTTCAATGAGTCGATGAGCAAAATAAGCCTTATCCAGCAATAGATCGAGCCCGGATAACGGCTGACCTTGGGTCACGGGAGACAGGAAGTTTTCTTCAGCAATATCAAGGAACGGTGAAATAAAACTGTGAATACCAACCTGCTGAGAGGCTTCATTAAGTGCCTCCAGAAAGTCAGGTACATGATCAATGTAATCCATTGTGAAGATCAGCAATGTCTCACAGGCATTCTCATCAGGCAGTTCAATTGTGTGATGTAATTGTTCAATATGATCACTGATCAGCGTTTGGAGGTGTTTGTCTTGCGCTTCCAGCTCTTTGATCCGAATAATTAAATTTCGGATTGCCTGCACATCCATATTTATCCCCTGTGTTCATCCATTGCTGCCAGTATGAATTACTGACAATGGCTGTCCGGTAGATGCTTACAAGATCATAGTGCTGTTTATAAAACAAGAGGTAGTAAATATTCCTTTTTCATATATTTCAATATTTTTATAAATAAAAAATAATATAGAAAAAACCTGTAAAATAAGGGTTTTTCCAAATTTTGGAATCTGTTGTGCAGTCAAAAAAATGGCACACTATATATGCCATGCCAGCTTTTATTTGATGGGTTTTATGGATGGCTGGAAGGCAATACTCGGTTGCTTCTGTTGCTGATATTTTCAAAAGAAAAGTGGTAATGGCGAACCTTATTCACATAAAGCAATAGGGCTTGTTCAGATTTGCCAGCTTCTCTGGTTGCTTGAGCGGTTATCGCTTTTAATAAAAATTGGATGTCGTGGTCAAAAAGTTTTGCATTATAGATCCTGAATAAAAATGTCGTTTAATTACAGTTCGTTATAGGCCTTAATAATGAGTGGCTTAAAAATCCATCAAACGACAGCTATAGTATTTTAAAATTGGAGATTTCATTTTTTTTCAGCATGTTGTTTAATGGTTTTCTAGAACTATACTCTATGGACGATTATTGTCAGACTTAGAGTGTTCTGCTTGGGATGTTTTGCCATAGTATTTCTATGGTGTGAGGTGTTGGATTTGCAGTTATGTGTATGTTAAGCAGTTTGACTTTGTCTCAATACTGATTGCATATCTGCTCTTGATTAGATGTAGTGGGGTTTTTCAGGTCAGATAAATCAAAGCAATATTGCTTCCTCTCAATAAATCCATGTGTGGTTTACCTGCGTAAATGACACAAACGGGCCTTATCATGGGTGGTAGTGATGAATGTTTGTAACAATACAAGACCATTGGACAGGTCAGTATCGTGACATATACAACCGGGCAAAATGCTGTTCTGTTGTCAGTCACACCTCTGAGAAGTAAAGCAGCACAACAAGTCTGCACAATAATAATAAGAAGTTTCCGCTGCGATCAGCGGATAGTCAGGGGATGTAAGGGAATGATGCAGCAGGCGAAATCTCTTTTTCTTCTTCTTGCGGGACTGGCTGTAACGGGTAGTAGCCGTGCTGCATGGGAAGTCAACATGACCGAAGGTGTGACGGCTGTCAGCCGGAATATCTACGGACTTCATATGACCATATTGATAATCTGTGTCGTGATCGGCCTGATTGTCTTTGGGGTCATGTTTTATTCTATTTTCAAGCACCGTAAATCCAAAGGTGCTGTACCTCACCAGTTTCATGAAAGCACACTGGTTGAGATTGTATGGACATCCATTCCTTTTCTGATACTCGTGCTGATGGCCATCCCGGCGACGAAAACGCTGGTGGATATCTACAACACTGACGAGGCCGATATTGATATCAAAATCACCGGCTATCAGTGGAAGTGGCAGTATGAGTATGTTGGAGAAGATGTCTCCTTTTTCAGTAATCTCAGTACTCCCCGGGAACAGATCCTTAATGTCCGGGAAAAGAACCCCAACTATCTTCTGGAAGTGGATGAGCCGCTGGTAATTCCTGTTGGCAAAAAGGTTCGCTTCCTGGTTACTGCTGCTGATGTTATTCACTCCTGGTGGGTGCCTGCCCTGGCAGTAAAGCGCGATGCTATTCCCGGATTTATTAACGAAGCCTGGACGAACATTGAAGTGCCTGGTACTTACCGTGGCCAGTGTGCAGAGCTGTGTGGTAAGGATCATGGCTATATGCCCATTGTCGTTGAGGCTAAGTCACAGGAAGACTATGACGCATGGCTGGAAGCGAAAAAGGTCGAAGCCGAAAAAGAGCGTGAGCTGACGGACAAAACCTGGACCATGGAGGAGTTGATGGCCAGAGGAGAGCAGGCCTACAACAAAGCCTGTGCGGTATGTCATCAGCCCAATGGGGCCGGTATGCCACCGATCTTCCCTGCACTAAAAGGCAGCCCGATGGCCACGGAAGCCGATCAGATCGGAGCGCATGTCGATATCGTTATGAATGGTAAGAAGGGTTCTGCCATGCAGGCCTTTGCCGGCCAGTTGAATGAGGTAGACCTCGCTGCAGTGATCACCTATGAGCGAAATGCCTGGGGCAATAACACCGGCGAAATGGTGACACCTAAAGAGATCGTGGAGTACAAGAAAACTGGCAAGTATGTAGAAGATCCGGCCAAGCAGGCCATGCCCGATAACAAACAGGTGAGCCTGTAAGGAGAGTAGATATGACTTCGGTAACTGATACTGCTTCTTCACATGAGCATGACGAGCATCATCATGGACCTGCCAAAGGGCTGATGCGCTGGGTTCTCACCACCAACCACAAGGACATTGGCAGTATGTACCTGTGGTTCAGCTTCATTATGTTTCTGACTGGTGGAGCCATGGCTATGATCATTCGGGCTGAGCTGTTTCAGCCCGGACTCCAGATTGTCGAACCGGCCTTCTTTAACCAGATGACGACGATGCATGGTTTGATCATGGTGTTTGGAGCGGTTATGCCCGCATTTGTCGGGCTGGCAAACTGGATGATTCCGATGATGATCGGAGCGCCGGATATGGCCATGCCTCGAATGAATAACTGGAGCTTCTGGATACTGCCGTTTGCTGCAGTGATGTTGGTGAGCACGTTGTTTATGGAGGGTGGTGGACCTAATTTTGGTTGGACCTTCTATGCACCACTGTCCACAGACTATGCACCACCATCAACAACATTCTTCATCTTTGCGATCCATATGCTCGGTGTGTCTTCCATCATGGGGGCGATTAATATCATCGCAACCATCTTGAACCTTCGTGCTCCCGGGATGACCATGATGAAGATGCCGCTCTTCGTCTGGACCTGGCTGATCACCGCCTACCTGCTGATTGCTGTAATGCCGGTACTGGCGGGTGCAGTAACCATGATGTTGATGGACATTCACTTCGGTACCAGCTTCTTCAATGCTGGCGGTGGTGGTGATCCCGTTCTGTTCCAGCATATTTTCTGGTTCTTTGGGCATCCGGAAGTTTACATCATGATTCTCCCTTCTTTCGGGATCGTCTCAGCCATTATTCCGGCATTTGCCCGCAAGCACCTGTTTGGCTATACCTCCATGGTTTACGCCACTGCCAGTATCGCTTTTCTGTCGTTTATTGTCTGGGCTCACCATATGTTCACCGTTGGCATTCCACTGATTGGTGAGCTGTTCTTTATGTACGCCACCATGCTGATTGCCGTACCGACCGGGGTGAAGGTCTTCAACTGGGTAACCACGATGTTCCGCGGTTCCATGACCTTTGAAACCCCAATGCTGTTCTCCACAGCATTTGTGGTGCTCTTTACCATTGGTGGTTTCTCAGGATTGATGCTTTCTATCGCTCCTGCTGATTTCCAGTATCACGACACCTATTTTGTGGTGGCTCATTTCCACTATGTGCTGGTGCCGGGAGCTATCTTTGCCATCTTTGCTGCCTGCTACTACTGGCTACCCAAGTGGACTGGTCATATGTATGACGAGACGCTGGCTAAAGTGCATTTCTGGATGTCATTTATCGGGATGAACCTGACGTTCTTCCCAATGCACTTTGTCGGACTGGCTGGGATGCCAAGAAGGATTCCTGACTATGCACTGCAGTTTGCCAACTTCAATGAAATTTCCAGTATTGGTGGTTTCCTGTTTGGTACCACGCAATTGCTGTTCCTCTTTATTGTGATCAAATGCATCAGGGGGGGAGAAAAAGCTGAGGCCAAGCCCTGGGAAGGTGCTGAAGGGCTGGAGTGGAGTGTGCCATCTCCCGCACCCTATCACACCTTCACAACACCACCGGATGTGAAGTAAACGACAGGAGTCAGTATGAGCGAACAGGATAGAGAAGAGAAACCGGAGGCTATTGAGCGTTCAACTCGTCGTACTGTCATTCGCTCCATACTCGTAGCCTGTGGCATGTTCGCTTTTGGTTTTGCCATGGTGCCACTGTACAACGTGTTCTGTCAGGTGACTGGCTTGAATGGCAAGACGGACCCTGATCCTTATATGTACAAGGCTGCAGAAGCCAAAGTGGATACCAGTCGTGATATCAAGGTGCAGTTTGTAGCCACCAAAAACGCTGGTATGAGCTGGGACTTCTCTCCCAGCACCCCCCAGGTAACAGTTCACCCTGGTGAGCCGGGGTTACTGAACTTTGTTGCTAAAAACCCCACGGACAAAAGGATGGTGGGTCAGGCAATTCCCAGTGTAACGCCGTTTGAAGCGACCAACTTTCTTCATAAGGTCGAGTGTTTTTGTTTTACCACTCAGACGTTGGAGCCCGGGGAAGAAAAGGTCATGCCACTACGGATTATCGTCGACCAGGAACTACCAAAACATATAAAAAAGCTAACGTTGTCTTATACGCTGTTTGATGTAACGCATATGAACTGAATCAGTTGAGTCGTTTTTTTGAAGTTTGTTCGGGAGAAAAGGCGTACTCCCTGTCAGATCAGGAGAGGTGAAAGAAAGTATTATGGCGACCGAAGGTACCTACTACGTTCCGGCCCAGAGTAAGTGGCCAATCATTGCATCTATTGGGCTATTTCTGACCCTTCTGGGTGCTGGCATGATGATGAATGACATGACTGCTGGTGTTAAGGATTCCAGTGCTCACTATGTGTTTTACGCCGGCGGTCTGATTATGGCCTGGATGCTGTTTGGCTGGTTCGGCAATGTTATTCAGGAGTCCCGTGCAGGGCTTTACAGTGCTCAAATGGATCGGACATTCCGCTGGGGTATGTTCTGGTTTATTTTTTCAGAAGTGATGTTCTTTGCTGCGCTGTTTGGAACCCTCTTCTATGTCCGGGTACTGGCCGTTCCCTGGCTGGCCGGTGAGGGTGACGGGGCCATGACCCATGAAATGCTCTGGCCAAACTTTATTGCGGACTGGCCATTGATGGTGAATCCGGACAATGACCTTTTTGTTGGGGCTGCCGATGTTGTTGACCCTTTTCACCTGCCACTGTTGAACACGCTGTTGTTGGTTGCCTCCAGTATCACACTGACACTTGCACACCATGCACTGCGGGCGAATGATCGGTATAAGATAAAACTGTGGCTGATCATTACACTGATACTTGGCACCGCATTCTTATTTTTCCAGGTTGAAGAATACATTGAAGCCTATAACGAACTGGGTCTGACCCTTAGTGCTGGTATTTATGGCTCAACCTTCTTCCTGCTAACCGGTTTTCATGGTGCTCATGTAACCCTGGGAGCCATTATGCTGGCGGTAATGCTGGTGCGAGTCTACCAGGGGCATTTTGAAGCGGATAACCACTTTGCCTTTGAAGCCGCCAGCTGGTACTGGCACTTTGTCGATGTGGTGTGGGTTGGACTGTTTATATTTGTTTATCTGGTTTAGCGATATAACCAGGGCGCCTGGCTGTGGATATCTCCATGAAGCCAGGCCACAACAATAATAACCATAATCAAAACGGTCAGACCGATACGAACTTTCAGAGAATTCAGCAGTTTTGGCGAACTCTTTTTCTCTGTCAGCAAAAAATAAAAGCCGGTACCCAGACTGATAACCACGGCAAAGAAAAGAACAATAACGACGACTTTTATCCACATATTTCTGGCTCAAGAAAGTTATCCACAAGACAAGTTCCTGAGATGAACTCAGTTTTTTTCCACACAATAGCATAGAAAGACTATTCACTTGATGTTTGGATTCAGATTGAAATTGACCCTATTAGTGATTGCCATCCTGCCAGTGCTGGTGACTTTGGGTTTCTGGCAGCTATCACGTTACGAGCAGAAGTTGATGCTGGAGCAGGCTTATGAGTCCAGACATGCTCTTGAGCCGTATTCACTTTCTCAAGTAAAGCATCACGATGACCCTTTGTACCTGCCCTTTACGGTAAGTGGCCGGTTTGATCTGGATCGATACTTTCTGCTGGATAATCAGGTTTTCCAGGGTGAGGCCGGGTATGAGCTGTTCATGCCGTTTCTGACGGATGATGGAGAATGGTTGCTGATCGACCGAGGCTGGATTGTCGGTGGTGATCGAGAAATGCTGCCTGAGGTGATGACAGATCCAGGGCATCTGGTACTGACTGGCTCTGCGTATAAGCCCCTGGGGAAACCCTTTATGCTTGCAGAAGACGTCTGGGAAGAAGGCTGGCCTAAACGCATTCAGGCGTTTGACCAGTTCAAAGTATCTGAAGCCATAGAAAGCGCTACACCGGATTTTTTCATGATGCTTAGAGCGGGCCAGTCAGGAGCTGAACAGATTCGTCCCATGGTGATTAATCTGAAATCAGAAAAGCATCTGGGTTATGCCTTTCAATGGTTTGCCATGGCTCTGGTATTGCTCTTGCTGTATGGGTTCCAGATGATTCGTGCAGGTAAGAACAACAAGAACAAGCATGACGTATGAGGTGATCATGACAACGACAACCAGCATTAATAAGAACCGGTTTCAGCTAGCCCTTGTCATTCTGATCCCATCCATAGCTATGGGGCTGGCCTGGATTATGTACTTTACCGGGGCGTGGATTCCGGAAGGTCGGACAAATAAAGGTGAGCTTTTATTACCTCCGGCCCAGTTTTCCGCTTTGCACCTTCAGAGTGGAGAAAAGAGCGTAGATGCAGCAGAGACAGAGGGGCTCTGGCGGGTTGTCGTGTTTGGCAGTACCCGTTGTGAAGAGTCGGAATGCATAGAAAGCCTCTATAAAACCCGTCAGGTACATATTGCGCTCGGAAAAGAGTCTGACAGGGTGACCCGATTTTACATTGCCCCAGAAAAACCGGTGCCCTCCTCTGAACTTGAAACCGAACATCCGGGAATTTACTGGCTGAACGCAGATAAAAACCATGTGCAAACAGCGCTCGGTCTGAAGCATTGGCCAGAAAATCGAATTTTTATCATTGATCCTCTGGGAAATCTGATTATGGGGTATCAGGTTGATCAATCGGGTGGTGATTTGCTGAAAGATCTGAAAAAACTGCTGAAAGCATCCAATATTGGTTAATGGGTACTAAATGATTATTGAATCATTGGTTTTTGTTTAATGTGGTATTTTTTGGTTAAAAACAGGGTTGGTAATGGGTAGTCAACTCACTGGAGCGGTTATGAAGAAAAAAGGATTTTATCTGGCTCTGATCGCTACGCTGCTGGCAAGCATCGTGGTTGGTCTGGGTGCCTATACAAGGCTGGTGCACGCCGGGCTGGGGTGTCCTGACTGGCCGGGTTGTTATGGGTTTCTGACCGTGCCGGATACTCAGCAGGAGATTGCTCACGCCGAATCGCTCTTTCCAGGCGCGCCGGTTGAAGTGGATAAGGGTTGGGCGGAGATGATCCACCGTTATGTGGCCGGCGCTCTGATGCTTCTGGTGTTGATGATTGTAATTCAGGCATTCAAAAACCGGCGTGAGCCGGGTCAACCTTTCAAGCTACCCATTCTGATCTTTGCATTGATTACGCTGCAGGCCGCGTTTGGCATGTGGACAGTAACGCTTAAGCTGTGGCCTCAGGTCGTTACCGCTCATTTGCTGGGTGGTTTTGCTACCTTCAGTCTACTGTTTCTCTTAACGTTAAGGTTGTCTGGGGTGCATCGAGAAAAGGTGCCGGACAAACCGTTCTTTTTCCTGAAATGGCTTGCGGTAATAAGCCTGCTGGTGGTGGTGGGTCAGGTCAGCCTCGGCGGGTGGACAAGCTCCAACTATGCAGCGCTTGCCTGTCCTGATCTGCCCATGTGTCAGGGGCAATGGTTGCCACCCATGAATTTTGAGGAAGGGTTTGATGTGGGGCAGGATATAGGTCCGAATTATCTGGGTGGGCAGCTGCACGCTGAAGCCAGAACTGCCATACACTTTGCGCATAGAGTGGGGGCATTACTGACCGTAATATTACTGACGTTGCAAATGCTTATTGCGCTCAAGGTGTCGTTCAGGGTTGGTGGACATGTTGGGTCAACGGTTCGAAAACTGATGCTGCTGATTATGGTTATGTTGACGGTTCAAGTCGGGCTTGGCCTCAGCAATATAATCTGGAGCCTGCCATTGAGTATTGCCGTAGCGCATAACTTGGGTGGTGCGTTGTTATTGTTATCACTGGTGGCCTATAACTACTTCTTATTCGGCGGCAGCAGGAGGGCTGGAGCATGAGTCAAAGTAATGTATTACAGGCAGGGAGTGCCCACTGGCGGGATTATCTTGAGCTGACCAAGCCTAAGGTTGTCGCGCTGATGATTTTAACGTCGGTTATTGGTATGTACCTGGCGACGCCTGGTTGGGTGCCTCTGGATATTCTGTTCTTCGGTAATCTGGGGATTGCTCTTTGTGCCGGTGCCGCCGCAGTGATTAATCACGTTGTTGATCGCCAGATTGATACCGTGATGGCGAGAACCCATAAGCGGCCGGTGGCCACTGGTAGGGTTGAACCACTTCAGGCAGTCATGTTTGCCTTTATTATCGGTTCGCTGGGCATGGCCATGCTGTTTGTACTGGTTAACCCTTTGACTGCCTGGTTAACGTTTGCCTCCTTGATGGGCTATGCGGTGGTGTATACGCTGATTCTTAAACGAGCAACCCCTCAGAATATTGTTATTGGTGGTCTGGCCGGTGCGGCTCCTCCCCTGCTCGGCTGGACTGCTGTTACCGGACAGTTCGAAGGCCATGGTCTTCTGCTGGTACTGATTATTTTTGCCTGGACGCCACCTCACTTCTGGGCACTGGCGATCCACCGTAAAGAGGAGTATGCCAAAGCGGATGTTCCCATGCTGCCCGTCACCCATGGCGAGGCTTACACCAAACTTCATATTCTGCTTTATACCATCATCATGTTTGTGGTCACCATGTTGCCATTCCTGACGGGGATGAGTGGGGTGATCTACTTGATAGGGGCAACCATTCTTGGTGCTCGTTTTCTGTACTGGTCGGTTGTTCTGCTTCGTGATAGCAGACCTCATGCCGCCATTAAGACCTTTAAGTTTTCGATTACCTATTTGATGCTGCTGTTTGTAGTGTTGCTGGTGGACCACTATTCATTTTATCTCTGGGTGTAAGGAGTACCTGTGGACACAGAAAGGAGTAAGGGAGTGAAGAAGACGGTCACTATTTTACTGGCAGCCGTTGCCGTGGTGCTTGGGCTGACGGCGAATAAGTTCATGAACAAGCCGGCTTTGTCCAAAGAACAGCTGCAGCAGATGGGCGCGGTGGTGTTTGAAACACCCAGGGCTTTCACCATGGAAGGGCTGGTTGACCATAACGGCCAGTCATTTTCTGCGGAAAATCTTAAAGGACGCTGGAGCCTGGTCTATTTCGGTTTTACCTTCTGTCCTGATATCTGCCCGGCAACTCTGAGCCAGTTAAATAAGCTGGATGCACTGCTCAAGGAGAAGTCACCGGATCTGGCGAAAGAGATGCAGTACCTTATGGTGACGGTGGATCCACGGAGGGATACGCCTGAAAAACTGAAAGGCTATGTGCCCTACTTCAATAAGGACTTTGTTGGGGTAACGGGAGAAATCACAAATATTTATAATCTTGCGGTTCAAATGAATGTGCCGTTTACACCGGTGGTTGATCCTGAGGATGAGTTTTACCTGGTGGATCATGGGGCAAATCTGGCATTGATTAATCCGAAAGGTGATTATCATGGGTTTATCAGACCACCTTTGGAGCCGGAGAAGCTATCTGTCGTAATGAATAGCTTGAAAAATTAAAGAGTTCACCGGCTATTTAAGAGCGTAGCTGGTGAACTATTAGCAAACTATTTGCTACCAAATAGCCTCGGAAGTTTAGAATTTTGCTTTTTTTTGGCATTATCAAGAGCTTCTACTTTGTCTTGAAGTTTCTTTTTCTCTCGAGCAAATATGGCATCTAAAATTGGGGCTATTTTCTCAGGGGCGCCATCATAATGAATAAGCCCATCAATAAAATCTTCTGTTATATCTCCAGGAGTTAGCCACTGAACTTTACATTCAGTCTTTACAAGCTGTTTATTCAAGTCTCCATTTTCTAAAAAGAAAGTTTGGGGCGTTTGAACAACGGTAGGGATGGCAAACCATTCTTGCATTTGAATTTTTAGGGATGATCCATTCTTAGAAGCGGCTTGCGAAAGTTCTTGTAAATAGGTATCGAGATATTGATCGATGTTTTGTTTAAAGTCATTATTCCTGTCGTAAGTTTGCTCTCGGCCTAGAACATAACTTTCATATTCACTTTTGCTAATATTACCCAATGCCTTTAGCTTTCCTTCTGCATCTCTATCTCCAGCAACAGCATCGATCTTTCCTGTTTTGTTTGCATGTTTAGCATGCTTGCTCATTAATCCATTTAAGTGTTGATTAGACGTTTTTTTGCCACCTGATTTGATAATCATTGCTTTTAATTTATCTTTATAGGTTCCCCAAGCTCCATTAGATAGATAAAATGTCGCAGGCATGAAACTTGTATCTGATGACTCAGGTTTTTCGGATTTATTTTTTTCTGGATTAACTTTTCTTAATTTGCCCCCCTCCTGAATAGCTTTCAGGTGTGCCTCTTTGGAAGATGTACTGGCTTTTGGTGCAGGTGTCATTACCGGTCCAAAATTCATGGGAGGTGGAGGAGGTGGAGGGGTGATAACGCCTACTCTGAAACGCAAACCAGCATGAGGGCAGGCAGGATTCACAAAAGGACAGGATGTTGTTGATTTGTACCGAAACCACACGGAGGAAATGAGTGTGAGTTTCCTTTCTCTCTGACATCCCAGTGTGTGTGTGTGTGTGTGTGTGTGTGTG
>OODV01000354.1 GCA_900299555.1 uncultured Endozoicomonas sp.
TCAGTCCTTTGACAACAGGTTTCAGGAAAATATCAATTGGTGTGGTGAAAGACAGATGAGTCAATCACGTTTAACAATTAGCGGTCAGTATCCATTGGGGCTAAAGGATTCCAGAGTATCTGCATTAGCCTTTGAAATCAAAACAATACAGAGTTCAGGAGGTATGCAGAGAACAGTTCACTTCAGCTATTTCCTGGTCACACTGAATAAACTGCTCCACTTCAAAACGATAAGGTATAGATGACTGTGATCCTGAGCGCATCACTGACAATCCGGCACTGGCATTAGCAAAAAAAGCAGCATCAACCAATGGCTTTCCTTCCGCCAAAGCCACCAGCAAAGCACCATTAAAGGTATCACCAGCAGCGGTTGTATCAATGGGTTTAACAGGAAACCCTGGTATCAGAATACCCTGAGGATAACCTGTATCCATTGACGACACATAAACACCATTGTGGCCCATGGTAATAACCACATAATTAATTCCTTTATCGTGCAGAATGGCTGCGGCAATGCTTGCGGACTCAAGATCAGTGACCTTTATGCCCGTCAGTATTTCAGCCTCTGTCTGGTTTGGTGTAATGAAGTCAATAAGAGAAAAGATGCTATCAGGAAGGTCTCTACCCGGAGCAGGGTTAAGCACTACGGCAGTATTATGCTTATTTGCAATATCTATAGCCTGGAGATTCACAGAGTCAGGAACTTCCTGCTGTAGAAGTAGATAATCTACCGCCTTAACCAGCTGATCATTCTGATCAACAAATGCTTCAGTAAGACAGTTATTCGCACCAGAATCGATACCAATCATATTTTCGCCCTTTGCATTGACGAAAATCAGAGCGACACCTGTACCAGTACCATCTACCTCTGTGATCGCTGAAGTACCAACCCCCTCTTCAGACAGCTGTTGTACAATTTCCCGCCCGAGATCATCCTGACCAATCGAGGCAAGCATATGGGTGTTACCACCAAGGCGAGCACAAGCTACCGCCTGGTTGGCACCTTTGCCTCCAGCCATAATGTTATAAGAGGAACCAGTGATGGTTTGGCCTGGCTTTGGAAAACAATCAACCCTCAGAACATGATCAACATTAATACTTCCTAGAACGAGAATCTGCTTACTCATATCATCACCGGTGAAAATCAGGCTGACAATGCATAAAGTGTAATTCAAATGTCGTATGAGGCAGATGGTTTTATAAAAATACTGTTGTAAGAACAGAGTCGGGAAGTCTGGCCAGAAACCAGACTTCTGTTTACCCGAGGCTCATTATAAATCTGATGATTCTATGAAGCTTTAAGCTGCTCAGAAATGTACGTCCCATCCAGCGGTTCAAGAGTAGAGTAAGGACGGTCAGGTAAAAATTCATTGGTATAACAGCTGTGGCAATCCATGGTTTCATCCGTAATACCAAGCTGCTGAGCGTAAAGGCCAACTTTCTCCCAGTCTCTGTCCACATTAATCAGATCACGGGAGAAATAGGGAAGACAACTGATATAAATTTTCCTGAAGGTATCCATTCTCAATCTCGGAATCTGCTCACATAGTAGCTCATATGCTTTTTCGGGATTTTCGAGCGTCCACTGAGTCCCTCTCAGGGTCGCTCTCATAAACCGTCTCACATTTTCCTGATTGTTCTCCAGATAGGCCTCGTTTACCAGGAAAAGGATTGAACAGAAGCAGCAACACCCAAGCCCGGCTAGTTCATCCACCCGTAACATACCGGTCTCCTGACCACTGACCTGCTCTAGCTCCACCTGCTGAAAGCAGCCTATCCCCATGCCAGCATCCACATTATTCTGAATAATGGCATCGGTAATATTCATACCAACACGAACCGTTTCATAGGCATCAGGCTCAATATTTGCCCTACGGGCCAGGTCATCAATGATGATTTTTCCAAACCGACCGATATAGCCGATTCTTTTTCCCCGGATATCATCAAATCCCTTAATGCCACTGGACTTTAGAAAAATAAGGCCCGTTGGGGGCTCATGAAACAACGTGCCCACAGAAACAACCTTATAGCCCTTGGCTCTGGCCGCATAAGTATGAATCATCGCTTTCAATGCAATATCCACTTTGTTCTGACCGATCAAGTCGGTTACATCTGAAGGATCAGTGGTTTCCATAATGGCGGGAGCAAGCCCTTCTTCTTTATAAAAACCCAGGTGGTGAGCCATAAAAACAGGGGTGTGATAGGGGTTGGCATACCAGTTGAGAAGCATGGAAAGCCGAGGCGTTGCAGTCATGCGTTAATCCTCACGACAGATAGAAGTCATCGAATAACGTGACGCATAAAGGCCCGAAGAGGACAGCACCACCTATGCTGTGAACATAACGTAGAGGCAAAGCACCTCTCCAGAATGTCTATAGAATAAGCGGTAGCTTTATGGCAGTTCCTACGCCGGTACTAACCGGTTCAGGTTCAACAGGTATAATCTCAGCCTGAAAGCTTACTGATCAAACAGGCACCCTGCGCCACTGGAGTCCACCAGCAACTATTAATAAGTAATGAGTCAGGCAAACCTTAACGCAAAATTATAGAGTGCTTTTTGCCTTCTGCCAGCCGTCAGGAGGAGCGCTCTCTGGCACCCCTTCTCTGCAACCTTGTCAGATACATCGTCACGCTGACACCTATAGCCACAAGCAAGTATTTAACCCATACCAGTTTTACAATCCAGATTGAGATACTCATGGTCAGCCAGAGGAAAGCAACCGCGCGGATATAAACCTTTCTGGAAATACTGCGTTCATCAAGATACTGGCGTAAAGGGGGACCCAGCACCTGATGATTCAATAGCCAGGAGTGAATGACTGGAGATGACCGTAAACTGAAAAAAGCCGCCAGCAATAGAAAGGGCGTAGTGGGTAACAGCGGCAGGAAAACACCGATAAAACCCAGTACAACACAAAGCAGGGCACAGACTTTAAAGACCCACCGAACCACTGGGTTACGTATCAGAATGCCTGATAATTGAGGGGCCGGAGCTTTATCTCTTGGGTTCATTCTTATCGATAGCTGATTCTTCGGTTATGTTTACTCAAAAAATGTCTCTTGAATCCGGGTGACATACTCCAGTTCAACCAGCTTTTTCAGGGTCACCAGGTAATTGGCCTGATATGTATCACCAACCACCAGATACTGTTCCTTACCACACTGTAAACGTCCTGGGGATTCTTTGTAGACAATTGCGGTTGGGTCAATGGACATCACCTGCCGTGCGGTATTCACATGTGCAGGAATACAGAACTCATAACTCAGGGACCGTTTGCCATCAGCTGGGCCATACAGACCATCGGCATCTAGACGGGTCAAATCAAATTCCACCTTTTGCTGAACCTTGTCTTTGAGAATACCATCCAGATGACTACAAGCCGACAGCACGAGCGCACTCAGCAGAATGGCAACTAACTTTGATATGTTCATGGGATATCCAGTCGAGCGATGATGCCTATCATTATTATTGTCGGCTTTCCTAAAGGAAAGCCGAACTTACAGGCGACTGCAGAATTTTATGCGAGCGGCTTGAGGCCTACGGCTTGACGAATAGACGTCAGGAAAGGCGCGGCTTCAGCCCGAGCCTTTTCAGCCCCTTTAAGCAGCTCTTTTTCGATAAATACCGGATCTTCGATCAATGCATTGTAGCGCTCACGAGGATCTTTCAAATGCTCATTTAAGAACTCAAACAGCTCATTTTTCAGATCTCCCCAGCCAGCA
The DNA here is from genome assembly GCA_900299555.1 of uncultured Endozoicomonas sp. Taxonomy (GTDB): domain Bacteria; phylum Pseudomonadota; class Gammaproteobacteria; order Pseudomonadales; family Endozoicomonadaceae; genus Endozoicomonas. The sequence goes on from OODV01000354.1 coordinate 3,723, forward strand.
CCATCGGCATATTGCTGACGTTTCACTTCAATCTGGGTGGCATCGGCAAATGCAGAGTAGATCTGGAAAAGAGTGCAGGTATCCGGATCTTTTGGTTCACCAGGCTCCAATGAGTTGGTTTTGATCTTACGAATCAGCTTAAGCAGTTTCTTTTCAGGCACAAAAAGCGGAATCGTATTATCGTAGCTCTTGCTCATCTTGCGACCATCAAGGCCATTCAGTACCGCCGTCGTTTCACCAACGACTGCTTCAGGCAAAACAAACTTTGTCTTGTAATGATGATTCATACGACCCGCGATATCCCGGGCCATCTCAATATGCTGAACCTGATCACGGCCCACCGGCACTTTATGGGCATTGAACATGAGAATATCTGCCGCCATCAGCACCGGATAGCAGAACAGCCCCATGGTCACTCCCTTGTCCGGATCCTGCTCACCGGCTTCTTCATTGGCCTGAACCGCTGCCTTATAAGCATGAGCACGGTTCATCAGGCCTTTGGCGGTCATACAGCCAAGAATCCAGTTCAGCTCGGCAATTTCCGGAATGTCTGACTGACGATAGAAGGTCACGCGATCCGTATCCAGACCCAGTGCCAGCCAGGTAGCCGCAATCTCCAGCGTAGACTGGTGGATGCGCTTAGGGTCACGACCTTTGATCAATGCGTGATAGTCAGCCAGAAAATAGTACGAAGCAATATCGTCACGCCAGCTTTCCTCAATCGCAGGCTTGATAGCCCCCACGTAGTTACCCAGGTGTGGTGTTCCAGTTGTCGTAATACCTGTCAGTACTTTCGTTTTACTCATGAGTTCACTCGCACAGCGACGATGTAACCTGGCCTGAAACGCAGACCAGAAAGGAATTTCCTTAAATACAGATTTCAGGAAAGGGCTGCATTATAGAAGAGCGCAGCCCTCTCTCACAATAGACACCTGATCTCAGGGTCAGGCGGGCATCGGCACGATTTCAGAGGCCAGCATCCGATTCCGGCGAATGATGGCACGCAGACGCAGGGTCAAAAGGAAAGCGCCCATGGTCAAAGCAGTCACCAGACCAATCCATAAGCCATGAGGCCCCATTGGCTCAACAATCCAGTCCGTCAGCCCCAGGATATAACCCAGAGGTAATGCGACTCCCCAGCAGGCAAACAGAATCATTGCCATAGGCACACGGGTGTCTTTATAGCCACGCAATGCACCGTTGGCTGCAATCTGAATACCATCGGCGTATTGGAACAGTGCCGCATAAACCAATAGTTGAGCAGCCAGAATAGCAACTTCCGGATTCTGTGTATAAATGGAAGTCACTACTCCAGGCAGGAACATCATGACGGAAGCACTCACTGTCGCACTGACCAGAGTCGTCGCAATACCCGCATAACTGGAGTATGCAGCCTGCTCGGTTTTACCGGCACCCAATGCCTGCCCTACACGAATGGTCAGCCCCATCGCCAGACTCATCGGCACCATAAAGGCCAGTGAGGTAAAGTTAAGGGCAATCTGATGACCCGCAACCACGATTGCACCTAATTTACCAATCAGCAGTGCCACCACCGAGAAGATACTGGCTTCAAAGAAGATGGCCAGACCAATAGGCACCCCCAGCTTTAGCTGACTGGAAATAATGCTCAGGCTGGGCAAGTCCCAATGGTCAAACAAACCAATCTTACGATGCTGCTGACCCAGCATGGTGTAACCCGCCATCATCAGGAACATGACCCAGAAACAAACGGCTGTCGCATAACCGCAGCCAACACCGCCAAGCTCAGGGAACCCGAACTTTCCATAAATCAGTACATAGTTCAGTGGAATATTCAGGGCCAGCGCAATGAAACTGAACACCATACCGGGCTTGGTTTTCCCCATTCCTTCGCAGTAGCAGGTAAGCGCCTGAAACAAACAAATTGCAGGAATACCCCAGGCCAGTGCTTTTAGATACTCGAGCGTTTTGGCAGCCATCTCAGGCTCAACCTGCAACCATTGAAGTACGACATCGGATTTGTAAATAAAACCAAGGGCCAGAAGACTCATTAGCAGAGCAATCCACAGCCCCTGACGTACCTGACCACCAATCTCACCGGTCTGACGTGCACCGTACAGGTGAGCAACCGTTGGGGTTATAGCCATTAAAATTCCACGGATTAACAGGTAGACCGGCATCCAGATACTGGAGCCCAGGGCGATGGCCGCCAGATCCATGGCTGAATATTGTCCGGCCATACTGGTGTCAACAAAGGTCATCCCTGTTGTGGCCAGCTGGGCCCCCATAATTGGCCCAGCCAGATAAAGCAGTTCACGAAGCTCCGCACGATAGCGGGCAAAGGCTGAAAGATTTGTTCTCATTTTCGCTCACAGAATACACCCAACACCATACAGACCCGGGGCGATGGGGCTCATATTCTATCAGCGAATCAAATAATAGAATGATTGTTCATTTCGAAATAATGCGCGGTGTTTACACTTATACCAATTTTAATTGTCTAAACCCGTTATAAACATGAATTGCTATTACCTTGCTGTTTACTCATGACTCCTTTTTAGAAAGCTGGGATACTCTCACACGGCCACTCTCTCGCTTTTAAAAAGAACCCGTTGCAAGCACTCACGGAGAAAATGAACATGCCGGAACTACCAGAAGTTGAAACGACCCGGCGAGGTATCCAGCCCCATATTGAAGGACACACCATCCGAGAGGTTATTGTCCGTGAGCCAAGACTTCGCTGGCCAGTACCGGACAACATTAATCAACTTCTCAGCGGGAAAACCATTCACCATGTAAAAAGAAGAGCAAAGTACCTGTTATTGGATACCGGTTCAGGTCATCTGATTGTGCATCTGGGGATGTCGGGAAGCCTGAGAGTATTGACAAAGGATTCGCCGCCACAAAAGCACGACCATATCGATATTCTTCTGACTGATGGTCAACGCCTGAGATACACTGATCCCCGCCGTTTTGGGGCTGTTCTATGGTCTGAAGGACCGCTCCAGGAACATAAGCTTCTTAAACATCTGGGACCGGAACCACTGGACAGTGAATTCACAACTCAACGGCTCTATCAAATGTCCAGAGGGAGAAGCCAGTCGGTGAAGACCTTTATCATGGATAACAAAGTGGTCGTCGGAGTTGGTAATATTTATGCCAGCGAAGCACTGTTCAAAGCCGGTATAAGACCTGGCAGAGCCTGCGGGAAAATCTCCCGGGCCCGTTACGAACAGCTGGTTGAATCAATCAAAGCAACCCTGGCCAAAGCAATTGAACAAGGTGGCACAACACTACGTGATTTCGTAGGCGGTGATGGCAAACCCGGCTACTTCAAACAGGAGCTGGCTGTTTATGGCCGGACAGGCCAACCCTGCCTGAAGTGTGGCAAGACCATTAAGGAAATAAAGTTGGGAAACCGCAGTAGTTGTTATTGCTGTCACTGCCAACGTTAACGGTTAACGAGGGACCCTTATTCCTCCGGGAACCCCCTGGTAGCTGAACAAAATCTGCCAGAGCTGTATATCTCTGGCTCTAAATCCGCCAGCACAGGACAGTAAATAATAACGGAACATCCGATAAAATGAATCGCTGTAATTTCCTCTTAAGTCAGGCCAGCCCGCAGTAAATCGCTTTTCCCATTCCACCAGAGTATGGTCATAGTCTGCGCCAAAGTTATGCCAGTCTTCTACAACAAATAAATCTTCTGAACTCTGGGTAATCTGCAACATGGATGGCAGGCAACCGTTGGGGAAAATGTATTTTTCAATCCATGGGTTAACCGTGAGGTCTGTTGTCAGAGAACCAATGGTGTGCAGAAGAAAAAGACCATTTTCTGACAAAGCCTGCTTTACAACTTTAAAAAAAGCGTCGTAGTTGCGCGGGCCAACATGCTCAAACATTCCGACAGAAACAACCCGATCAAATTTCTGGTTCAAATCTCGATAGTCCTGAAGCCTGATCTCAACATCCAGCCCCTTGCACCGCTCTCTGGCCAGTTGATACTGCTCTTTTGAAATCGTGATACCAACAACAGAGGCTCCGTAGTGACTGGCTGCATATTCCGCCAGACCTCCCCAGCCACAGCCAATATCAAGCAGTTTCATTCCGGGTTCGATGGCCAGCTTAGGCAAATCAAGTCCAACTTCGACGCTTGAGCCTCTTCTAAACTGTTAGCTTCCTGCCAATATGCACAGGAATACTGCATTCGTGAGTCCAGCATAACCTCAAACAAGTCATTACCCAGGTCATAATGCTCTTCACCGACTATCCATGCTCGCTGCCTTGATTGCCTGTTCACGATACGGGCCCATATCAAGCTGATTAAGATTGGAAGCTGCTTTGGCATTTTCTCACCAAGATGCGCCTCCACCAAACGGGTAAACAGCAAGTCCAGCCTTTCGCACTCCCACCAGCCTTCCATATAACTCTCACCCAGCCCTATCAGCCCCTCTTGAAACAAACGCCGATAGAAACATGGGTTTTGTACCTGAATATCCCAGGGCTCAGTACCATTAAAACCAACCCCGGCAGTCTCTGCCAGTTGCTGTGCAGCACTATGCCAGCGGTCATTGGTTTTTACCTGTTTATTGGAGGGAGAGACAAGGAAACTCATAACAATACCTTGTGTATACAGAAGAAGCCGGAGGGAAAATTACCCGGCCGATAACAGTAAGGAGGTATAATCAGGTCTGAGTATTTTAGTACATGACACTTTATTACCATGCAATCATCAATTAACGACAACTATCTTCCCCGAAACCCATTCAAAATTACTCTCGGGCGCTTTGTTCTATGGCTGCTTGGCGGGTGGAGGATTGAGGGAAATCTGCCTGAAAGTATTAGCAAATATGTCATTATCGTCGCCCATCATACGTCAAACTGGGACTTCGTCGTTGGCGTTGCGGTCAAGCTGATCACCAGAATACGTGTCCGTTTTTTTGCCAAACACTCTCTGTTTTTCTGGCCTCTGGGCATATTAATGCGAAGACTCGGTGGGATTCCAATTGAGCGTGACAAGTCCATCAACAGGGTTGACCAGGCGATCGACGAGATCAAGAACAGCGATCATTTCGTGCTGGTCATTGCACCAGAAGGGACTCGTTCAAAAGTTCAGCGCTGGAAAACCGGCTTTTATCATATTGCCCGGGGAGCCAATGTGCCTGTTGTACCCATTGCCTTCGATTTCCGGGATAGAAAAGTCATTATTGGTAACCCCATGAACATGCTTGGCGATTTACCCGCTGACTTTCTCAAGATGCATGAGTTCTTTCTTCCTCACCCTGGTAAGCACTCGGAACTGGGTTGCAATGGGCCATTTGATACACCGGGTATTTACAGTAAGTAAATTACTCTGACGCTTCATGGGAGTGACATTCCACTCCCTTTTTTAGGTTCTGTTGACATAAGCTTCCAAACCCAGCCGGGCGCGTAGACAGAATGCTTCTGCCGTTGTTGCAAGAACTTGAAAGACATCGATATTCCTGCGTCCTTGCGCCTGGTCAGGAGTGTTCTGGCTTGAGCTGAGAAAGAAACCTTATGTCAACAGGACCTAAGGCTTTCATTACCACTTTTCATGAACAGACGGGTTCGATAGAGTGAAGCAACAATAAAAAAGACAGTGAAGGATTCCCATGCCGCTGATTCAATTCATTACCCATGATGGCAATCAATACGAAGCAGAAATTGATACAGGAAGCACGCTGATGCAGGGTGCGGTTGATAATATGATTGATGGTATTCTGGCCGAATGTGGCGGCGCCTGCTCCTGTGCAACCTGTCACTGCTTTATTGACGATGCTTGGGTAGACGTTGTGGGCACTGCTGAAGGCATCGAGCATGAAATGCTGGATGTTGTCCGTGAGCCAAAAGAAAACAGCAGGCTTAGCTGCCAGATTACCGTGACCGATGAGATGGAAGGCCTGATTGTTCACTTACCTGAGTCTCAATATTAAATTCCTATAGCCCATGGAAGTGAACTATGGGTTACAATCCCCCGCAAAGACCAGATATTTAATAAGGTTATTGATAATTATTCGTAATCAGTCTGAATGACTGCTTTCGTTTTAACTGCGAATCCTAATGAGCCCCATACCCACAACGCCTGGAGTTGCTATGTGGCGGCAAGTAAGTGAAGCCTCAGAAGGCCAGGTGACCCGATAGAGAGCACGTAGCCGCAAAATAGCGACTTCAAAGGCGACAGGTATAACCACTCAAATATCGAAAAATGTCAGGAGTCTCCCATGCTCAGCCAAACCATGATCGACAAACTGAATGAGCAGATTAATCTGGAGTTCTACTCTTCAAATCTGTATCTGCAAATGGCATCCTGGTGCGAAAGTCAGGGGCTGGACGGTTGTAACCACTTTCTTCGCCGTCACGCTCGTGAAGAAATGGAGCACATGCAAAAGCTCTTCGACTATGTAAACGAGACTGGAGCCATGGCCATTCTGGGTGGTATCGATGCCCCGCCCCACGAATTCTCTTCTGTGCGTGATGTCTTTCTGGCAACTTACGAGCATGAATGCACAGTAACCCAAAAAATCAACGCCCTGGCCCATACCGCATTTACCGAGCAGGACTACTCAACGTTCAATTTCCTGCAGTGGTACGTTGCTGAGCAGCATGAAGAAGAGAAGCTGTTTAAGTCCATCCTTGATAAAATTGATATGATCGGTATGGAACACAAAGGTCTATATTATATTGATCAGGAAGTAGCCAAACTGATGAATGAGATGCTAGCACCTTCGGCTTTATAGCAGCCATCAGAGGGATAAATATCCTCAGCTGCAAAAAAGAGCCAGACTCTATTCGACTTTTTAGAGTAAGTCTGGCTCTCTATCTAACCACCCACATCTGATCAGAAAGCGCTAACGTGATCTCTGCATACCTGCACCATAGATACTCCGTGTTCCGCCATCATCGCCCGGCCAGCCGGTACATTGTAAAATGTGCCTCTGCGCTATTTACTCTACTGATCAGTGGTTGCGGTTTATTAACAACAACACCAGAACAAAAGCCAGTTAAATTCAGCGATCTTGAAGGGTGGAGCCAGGAACAGGCCATTGGCGTCAGACCTGCATTGCTCAACAGCTGCCAACGCCTGAATCGTTCAGTACTGACCGAAAAAAGCCCTTGGGGAAGTTACCAGCAGTGGCAATCTCTCTGTAAAGAGCTGGTGCAAACGCCAGACCGTCAGCTAAAAGCCTTTTTCGAGCAAAACTTTGTACCGGTAAGACTCTCCCCTCAAGATAGAAGCTTATTTACCGCCTACTACTCACCTGTTATTCCGGGCAATGTTACTCCTTCTGAAGAGTATTCTGTGCCTCTTTTGAAACTCCCTCATGACCTGGTGAAAGTCCGTCTTGCCGACTTTGGACTCAGTGGTCAGGGATTGGTTGGCCGAGTCGAGAAAGGGTTTCTGAAACCCTATGGCAGCCGGGCAGAGATAGATCAACAGACGCCAAAAGACAGTGATGTGCTGTTATGGCTGAACAGTTCAGTGGACAAATTTTTCCTGCAGGTTCAGGGCTCAGGCAATATAGAATTGCCTGATGGAAAAATAATTCATGTAGGTTATGCCGGCAACAACGGTCACAACTATGTAGCCATTGGAAAAATACTTAAACAGAAAGGAGAGCTTGAAGACGTTTCCATGCAAACCATTCAGACATGGCTGGAGCAAAATCCTGACCAAAAAGAGTGGCTACTCACTCAGAACCCTCGCTATATTTTTTTCAGTTTCTCTGATGAAGGCGCTATAACCGCTCAGGGAGTTCCTGCTATCAGCAGAAGAACGCTGGCTGTCGACCCATCCTATATCCCTCTTGGATTGCCAGTATGGCTTGATACCCGCCTAACCGCTACTGGAGAGAAGTTTCAACAGATGATGGTTGCCCAGGATACCGGCAGCGCTATAAAAGGCCCCGCTCGAGGTGATATCTACATGGGTTTTGGCAAAGATGCAGCTCTTCTCGCAGGACCGCAACAGGAACCTGGCAAGCTGTATGTACTGATTCCCCGATAGCTTTCACTGAATTATATGACCAAAACACCTCTTCTGATGAGCCAGTAGTTATTTAAGAAAGCTATCAATAGCGAGATGTGTGAGTTTTTTGATAAAGCTCAATGAGGGGCATGACCACTGTCTAGTATTTCTTTGCCGGAAAAAGCCAGTGACTGCCATGCCCCTTGGAGAGTTTATCATCAGTGTTTATTGCCTGATCGACGATTTATATTCCTCAATCGTCAGCGAGCCTATTCGTAAACGAGGTACACCGCCCAAACTCTCTGGCAGTGAAGTGCTCACGATGGAAATCGTCGCTGAATGGCCTGGCATTCATGAAGATAAGGCGATATGGAAATATTTCCGACGGGACTGGCTGCATTGTTTCCCAACTCCGCCAGATCGATCCCAATTTGTCAGGCAAGGTGCCAACCTCTGGCGGGTAAAGCAGCTATTGCATAAGAAGTTAGTGCAAATGCTCGGCGCAGATAGCTCTGGACTCCATATTATTGATGGTTTCCCCATCGACGTCTGCGTTAGAACAAGGGCTCCGAGAAGCCGTTGTTTCAAAGGTGAAGCATGGTATGGACACTGTGCATCAAAAAAGAAAGATTTTTATGGCTTTCAGGGACACCTTGTTGTTGACCAGAGAGGCATCCCCTCAGCATTCCAACTCACGGCAGCCAATGTTGATGAACGGAATGCGGCCTATGATTTTTTTGATGAATTAACAGGGTTGCTACTGGGAGATAAAGGTTATATTCGCCCTGAACTGAAACATGACTGCGCATTAACAGGCATTGACTTGCAGACACCGCTGCGACGAAATATGAGGGATGAGCGGCCCAAAAGCTTTGTCAGTCTGGTCATGCGCATTCGCCGAAGAATAGAGACGACGATTGGTCAGTTAGTGAAGTACTTTGATATTGAACATTGTAATTGCAGGGATATGTGGCATCTGACCAGTCGCATGGGACGCAAGCTACTTGCCTACACAGTAGGATCTTTTTTCAATATTCAGGCAGGAAAGGAGCCTGCGCAATTTGAGGGGCTCATCTCAGCCTGAAACTCACACATCCTGTTATAATTGGTAATCGATAAGGTTCTATGCTGTTTTCTGTTGCGCTCTGACTTTTTGAATATTTCCTAAGGGGGTGGCTGCTGCAATTCGACTACTTAACTTCCGGTCGCTCTTCAAGGTATTTCTCCATTTATTAAATAAATTGGCCGCTTTATAGAAATCTTTTGCTTTCTGTTTAAGGCTGTTGTGTTCTTTTTTATCAGTACAATCAGCAGCCATATCACCATATGTGTGCCCTAGGAAAGATAAAAACGAGCCGGTGACAAATGTAAGTGTCAAACCATGCTCAAATTCTTTTAATAGATTGATAGCGATCTCTAATGGCCTTTCTTTCCATTTATCTTTGTATTGATCTAAAATTTGATCGCATGCATGTAGGCAGCAAAGCCATCTTAGTGCTTTATCAATTGCCAGAATTTGGATAGAAGTCTTTGCCTCCCCAACATTTTCGGTCAATAAAACATCTTCACTCTCTTGCCGGTTAAGACCATATTCTATTAATATTTCTCCAGTTTGAGCAAGGATGTTAAATTTAATATTCTTTTGTTCTTTTCGGGCTGATTCATATAAGGCTTCCAGATATTCAGAGTCTCTTGATAGAACTCTTAGATTCCATAAATCCATGTGGGCGAAACTGGCTTGTTGTAAAGTCAGTCTAGTTGCTTGGCAGGAGCTGGTTAGTAATTGGTAAGCGCGATCATAATCATTACAGTACAATGCTTGAGTCACAGACAGACTTATAGATGCTAATTTTGATCTGGAGATTCGTGTTATATGGTCTTTTTGGAACCTTTCATTGGAAGCACTTGCTGAAAATGAATCATCATTATTGGTAGGGTAAGGTTCTTTGTTAAATTTTGGTTTTGTAATATCTCTTGTTTTTGTTGGTTTTTGATGTTGATTTTTTTTCCTGGCTTTATGTTTTTTAATATTTGGTTGGGGGGGCAGCGTTCTTTGTTCTTCATCTAGATCTTGTTCAATTTCATCAATGATACCTTGAATATAGAGTGGAAAATCCTTGGTGTTAAGATGTTTATAGTGTTCTATGGACTTTTCAAGGAGGTGAATAATTTCTCTTTTAATGGGATGATTCTGCATGATAAGTAGTAAAGCTAATTGCATATTTGCAGCATCAAGACCACGTTGTAACGCTATTTTCGAATGTTTAATAGCCTCATTCAAGTTTCCCTTTTCTTTCTGGATTTTGCTATGTAGCCATGATGCCTCAGGTAAACGAGACTTCTTTAGCTCGCTCTCTGCTGTTTTATAGTTATTTTTAAGATAGTTGAAAATTGCGGATAAATAGCTTCTGGTATCTTTATTATGGATATTTATAAGAGCCTCTGTGTTACCATGAATAAGAAAGTTATAGATGGCCTTCCAGTCAGATTGATGGCTACCGGATGTCGAGATGCTTCTCTCCATTCCAATTACTTTCTTTCTGAATTCAGGGAGATGAATGAATTTGAGAATTTTTTCAAGTGCTACCAAACCAATATCGGGTGAGCTATATCTAATCTCGCTTGAGCCACAGTAATGTAGAGCGTTAAATAATAGTGATTCAGGGGCTAAATCAGGCTGTGTGCTAGATTGGGTTGATTGTAAGTTTTCCTCAGGATTTAGTAGGAAGTGGATATTAAAATCCTGAAGTTCAATAAGCTCTAAAGCACAGAAGATTCTATCAAATCTATATTTGGTTTCTGTTAAAACCCTGCATTCTTTAAATAATTCGTTTTCAGTAATAAATTTATTGATATTTAGCCTAATTATCTTTGCATTTCTGTGTCTTAAAATCACGCAAAGTGAGTGTTCTATTACTGACAATATAGCTTCGGGTAGTTTGTCATCATCAATTAGATGCAGTTTTTGATAAGCTGGTTCGCAGCAAGTTACTCTTTTCTTTATTTTGGCTACTGTAGTATTGAGAACTTCATTATTTTGGAAGAAGGATAAAATTCGACTGCTTATTAATTTGTGGTTAGCTGAGTCTGTCTCATTTTTTGAATGTTTGACGCTATGATACCATATGCATGTCAAGAAAATATCTTGAATTTGCATATTTTCAAATGGACTGCATATTAAAAAAAAATCAACAATGTGATTTTCGAATTTTTCAAGTTCGTCAGGAATAGTTAATAGTTCTCTGGGGACTTCATTTGGTATGAATTTGACAACTCTTTGTAGTTCCCAGTATTTCAGATAAGTAGTCTGAATATGGTCCAATAAATGAGATAGTGTTTGTTCTGATGATGATTCAAAATATTTTTTTTCTCTTTCCTGAGTTATTTTGAAGGCGTGATCACAGAGCCTCTTTTTTTGTTTTAGTGATTGCTCAGTGTAATTTACCACATGTGACTCTCTGGATTTAATCTCCCTACTGCGTAAATCAACTGGCTCTCTTCTGTGAGATGCTTTTAGAAGGTAAGTAGCTACGTCACCGGCTAATTTTAATTTGATAATATTTTCTTCTAATAAATGAGAGCGGCAGTTGCTAGGTGTAGGCTGACTGGTTGGCAGATTATACTGGTTTCCAGTTAATTGGATTGAGTTTGACATTGGATTGATTTTATTAATAGTAGGTATGTTATAGAGTTTATAGACCATGAAATTTAAACTGGGTTCAATTCATGACTTTATCTATAAGTTTTGTTGATTCAACTTGTTGGATTTTTATTGGTTGGAGGACTGTTGCTGAGAGAATTTTGGAAAATCATGTTAAGAGCTGAAATTGATTAGACAAGCTTTAGTTATATACTTTCAGCGGTTGAGCGCTGCTGGATTCAAGTGTAGAATTTCAAACCTGACCTGACAGTTACCGATTTTCAAGAAGGTGTCTGTCAGGTCAAATTCAGGCTATGAATTTTTCCTTCCAGATATCTTTCCCATCAATCAGTGTTTCTATCGGCGTTCTCCCGTTGCACTGCTTACCTTGATGGGTACGCCCAGTCTTGTGGTGAATTAACCATTCTGATGTGCTGTAGTAGTTATGGACACCTCCATAAGAGAGTAAAATCACTCTGCTAGGTGACCATAACTACTGCCACACATCAGTAAAATCAGAGGGTCATTACAAGGACTTTACCAACCAGTTTATTAATACCTGCGGCAGCCTCACTGATGCTTTGTGCCAGCATATACGCGGGTGTTGTCACCAGCTTGTGAGACTCATCCACCACAATATCATCCACTGAACAGGCTTGATGAGTGACTCCGGTTTGCTCCATCGCTTCGGCAATAGCAGCGTCGTTACCAATGGTAGCGATAACACCTTCCCCAAAAATGCGCCCAACCATTACCGGCGCAATACAGATAAGACCAACGGGCTTACCTGCTTCGGCAAAAGCCTTAACGGCAACCATCATATCCACCTGTACACGCAGTTCGGCTCCCTCGAAAGCAAAATCCGACAGGTTTTTTGCTGCACCAAAGCCTCCCGGAACAATCAGGGCATCAAAATCAGCAACCTTCAGGTCAGCCAGTGGTTCGATATCACCCCGTGCAATTCTGGCTGCCTCAACCAGAACATTTCGCTGCCCTGCGGTTTCTTCACCCGTTAAATGGTTTATCACATGATGCTGATTCATATCAGGAGCAAAGCACTGATACGTTGCGCCCTGTTGCTCAATACTCAGGAGCGTCAGTACTGACTCATGGATTTCAGCACCATCATAAACACCACATCCAGAGAGGATAACGGCGACTTTCTTCTGATGACTTGAACTCATTAGCGTATTCTCCTATCTATACACTTATTAATAAATCGCACAGAAGGTTTCCTGAAAAGGAACGGTTCCTCAACAGAGATTATTCATAAACCTTGAGTGTTCTATAAAGTAGCTCCCGACTCAACTCACGAATAAATCAATTTGGAGTCAATCTTGCATCTAGCAGATCGTTTTCAAGCCCCAATCCTGTGTATCCTCTCAATAATGATTGGTCTTCCCCTGGGGTGGTGGCTAAGAGATAACCAGAATAAATTTGAACTTCTAGTAGCTCCGAATAATAAAGCCGAATCCTTAAGTGATCATACAATTGCAACAAGTACTACCGAACCATCTCTTGTCAACATTAAAACAACTCATCAGAAGATACGTTCCGAATTTATTCAGGCCCTTGACTCAAAGCAGCTTGATGACGCTTTAATCATTTTTCAGCATCATGAGAAGTTTCATTCAGATATGGCAGCAGAGCTTCATCATGAACTAATCAATAAGGTTCGCCACTACCATAATAACAATAACTCTGAACAGGCTATTTCAATTCTGGAGTTTTTTACACAACACCATTATCAGGACAATGAACTGCTCAGTGAACTGGCTACCTGCTATATTGCTGAAAGCCAGTTCTCCAAGGCTCTGGAGGTCTATACAAATGCCAGATCCTACAGCTATGCCAAGGAAGAAATACGGTGGTTTGATGAAAAAATCCATCAAATGGCCCGCTCTCTATTTGAAGAAAGCAAGGGGCTGGACCTTGAAGGCCTTATACCTATATTCCTACGGTTGAGTTATCTGGAGCCAGATTACAGTTTTTACCGGCTGGCTCTGGCAGAAAGCTACCTTATGCTCAATGATATCGAGAGCGCGATCCGGGAATTACTCATTTTACAAATGGATGATGAACTCAATGAGCAAGCCAGCCAGCTTTTAGCCCGATTGTTACCACTCCCCATCAACGAAGACTCTGAGAATAAAAAAACAATCGTGCCATTATCAGGATCCGGAGGACATTTTGTTGTCGACACCATGGCGGGTAATCAACACAATGTACGCCTGCTTATCGATACCGGAGCTAGCCTGACAACCCTGCCACACCGTATTCTTGCGGAGCTACAACAGAAAAAACAGGCCAGAAAAATCGGATATATTGACATGACAACTGCTACGGGTATCCACCGAACACCGCTGTATCGTCTTGATCAGTTCCAAATCGGTGACTTCCTTGTCAGTAATCTTGAAGCCGCTGAATTTGGCCCTGTTGATCAAAATATTGATGGCTTACTTGGTATGAATATTCTGAATCATTTCAACTTTTTCATTGATCAAAACCTGCATCAGCTATCACTAATGCCAAGACAAATGGAGTGAAGCATCAGACTGGTGCTATCATAAGCTTGATCCTCATGTACCTACCCTTTAGGTCAAGAGTCACAAACAACCACGGTAACCCACTTTCTATGCAACTTATGCAAGACTTATGATGCCAGGCACCGGAATGTTCAGTTATACAACAGCGATTGCTGTCATGGTGCTTGGAGGCACACTTATTTTCTGGCTCATGCACAACAGAAATCAGGCAAAACACTCTCAGCCTATTATTGATCCTGAGAAAACCATTATCCCAAGGGATAAGCATCCGGTTTCACGTCGCAATATCAGTGATAATGCCCTGAAGGTCATTAACCGGCTAAATAGTCAGGGCTATGAAGCCTATCTGGTGGGAGGGTGTATTCGAGACCTGTATCTTGACCTTCACCCAAAAGACTTCGATGTTGCAACCAATGCCAGTCCAGAGGATGTTCGCAGGCTGTTTCGTAATTCGAGACTGATAGGCCGACGCTTCAAATTGGTCCATGTGCTCTTTGGTCGTGACATGATCGAGGTCGCCACCTTTCGAGCAAACCATGAGCAGCACCATGGTCAGGAGAAATCCAGTCACTCCGATTCAGGAAGAATCCTCAGGGATAATGTCTATGGCACCATGGAAGATGATGCCATGCGCCGGGATTTCACGGTCAATGCACTCTATTACGATGGTCGGGACTTCAGTGTAGTTGACTTCTGCAATGGCGTTGAAGACATTCGTACCGGTACTCTCCGGCTGATTGGGGATCCGATTACCCGTTATCATGAAGATCCGGTTCGCATGCTTCGTGCTGTGCGTTTTGCAGCCAAACTCAACTTCAGCATGGCACCAGAAACAGAGAAGCCAATCAGTGAACTGGGACAATTACTAAGGGATATTCCATCAGCGCGTTTATTTGATGAAGTATTGAAGTTACTGCAGTCAGGCCATGGCGTAAGAACTTTTGAGCTGTTGCGAGAGTACCAACTGTTTGCGCCCCTTTTTCCGGCAACAGATCACGCTCTTAATGAAGCGCTGAATGAGCAGGATAAACATGTTTATGCCCTGATAATTGAATCACTGAAAAGTACAGACAGAAGAGTCAAACAGAACCGACCGGTAACCCCAGCATTTCTCTTTGCAGCGCTATTGTGGTCTCCCATGAGGCGACTGGCCAGGGAGCTTATGGAGAATCAGGGAATGCCTCCCGTTCCGGCATTCCAGCAGGCATCCATGACGGTCATCACCAATCAGTGTAATCATACAGCCATTCCTCGTCGATTCTCGATGATGGTTCGTGATATCTGGGACCTGCAAATCCGACTTGAACGCAGACAGCCCAAACTTATCGAATCATTGTTGGAACACCCCAAGTTCCGTGCCGCTTATGACTTTCTGGTGCTCAGAGAACAGTCTGGAGAAGACCTGTCTGCGGCAGGACAATGGTGGACTGAAATACAGGAATTAGACGTACATGGTCGTCACGCCATGATCAAGTCACTTTCCAGCCATGGAGGGCAGAAAAAACAGGGAAATAAACGTCGACGGCGCAGGCGGAAGCCTCGCTCTGATGACGCTGTATCCAACAACCAATCTGGAGATTCCTGATGGCAGAAACCGCGTATGTGGCACTGGGTAGCAACCTTGAGCAGCCAGAGCTTCAGCTGCAAAGAGCCGTCGATAATATTGACAGTGTGCCACATATAGCCGTTTCTGCCTGCTCCAGACTCTACCGCAGTGATCCTGTTGGTCCTCCGGGCCAGCCGGATTACTGCAATGCAGTTGTCGCTGTCAATACAACATTAAAACCAGTTCAATTACTGGATGCTCTGCAGACCATAGAAAAAGCTCACGGCCGAGTTCGCTCTGTCCGCTGGGGGCCAAGAACTCTGGATCTGGATATCATTCTTTTTGGCAACCACACCATTGAATCAGAAAGACTGACCATTCCTCACTATCAGATGCATATCCGCAACTTTGTGCTTTGTCCTTTGCTGGATGTCGCACCTGACCTTGAACTTCCGGATGGCACTGCGTTGAAATCCATGGTTGATGAGCTGGGTTACCAGGGGCTTAATATGATCGCAGATAGCTACCCATGGGTTTGAAAATCCCAGGTTCTGAAAACCTGGTAACTTGGGCATTGCGCCAAGCCCTTAACTGACAAGCATTCACACTTCTCGTATAATCCGCGGCAGCAAATAATCAAGGTCTTTACCCATGGCTAAAGTCACCCTAAGTATCCTGTCCGAGATGAAAAAATCGGGTGAAAAATTCACCAGCCTGACTGCCTATGATTCCACTCAGGCCCACTTGGCCAGCAGTCAGGGCGTTGAAGTGATACTGGTTGGTGACTCCCTTGGCAATGTCTGTCAGGGACAAACCAGTACGGTTCCCGTCACTGTAGACGACATGTGTTATCACACCCGCTGTGTCAGTATGAAAGCAGATGACTCTCTGTTAATGGCAGACCTGCCTTTCGCTTCCTACACCAACGAACAACAGGCTCTGACTAACGCTACGCGCCTTATGCAGGCGGGTGCCGAAGTCGTCAAGCTGGAAGGTGAAGCCTGGCTGGCGCCTATTGTGACCCGTCTACGTGAGCAGGGTATCCCTTCATGTGTTCATCTTGGCCTGACACCACAGTCTGTCCATGTGCTCGGTGGTTATAAGGTACAGGGAAGGGATGAAGCCCGTGCCAACGCCATGATTGAAGCAGCCATCCTGCTTGAAAAGGCTGGAGCTGCAGTACTTGTACTTGAGTGTGTACCTTCTGTTCTGGCCAGAGAAATTACCCGTTCTGTTCAGATTCCTGTTATTGGTATTGGTGCTGGTGCGGATACTGACGGCCAAGTGCTGGTAATATACGACATGCTTAACATGACTGCAGGACGCAAACCAAAGTTCGTAAAGAACTACATGGCTGAAGGTGGCTCTGCACAGGATGCTGTTGCTGCCTATGTTAAAGAAGTAAAGAACGGTACATTCCCTGGCCCGGAACACGGATTCGAATAAACGGATAGCACCCATGCAAACTGTACACTCCATTGCTGAAGTTCAGGATATCGTTAGCGCCCGCAGATCTGAAAGTCTGCGCATTGGTTTTGTTCCTACCATGGGAAATTTGCATGGTGGACACCTGACGCTGGTCGAGAAGGCAAAAGAAAGCTGTGACTTTGTTGTGGTAAGCATTTATGTGAACCCATTGCAGTTTGGTCCGAATGAGGACTATGACTCGTACCCACGGACCATGGAGCAGGACCAGCAACTGCTGATGGATCACGGTGTTGACCTGCTCTATGCAGCCAGTACCAATGAAATCTATCCTGAAGGCAGTGAAAACCACACGCATGTGAGTGTCGATATTCTCGACGGTATGCACTGCGGGAACACCCGACCTGGCTTCTTCCGGGGCATTGCAACGGTAGTCACCAAACTTTTTAACATTGTTCGCCCGGATATTGCGGTGTTTGGTGAGAAAGATTTCCAACAGCTGACCATCATTCGAAAAATGGTAAAAGATATGGTTATTCCTGTTGAAATTCTCGGCGCACCTATTGCCCGAGAACCGACTGGACTAGCCATGAGTTCACGCAACGGTTATCTGACACCGGAAGAGCGTGGCGAAATAGCACCAACACTGCACCTCTGCCTGAGCGAAGCACGGGAAGCTATTCAGGCTGGTGAAACCGACTTTGACCTCCTTCGCAGAAATGCGTTTGCAAAGATGGCGCAAGCTGGCTTCAAGCCGGATTACTTTAATATCTGCAATCCGGAAACGTTACTTCCAGCTACTCATAATGAGGAGTCATTGGTGATTCTTGCTGCGGGCTATCTGGGTAAGGCCAGGTTGATTGATAATATTCATTTCAGTCGCTAATCCCCAGGCCGGGTTCAATTCAGTTGAGCCCGGCTTTGGCTTCGATAAATTTCATTCCCCTACAGATTCGATCAGCTTGGCGATTGCATCTTTGGAAAAGCACTCGCCTTTTCCTAAATCAGCTTGTCCTGTTGGCGTTACTTTCAACGAACCAGATTTCCCCATATCGATTTCCCGAGCTTTATCCAACAGCCTGAGAAGCGGTCTACACTCTTCTTGCCCCGTTTTACGCTGTCCCAATACCGTTCTGCTAAAATAGTTTGAAGAATCGACGCCAAAAACCAAAATGACTTTTGTATAAGGATTTTCAGAGACTTCACTGGTAAGCCTTTCAATTAGCCCTGTTGCATCCGTAGAATCTCCAAATAATCCCTGCTCTATATTTCCTCCGACTAAATGAATCAGTGTTCTATTCTGGTAGACACCAGTGTCACTCTCCATGCCATACAACACTGCCAGTGCAGAGCAATAGGTAAGACCATTGGTCGATAGCATTACATTTGGTGAGGCTGTTGTGTGATGCATACCGATGCTTACCTCAACAATAGGTGAGGCTGTTGTGTGATGCTCACCGGTGCTTACCTCAACAATAGGCGATTTTTTCTGACAGCCCTGCAACATCTGAGTATGGTGCTCCAGCAGCTAAAAGGAGACGATGTTCCAGATTTGGCAGGATTTCCATCATTATCTACCACAGAGCCCTCCGGCTCTAAATCAGGTACGCTTCCATATTTACTCAATACATTCATGGAGGTGCTTATTTTTTGCACCGTTCTACACTGACTTTTGACTTTGACTTCAGCGAAATGCCTATCCGGTTCCATGTCAGCACTTTGGCTTTGTTTCAGGGGTGTAGCAATGCTTATATCCATTTTATCGAGCTCTATCCAGCTTTGAGGTAGGTATTGATATGAGCCAAAACTTTGCACGGCAGATTTTTATATCCTAGTACATCGTTTCATTGAGCTTGATATTTTGCACTCCGTTCGCACTGAGCTTGCGAAGTGCAGTGGCAACATCCTTAGACAATCTCAGGACCAATGGAACACATCAATTCCATTGAAATGATGTACTAACATCTCAGTTTTTGAGGTGCTCATGAGTAAGGTCGACGGTCGTATAGTTTCCCATGATGTAAGAAAAGCCATCCGTATTGAAGCTATTCAGAAATGACTGGATGGAGCAAAGGTTCAGAGTCTATCTAAAGAGTATGCAACAGATTCCTCATGTAT
The DNA here is from genome assembly GCA_900299555.1 of uncultured Endozoicomonas sp. GTDB lineage: Bacteria > Pseudomonadota > Gammaproteobacteria > Pseudomonadales > Endozoicomonadaceae > Endozoicomonas. The sequence goes on from OODV01000354.1 coordinate 22,964, forward strand.
TTACCGCTGGATCTCACGTTACCGTTCAGGCGGTATGGATGCCCTGAAAACCCGCCCGATTGCTCACAGCAAAAATTCAAAACCCACACTTGAGCAACAAGGTATTCTGGTCAAAATTATTCTCACCAAAGAGCCAGCCGATTACGGTTTTTATAAAGCTCTCTGGGCCAGAGACATTGTCGCTGCTGTTATCAGGACAGAGTTCGATATCACTATGCATCCCAGCCGTCAGCAAAATACTCCGACGCATTGGCCTGAAACCCTGTCCCTGTTCGAAAAGCCTGGCCCAGGATAAAAAAAGTGCAGGAGTATCTGGGTACTCGTTATCCCGCACTACGCAAGCAGGCTGAAGATAGCGGTACCATTATCTACTTTATTGATGAAGTCAGTATACGCTCTGACTATCACAGTATCACAACCTGGAGCCGGTACGGCGTAACCCCGACTGTCACCAAAACCGGAGCACGTTCTGGTATTAACATGATCGAACATGATCGCAGCTATCATTGGGACAGGCCAAATGCGCTATATGACCATAACTGGCCGTTTTAATGCAGATGTGTTTATCAAATTCTTGAAGCAGATCGTCAATTCTCATGAAAGCCCTGTGATGATCGTGACTGACGGGCACTCGGCGCATAAGGCCAAAAAGGTTATGAAATATCCTACAGGTGAAAAGCGGCTTCTGGAGATTCATCTTCTGCCGCCTTATTCCCCAGAGCTGAATCCGGTAGAGCTTGTCTGGAGGTTTTTTTGTGCATAGAGTGTGCTCAAACCAATAATATCGAATAGACTTCTTCAGCTGTGAGGATCTGATGTTCCAATGAACCCGCGTGGCATTCCCTCAGCTCTTCATAACCTTCATCCAGTAGTTGACGATGCGTTTTTCCACTATCTAACACCTTGTCTAAGTCCACATTTCCACGTTCAGCTATCGCTTCTAAAATTTCGCGCTCTCCTTTCAATGCGGCCTTGGTAAGTGGGGTAAGTCCATTATCAAGAAGCTCGTCAACGCCTTCAGCTCCTGCCTTGACAAGCTCAACGGCTGCATACCAGGAATCCTCTTCAACAGCCAATGTAAGAGGTAAAGACCCATCAGCGGCCCTAACATTAACATTTACGCCCCTTCTAATAAGTTCCTCAACTACGCCATATTCGTCTCTTTCTGCAGCTTGGTGTAACACACTTCGCCCATCTACACTGTCCTGTGACGAAAGGGATTCGATACTCATATCACGGATAAGAGTAAAAATAAATTCAGAAGGTTCACCTGAATTTACCATTTTGGCTCGCCAGCATAGAGCAAAAAATAATAGATTATTGCCGTTGTAATCTAATAAATTGATATCAGCTCCATATGAAATCATAGAATTAGCGAAATCATCATGCCCATTAGCAACAGCTATTATAAGAGGGGTATCACCCTTTAATGGTAAGCGCCAAATAAACCCACGTCCTTCCGTCTAATTACCCAGTCTGAAATCTG
>OODV01000089.1 GCA_900299555.1 uncultured Endozoicomonas sp.
GGCTTTCGTTTCCTGAAAAGCCCGGACTTTCTGGTCTCTTCACTCTATCTGAAGAAACCGGAGCGCATTGAAGCGCTGTTGATGGTGATGACACTCTGCCTGATGGTCTATGCTGCTATCCAGCACAGAATAAGGTACGAACTGAAAAAGCGGAGTCGTGTGTTTCCAAACCAGAAAAAGAAGCCCTGCCAGAATCCAACAGCAAGATGGGTCTTCTTCTGCTTTCAGGGGATTAATGTATTAACGGTCAATAATCAGGAACAGCATGTGGTCGGTTTGAAGGAAAAGCAGTGGACGATCATCCAAATTTTAGGCATTTCTTACGAATCGGTTTATTCCTGATAGGGGTGGTGAAAGACAGATATAAGGCAGTTGTTGTTATATTTCTATGTGTGTTTATTTTTTTGCACTATGGTTTTTTAAATAGTGATTAATGAAATATTTCCTCCGTTTTTGTAATGTTGACATGTGATAACTTTTTGGTTTTTTTACGGTGTGCAGTTTTCATTATTATTAAAGCGAAAAAAGGGCAACTTTCTTGTTTATAAGCATGTATTGATTTATACCCGTTATAAGTAACGACCACTATTTGATACTACCCCTCGCTTCATAAATGAGGCATTAATGAACAATATCGACGGTCGCAGGCTTTCAGGTGCCTTCAGGGAAGAGATTCGATTTGCTGCAATTAAGCTCTGGCATGATTGGATGAGCCCTACCAATCTTGCACGAAAGTATGGAACCTCAGTAAAAACTGTTTATGAATAGATTGACCGTTACAACCAGGATGGTTGGGATGGCCTGAAAACCCGTACAGGGAAAGCTGGCCCTAAACCAAAGCTATCTTCTGAGCAGGAACAGCAACTAAAGGTGCTTCTGAGAACTCGGACACCGATTGATTATGGCTATCAAACTGCATTGTGGACTTGCCAGATCATAGCCGCTCTTATTGAGAAGACTTTCCAGGTTAAATATATGCTTGGCGGGGTTCGCAAACTGCTAAAACGCCCGGGTTTTACACCCCAGAAACCTCGCTGGGGCGTCTGGGAGCAAGATACAAAAAATAGATGAGAGGCTTGACGAGCGTTACCCCGCGATACTCCGGCAAGCAGAAGAACAAGATGCCATCATCTTCTTTCCCGATGAATCCACAGTAAAATCCAAGTGTCATCGTGGGAGGGCATGGGGGATAAAAGGCCTAACCCCGGTTGTAAAAACGACAGGCTCCAGACACAGGTTGAACATTGTTTCAGTAGTGAGTTCAGAAAGTATCCTGATGTACCGGACATTTATCGGGAAAATGGATCAGTACATGTTTGTTGGCTATCTGAAGTCATTGGTACGTAGTGTTGACAGACCCGTCATTATTATTTCAGATGGCCACCCTGCACACCGAGCAAAATACACGCGGGATTATGTAGAGCATGAGCCGAAGCTGCCTGGGCTGCACTTATTGCCAGGCTATTCTCCAGATCTGAATCCTGATCAACAGGTATGGAATCAACTCAAGAAAAAGCTGGGAAAAACCGTTTTAAAGACCAGGGATAATTTCATAGGTTTTGTTCGCAGTCAGGTGCGGAGGATTCAAAAAATATCTGAATTAGTGAAAGGGTTCTTCAGGTTGCATGATACCAACTACGCTCGCAGACAGTTTAAATGTATAGTGATTATAAATCAGTAAGCAGCAGAAACCAGGAATGGTTACCCTTGGCTTCTGCTTATCATCGTCATGCGCCAATTGATTTATACAGGGCATCAAGTCCCATTTTACCCGCCATTTTTTTCGTTTCCTGACGAGATGACTCATCAAAGCCTGTGTACACTAAATCTTCCTGAGGAAGTTCATCCAGAAAGCGACTGGGCATCGTATCAATGATTTCGCCAAACTGTTTTCTCTGTCCAGCCAATGTCATTGTTAAGGATTTTCGAGCTCTTGTAATGCCTACATAAGTCAGGCGACGCTCTTCTTCAATATTGTCCTCTTCAATACTGGTACGGTGGGGAAGCAGTTCTTCCTCCATCCCCATCATATATACATGGGGATACTCCAGACCTTTGGAAGCATGAAGGGTCAGCAGCTGAACACGATCTGCATCTTCCTCTTCCTCGTTACGTTCCAGCATATCCCGAAGAATCAGTCTGGCAATAGCGTCTTCGACTGTTCTGTCTTCGTCACCCCGTTCCAGTGTTTGTTGCAATGCATCTACCAGAAACCAGACGTTGGCCATCCGTTTCTCAGCCTGTGTCGGTGTTGAGGAGTACTGCATCAACCAGTTTTCATAATCGGTATCAGCGATCATTTCACGAACCACTTGCATCGGGTCTTCACTGGTTTGCAGCCGTCGTGATACACCATCCATCCACCCGGTAAAGCGACGTAGCTTTTCTGCATACTGAGGTGCAAGATCTTCTTCCAGACCTGCTTCTTCACAGGCCTTGTACATGCTGATATTGTGTTTGTTGGCGTAGTTGCCCAGCTTTTCCAGTGTGGATGGGCCAATCTCCCGCTTTGGCGTATTTACAACCCGCAGAAATGCGTTGTCATCATCCTGGTTAATCAGCAGTCGTAGATAAGCCATGATGTCCTTCACTTCGGCCCGGGCAAAGAACGAAGTACCACCATTGATATGGTAGGGGATGCCATGGTGCTGAAGTTTTAACTCCAACAGTCTCGATTGAAAATTACCACGATAAAGCACCGCATAATCTTTATAGCTGTTCTCGTGTCTCAATTTGTGAGTCAGGATCTCCGTAGCAATCCGCTCACACTCCATCTCGTCATTACGGCATTTAATGACGCGAATTTCATCCCCAACTCCCATCTCACTCCACAGCGTTTTTTCAAACACATGAGGGTTATTGGCAATCAAGATATTTGCTGCTTTCAGAATACGGCTGGTAGAACGATAATTCTGTTCCAGCTTGATAACCTTCAAGCTGGGATAATCTTCTTTCAGTTGTGCCAGGTTTTCAGGTTTGGCTCCACGCCAGGCATAAATGGACTGGTCATCATCACCCACTACGGTCAGCTTGCGGCGGTCGCCCACCAGTCGTTTGACCAGCTCATACTGAGCACCATTGGTATCCTGGTACTCATCCACAAGCATATAGTGAACTTTCTCCTGCCAGCGTTGCTGAAATTCAGGGTAGTTTCTGAATAACTCCACCGGCTTCATGATCAGATCATCAAAGTCCACTGAGTTATAGGCTTTCAGCATGCGGTTATAGTGCTCATACACAATCGCTGCTGTCTGCTCCCAGGGCTGTCTTGCCATCTGTAGCGCCTGGGCCGGGGTGATCAGGTCATTTTTCCAGTTAGATATACAGTGCTGAATCTGGTCCACACCATTATCATCTGCAGACGCATCCCGTTGCATCAGGTCAGTAATCAGTGATCGGGCATCCTGCTGGTCAAAAATCGAGAAACCGGGTTTGTAGCCCAGTATTTTGTACTCTCGACGAATAATATTCAGACCAAGGTTATGAAAGGTAGAAACCGTCAGCCCTGAAGAGGCTTTGCCTTTTACCAGTTTGCTAACCCGCTCTTTCATTTCCCGAGCGGCTTTATTGGTAAAGGTAACGGCCACAATATTCTTGGCGCTGATGCCACACTGTTGAATCAGGTAGGCAATTTTGGTGGTGATAACACTGGTTTTACCACTGCCTGCCCCTGCCAGTACCAGCAGGGGGGTATCAATATATTTTACGGCCTCAGCCTGTCGATCATTGAGTCTTTGCACGCGTTCAGTTTCAGACAAGTTGGTGTGAAGAGAGTCAGTATACCAATGTTAGGGGATTGGACGATATGCCGGGCAATCAGGCAGCGGTGTAGAGACTTTTACTTAAGCCAGTTTTTAAAGGCCTGCTGAGACAGTTTCTCGGTAATCGTATCCACTAACGTATCTTTCAGCTCTTTTGTCCAGCTGTGATCACTCTCCTGTGAATCCGGATCATTAAACGGCAGTAGAACATAAGCTGGGGTGTAGTTGGCTTTTTTGTGTAGGTCAGTTAATTTGCTATGGCTATCTCGTTCGGACTGGTAAACAGTGATGTTCATTGGATTTCCAGCTTTAAGTGTGACGGAAACCGATCCAGTTTGAAGCGCATTACAGACCCCTTTTGTCAGGTGTAATGTTGTTATGTTAGAGCCATGAGGCTGGGCAATCACCATTTCTGCTTCAAGGGGAAAATCCATGATAGAGAGCTTTTCCACCTTGCCATCATCAATAGCCTGTTTGATATGCGCCAGTGTTGTATTGGCAAACTTAGGGACAAAGGCTGATTCCTCTCCTTCCTTTTGCTGATATAAGCGGGCGTTTTGTAATGATCCTTTTTTTATATTAAGTGAGACGATTGACCAGTCATCCTGAAGTTCAACAATCATTGAGCCACAATGAAACTGATTGGCTTCGGCTCCGAATAATTCATCACCGAATACGGTGGAAGAAAGAAAGAATAATAAGCTTAAAGAAACTCTTTTTATATATCTGAACATCATGGAAGACCTATGATTTAGAGGATGGGCTGCTTGATATTAATTTAGAACTGGATATTTGTTTTACCACTAATTTCAATAGTAAATATGAATACTAAAGGGTGAAAGTTCAGAGGAGTTGATAGTGCTCTCGGTAGATAAATTCTCCGATTACTTTATCGTGAACTTCTTCTGATCTTGAAAAGCAAATAGATCGTCGAGCCAACCTCTTCAGACGTGTCCTGAAATTCAGGTTTTGCCTCTCTATACGCTGAGTAAAATGCTTACCAATAATATGTTTTTTCTCTGGTA
>OODV01000200.1 GCA_900299555.1 uncultured Endozoicomonas sp.
AGCGGTTACAGGATACCAGGTTCGGGAAATAATCAGACTTATGCGGTGTGATCAGTCGCTGGTAATAGTGTTTGAAATTGCAGAAGGCACGAAGTATCGAGATTTTAGCTGCTTTATTTGCTCAATAGCGACCAGGTCAAGATTATTTTTTCCTTTATTGACTGGGAAAACTGAGATTTTCAAAGTGTATTCCTGCATCTTCAGTAAATACTGTTTTAAGACCACCAATGTCCGCAGTATCCAGAAAGCGTCTGATGGAAATAGATGATGATGGTCATTATTTCACTGAGCGACAGCTTTGATAAAACAGGAAGCTTTTTGGTATTACAAATGAGTTGCCTATGCCATTGTGATTCAAAAGTTATACAGAAATCATCAACATCACAGAATACACTGACAATAGACATGGGAGCCTCCAGTTCGCTATCTCTGGCGTAGTATCCGAAAGATAGCTAAATAGCTGGGCCCCCTGTCTTTTATCATCGAACCTTCCGGTCAGACAATGACATTTCCAGCTTGCGCGCTGGAACTGGCAACATTCGACAGGACAGACGGATGTAAAATCCGCTGTCAGACGCGTCAACCCACTATCTGAACGGTTTGGGCTGGTGATGGACATAACTTAGCCCTACTGCGAACAGGTGAGAATAAGAAATTCACTTGCACGGGTCTGTTTCAGCAAAGAAATACCCATGCAATAAGCTCTCATTACGAGTGCCGATCACCGGGAATTTCTCCCGGCAACCGGTCGATTTTTTAGCTGATATGCTCGCTCTTTACCTAGAGATTATCTTTGATGATCAACAGTATAGTGGTGAATAGGCCAGTAACCTACGCGACTCTCGTCGCACCTACATATTTGGGTAATTGGGGCCGCCAGTTCCCTCAGGTGCCACCCAAGTGGTATTTTGAGCCGGATCTTTGATATCGCAAGTCTTGCAGTGAACACAGTTCTGACTGTTTATCTGAAACTTGTCTTCACCACTATTCTCATCAACTACGATCTCGTACACACCTGCAGGGCAATATCTTTGTGCTGGTTCATCATAAACAGGGAGATTCTGTTTTAGAGGAATAGTCTCGTCTGCCAGCCTCAAGTGACAGGGCTGATCTTCTTCATGATTGGTGTTTGAAAGAAATACTGAGCTCAAACGATCAAATGTCAGAGTACCATCAGGCTTTGGATAGCTAATAGGGCTGCATTGTGCTGCTGGTTTTAACTGCGCATAATCTGGTGTTTTGTCATGCAAAGTAAAAGGCAGTTTTCCGTTGAAAATATTGATGTCAGTAAAAGCGAAGGCTGCGCCAAAGATATTACCAAACTTGTGCATGGCAGGACCAAAGTTGCGCTGTTGGTGCAGTTCCTTATAAAGCCAGGATGCCTTAAATGCTTCATTGAACGACTCAAGTCTGTCACCACCTTCAGATCCGCTGCTAACGGCTTTAAAGACCTCTTCTGCAGCAATTATCCCTGACTTCATGGCTGTATGAGAGCCTTTGATTTTCGCACCATTCATCGTCCCGGCATCACAGCCAATCAAAAGTCCACCCGGGAACGTCATTTCTGGCAATGACTGGGGACCACCCTTTGCAAGGGCTCTTGCACCATAAGAGACACGCTTGCCACCTTCCAGATATTGCTTAATAACAGGACTCTTCTTGAATCGTTGAAACTCTTCAAAAGGACTCAAATGTGGGTTGGAATAACTTAGATCCGTAATAAGACCCAAAACGACCTGGTTATTCTCAAGGTGATACAGGAAGCCTCCACCGGTGGATCCGCTTTCAGCTAGCGGCCAGCCAGCCGTGTGAACCACAAGCCCCTGCTGATGTTTTTCTGGGGGTATATCCCAAAGCTCTTTAATGCCTATACCGTAATGCTGAGGATCGCGACCTTCATCCAGGTTAAAACGATTGATAAGCTCTTTACCTAAATGACCCCGACACCCTTCAGAAAATAAAGTGTATTTCGCATGCAGCTCCATGCCTGGCATATAGCTGTCTTTCTCTTCTCCAGAGGCTGAAACCCCCATATCCCCGGTAGCAATACCCTTAACACTGCCATCATCATTAAACAAAACTTCCTGGGCAGCAAAGCCGGGGAAAATTTCGACACCTAGCCCTTCTGCCTGCTCAGCAAGCCAGCGGGTAAGGTTGCCAAGGCTGATAATATAATTACCTTCATTGTGCATGGTTTTAGGCACAAATAGATTAGGTACTTTTATGGATTTCTCTTCTGAACGAAGAACATAAATATCATCAGAGGAGACTTGGGTATTCAGCGGTGCACCTTGCTCTTTCCAGTCTGGAAAAAGCTCATTCAGTGCAGATGGCTCAAAAACGGCACCTGACAGGATATGAGCACCCACTTCTGAGCCTTTTTCAACAACACAGACACTGACCTCTTTACCCTGTTCCTGAGACAATTGCATCAAGCGACAGGCGGCCGACAAGCCGGAAGGGCCTGCACCCACGATAACGACATCAAATGCCATGGATTCGCGTTCCATGATGAGCTTCCTCCCTGTCGGAGTGTTATTCTATAAAAGAAATAATTCAAACAAGTGTTTGAATTTGTTTGGCATTATACTCAGTGTTTCCCTGAATGGCCAATATATCAGTAGCTATTAATACTTATAAACGAAATTTTCTGCCTGATGCTAACCGGTGAAGCAGGTAACGCTATAGACACGAAGCTCAGACAAATAGGTGTATCCCGGCTGAATGATAGTAACAGACAAGTGTCTTTCAGGGGATCGTTTGTATGAACTAGTTGGAACATACGTTTGAACCCTTATTGACGTGCTGGTAGACTGCGCTTGCGCAGATGTGTGAACACAGGTTGCTGAATGAAAATAAAATCTGTCTGGTTCCCAAACCGGTTGTTCGTTATCTGTTCGATAATTCAAGATCAAGCCAATAACGAGAAGGGAAGGCTGCGAACTCATGAAAATATTAGTAGCCGTCAAAAGAGTCATTGACTATAACGTCAAGGTTCGTGTGAAGGCGGATAACACTGACGTCGATCTCACCAACGTCAAGATGGCAATCAACCCTTTCTGTGAAATTGCTGTTGAAGAAGCAGTAAGACTCAAAGAGAAAGGTGTCGCTACAGAAATCGTTGCTGTATCCCTTGGACCCAAGGAGTGCCAGGAACAGATACGAACAGCGCTGGCTCTTGGTGCTGACCGTGGCATTCAGGTTCAGACTGATGACCCTCTGGGCTCCCTCTCAGTCGCTAAATTACTTAAGGCGATTGTGGATGAGGAGAAACCGGATCTGGTTCTTCTGGGTAAGCAGTCCATAGACAGTGATAATGGTCAGACCGGACAGATGCTTGCAGCTCTGGCGGGCATGTCACAGGGTACTTATGCATCAGAAGTCAATGTTGACAGCGGTAAAGTCAGCGTGACTCGAGAAGTTGATGGCGGTTTGCAGACCGTCAGTCTTAATCTGCCAGCAGTAGTTACTACGGATTTGCGTCTCAATGAGCCCCGTTATGCTTCACTGCCCAACATAATGAAAGCTAAGCGTAAACCTCTGGATGTAAAAACATCAGAAGACCTGGGTATTTCAGTGTCGTCTACTTTAACAACTATCAAGGTAGAGCCACCTGCAGAACGCCAGGCTGGTATCAAGGTGGCCAGCGTGGATGAGCTGGTAGAAAAATTAAAAAATGAGGCGAAGGTGATTTAATGGCCATATTAGTCGTTGCCGATCATGATAATGGCACACTTGCACCTGCAACACTGAATACCGTAGCCGCTGCTACAGCAATTGGAGGTGATATTCATCTTCTGGTTGCTGGCTCAGGTTGCGGCAGTGTTGCAGAGCAGGCTTCTGCCGTATCCGGTGTTTCCAAAGTTCTCCATGCTGATAACCCGGCACTCGAAAATCGGCTTGCAGAAAATGTCAGTCTGCTGGTTGCTGAACTGGGCAAGGATTATTCCCATATTCTGGCATCTACCTCAACCGATGCCAGAAACACGATGCCTCGTGTAGCTGCCATGCTGGATGTGGATCAGATATCTGACATTATCAGTGTAGTGAGTGAAGATACTTTCGCACGTCCTATTTATGCTGGTAATGCTATTGCGACTGTTCAGTCCAATGCTTCCATTAAAGTGATTACTGTCCGCAGTACTGGCTTTGATCCTGTTGCCTCCGAAGGTGGTTCCGCAGCAGTTGAAGCGGTTGCCAGCAATCACGACGCAGGCATATCCAGCTTTGTCAGCGAAGAGCTTGCTCAGTCTGACCGTCCCGAACTAACCGCTGCAGACATCATCGTATCCGGCGGTCGTGGTATGGGTAACGGTGAAAACTTTGAGTTACTCTATAAGGTGGCGGATAAGCTGGGGGCTGCTGTTGGTGCTTCCAGGGCTGCAGTTGATGCTGGCTATGTACCTAATGACATGCAAGTTGGGCAGACCGGCAAGATTGTTGCGCCTAATCTGTATGTTGCAGTTGGTATTTCCGGCGCAATTCAGCACCTCGCAGGCATGAAGGATAGCAAGGTTATTGTTGCTATCAACAAGGATGAAGAAGCCCCTATTTTTCAGGTGGCGGATTACGGCCTTGTAGCTGATCTGTTTGAGGCGGTTCCAGAGCTTGAAGGTAAGCTCTGATCAACAATAAAAGACAGTATTCTTTTTTATAAATAGAAATACCACTTTCCAGTAAAGTGGTATTTTTTATTATGAAAATGCTGCTCTTTACAATTAATCGTCTTCTGTCTTTTTTCTGTCTGGGGGTTTCCAGACTCAAAAACTCTGTGCATAATCGTTCACAATAAAATTATAAGAAACGTACCGGAGTATATTGTGATACGAGTTCTGGTTGCGGATGATCATGATTTGGTGAGAACAGGCATCTCACGCATGCTGGCAGACATTGAAGGCATTGAAATTGTTGCCCAGGCCGTCAGTGGTGAAGAGGCCATTAGTCTGTATCGAGAATTCACCCCGGACGTCACATTGATGGATGTCAGGATGCCCGGCATCGGGGGGCTCGAAGCAACACGGAAAATCTGCCAGATTAATCCCCATGCGAAAGTAATCGCTGTTACAGTTTGTATGGATGATCCATTCCCTACAAAACTGATCGAAGCGGGTGCATCCGGCTATGTTACGAAAAGTTCAAATATTACTGAAATGGTATCAGCTATCAGAACTGTTTTTTCGGGCAAAAAATACATATCCCCCGAAATTGCCCAGCAAATGGCCCTAAAGTCCATACAGCCCGATAGTGCCTCGCCCTTCAGTCAGCTGTCACACCGGGAAATGCAGATAGCTCTGATGATCGTTAATTGTGAAAAAGTTCAATCCATCTCAGACAAACTCTGCCTTAGCCCAAAGACAGTCAACAGTTATCGTTATCGATTGTTTGAAAAGTTGAATATCACCAGTGATGTAGAGCTGACACATCTAGCCATTCGTCATGAGCTCGTCGATACCCTCGTCGAATAAAGTGCTGGTAGAACCGTGTGCAATGAAACTGATTTTTCATTGCTTCCTTCTATAAAGCCTTGTTACTGTTTTCTCCTCATTTCAACACCTCGCATTGCTCAGGCCGGTAAATTAACGTTATTCGGTTTAAATCCATTCAAGCCTGTTCGTTTCCAACCCCTCTGAAGATATAATTCACAGGCGGTTTGATAAGCTTTTTTTGGTGTTTCATGGCAGATAGTGAAGGAAATAAAATATTTGATCACAAGGCATTTCTGGAAAAGGCTTCGAGCCGTCCAGGCGTCTATGATATGCGTGATCAAAAGGGTAAAACGCTTTATATCGGTAAAGCCAAGAACCTCAAAAATCGTCTATCCAGCTATTTCAGAGCGACCGGACTCACGACAAAGACAATGGCGCTGGTCAGCAAAATTGCCGATATCCAGCTAACGATCACTCATACCGAAACCGAAGCGCTCCTTCTGGAGCAGAATCTTATCAAGGACAGGAAGCCGCCTTACAACATATTGTTGAGAGATGATAAGTCCTATCCTTATATTTACATATCGGGTGATAGCGACTTTCCCAGGATGGACTCTTGCAGAGGCCGCAAACGTCAGATGGGACATTACTATGGCCCATACCCCAGTGGAGGCGCGGTAAGAGAGAGTCTCCACCTGCTCCAGAAGATTTTTAAAGTCCGCCAGTGCTCAGACAGCTATTTCAGAAACCGTACCAGACCCTGCCTTCAGTATCAGATTGACCGCTGCAAAGCGCCTTGTGTTGGGTTGGTAACGCAAGAAGAATATCGACAGGATATTTCAGACACTCAGAAGTTTCTTGAAGGTAAAAGCCAGCAATTGATTCGGTCTCTGATCAAGCGTATGGAAACTGCGGCTGAAGAACTTGATTTTGAAGAAGCCGCGGCAGTTCGTGACAAGATTAATCATCTCAGAGCAGTTCAGGAGCAGCAGTTTATTACAAAATCGGCCGGTGATATCGACGCTATCGGTTTTGCACAAATTGCTGGCAACAGCTGCTTTGATGTTCTTTTTGTTCGATCCGGGAGAGTGCTTGGCCATAAATACTATTTTCCTGACTTTAAGATTGAAGCAGCGTCTGCTGACCACCTTGAAGACTTTATGGCACAGTTTTATGTTCGACTGTTTGCAAGTCGTGACCTACCGGATGAAATTGTAGTGCCATTTGAACTCCCGGGAGCAGACACAATTGAGAGTGCGATCACCAGCGTTTCTGGAAAGAAAATTAAAATTAAGAGCAAAGTCCGTTCTGACAGGCATGACTGGCTTAGCCTTGCCAATAAGAACGCACAGCAAAACCTTGAAAGTCATTTGGCCAGCAAAAGTCATCTGACCAAACGCTTCTCTCAACTTCAAGGACTAATGGGTATTGATGACCCAATACTGCGCATGGAATGCTTTGATATCAGCCATACCATGGGTGAAGCCACTGTTGCATCCTGTGTGGTTTTTGGACCTGAAGGACCAATTAACAGTGAGTACAGAAGGTTTAATATTGCAGGTATAGAGCCAGGTGATGATTATGCCGCTATGGCGGCTGCTCTTGATAAACGTTACCGAAAGCTTGCCCTGACCCCAGAGGGGGAGGGGGTAAAACCGGACCTGATCGTCATTGATGGAGGGAAAGGCCAGTTGAGCAAGGCTTCTGAGGTTATGTCTCAGCTCAATCTTACAATCCCATTACTCGGTGTTGCTAAAGGTGTAACCCGAAAAGCAGGTCTTGAAACACTTATATATAAGAGCAAAGAACTCAATCCTGCAGGTCATGAGGCAGCACTGCTTTTAATACAGCAAATCAGGGATGAAGCGCACCGGTTTGCAATTACAGGGCACCGACAACGCCGTCAGAAGGCAAGAAAGCGCTCGATTCTTGAAGATATCCCGGGGATAGGCGGCAAAAGGCGTTCTGCGCTACTAAAGTTCTTTGGTGGCCGCGAGGGTGTGAGCAATGCAACCGTTGATGAATTAAAAAAAGTTGAAGGCATTAGCCTTAAACTGGCACAACAGATACATGATTATTTACATAATGACTAGCACCGGGGAGCAGTACTGTGTACCGTATGCCCCAAAGAATCTCCTGCTTTGATTTCTGGCTTTTTATGAACATCCCAAATTTTCTAACACTAACACGAATAGTTCTGGTTCCTTTTCTTGTCATCATATTTTATCTCCCCTTTGAGTGGAGTTATCTTGCCTGCGCAGGAATATTTGCATTTGCTGCTGCAACGGATTGGCTTGATGGCTACCTTGCCCGGCGCCTCAATCAAACAACCCCTTTTGGGGCCTTCTTTGATCCAGTGGCTGATAAAATCATGGTTGCAACGGCTTTGTGCTTGTTGATTGATGAATTTCGAGCATTCTGGGTTACTGTGCCAGCATTGATCATTATTGGCCGTGAGATTGTTATATCTGCGCTCAGAGAGTGGATGGCTGAACTGGGTAAGCGAACCAGTGTAGCGGTGAGTATGATCGGTAAAGCAAAAACAATGGCCCAAATGGCAGCAATCACTTTGTTGCTGTTATCACCGGTACCGGTTGATTCGTGGATTGGTTTCCTCGGCATTCTGCTGCTTTATCTTTCTGCAATTCTGACACTATGGTCTATGTATATTTACCTCAAAGCAGCCTGGCCAGACCTTTCTCCATTCAACAGGCCTGACTGATGTGACGGAAAGCGGTTGACATCAAAACAAAAAAACCTACAATACGCTTCGTGTTCGGGCGCTGACAGGCAGTTAGCCAAAGCCGTCTAACACGAGATTGCGGGAATAGCTCAGTTGGTAGAGCGCAACCTTGCCAAGGTTGAGGTCGCGAGTTCGAACCTCGTTTCCCGCTCCAGTTTTTGGCGAGTTAGCAAAGCGGTTATGCAGTGGACTGCAACTCCATTTAGACCGGTTCGACTCCGGTACTCGCCTCCAGAATAAAATTGCAGGCAGAAGCCTGTTTTTTTATGATTTTACTCTGTACTATTCAAGTACTGCCCGAGTGGTGAAATTGGTAGACACAAGGGACTTAAAATCCCTCGATCGCAAGATCGTGCCGGTTCGAGTCCGGCCTCGGGCACCATCCTTTTATTTTCTTCAACTGTTTATGTAAAGACAGGGCGAGTTAGCAAAGCGGTTATGCAGTGGACTGCAACTCCATTTAGACCGGTTCGACTCCGGTACTCGCCTCCATTACTTTAATACACACTCCTTTCTTTTTTTCTGCCAAATATAATTTGGGTAAATTTGTTTTCCTGTACAACTGAACCAGTAGTCATAACTATTGTGGGTAAGGTGGAATGCTGTTTCAAAATGCAGATTGAAAATCTCAGTTTTCCCAGTCAATAAAGGAAAAAATAATCTTGACCTGGTCGCTATTGAGCAAATAAAGCAGCTAAAATCTCGATACTTCCGCTTTCTGGATACTGCGGACATTGGTGGTCTTAAAACAGTATTTACTGAAGATGCAGGAATACACTACGGAAGCCCAAGTTATACCAATTGCCTTTTCTAACTACTGTATAACTGCCCACTGGCGAGAGCATAAAC
>OODV01000243.1 GCA_900299555.1 uncultured Endozoicomonas sp.
GCCATGTTTCATTCCTCTATTTGACCTTTTGAAATTGGGATTGCAGGATTTAGGTGCTATTATTCTGATACTGGCCTGGACCTTAAGTTCTGTGGGTAAAGAGTTAGGCGCAGCTGCTTATATCGCCGAGCAGGCACAGGCTGGTTTTCCCTACTGGCTGGTACCTGCGGTAGCATTCTTACTTGCCGCAATCATCTCTTTTGCCACAGGCTCATCATGGGGAACCTTTGCGATTATGATGCCTCTGGTTATTCCCACCGCACTGGCAATTGATGCACCGCTGTATGTTTGTATTGGCGCTGTACTCTCTGGAGGACTGTTTGGAGATCACTGCTCACCGGTATCCGAAACCACTATTCTCTCATCCACAGGCTCAGGCTCTGATCAATTCGCTCACTTCAGAACCCAGTTACCCTACGCATTACTCAATGGCAGTATTGCCCTGATCAGCTTTCTGGTTGCCGGCTTGACCGCAAGCCCACTTGTGCTTATCGGCAGTCTGGCATTACAAGTCATTCTGGTTTTCACCTTATCCAAAGGTTATATGCATAAACGCTCAACCAATAATCCCATCGCTGCATAAATTTTAAAGCCGGTTTAGCAAAGGCTGGATCGGCTTCAAAATAAGTGTTGAAGCCGACATTACCAGCAATCACAACGATTTTTTCCTATTAATATTCGGCCAAGCCAGTTTAGAAAATTTAATAAAAAATCAATCAGATACGTCTTTTCCCTGCTATAAAGTTAATATTTATTGAGAAATAATGCATAATCAATCTAAACAAAATTTAACCAATAGCTGTCAGACCACCTGGCTGCGACTTCTACCGATATCGATAGATAATTACCGTCATTTCCTGACTCTTTTATTAACCAGACAGGAAATTTGAATTTTTTGAATCATACTTTTATGCATGGCTGAGTTTGAGGAGCCCAAGGCTTGTTATGAAGCAGTTTACAGCCGTAAGAAAGAAACAAACCAGCCTTAGTAACTGGTTAACCTTTTTAATCCCATCCCTGATCGGGCTGCTGTTATTCGTCACTCCGGTCAGTCTTGGTGGTGAATATACCATTACTGTAGCATTGCTGGCCGGTGGGTTAAAAACACTTCTGAAAGAGCAGCTGACCGCTATTATCACTATTATCGTGACCTTTACCGGCTTGATAACCATCATCACTAAGGTATTCCAGCCCCAGTCGATCATGAAACGGCCTTTTCTCAACTCTCTATTTGATATCACACCACTGTGGTGCCTGGTAAGAGTTACCGGGATGGTCTTTGTCATATTCAGTTACTTTGAAGTTGGCCCTGAAGCCGTATGGTCTGGTGCAACCGGTGGCATGGTTTTGAATGACCTGATGCCCACCCTTTTCTCGGTCTTTATTTTTGCCGGGCTGTTACTTCCCCTGTTAATGAATTTTGGTTTGCTGGAACTGCTGGGTACTCTGATGACCCGGATCATGCGCCCGGTTTTCAATCTGCCAGGCCGCTCGGCCATCGACTGCATTGCCTCATGGCTGGGTGATGGCAGTGTCGGTATTCTGATGACCAGCAAGCAGTATGAAACCTCTTACTACACTCAGCGTGAAGCGGCTGTTATCGGTACCACATTTTCTGTTGTATCTATTACTTTCTCGTTGGTGGTTATTGCCCAGGTTGGCCTGGACCATATGTTTACCCAGTTCTACCTGACGGTTTGCTTTGCCGGTTTGGTGGCCGCGTTTATTGTCCCCAAGCTCCCTCCTCTTTCCAGAAAAAAAGATGTTTTTATCTGCGGTAAAGTACGCAGTAATGATGATGAAATCATTCCTGAGAATATCAGTGCTTTTGCATGGGGTCTGGAACAGGCACTGGATAAAGCATCAAAAATAACCAGCCCAATGAAAGTTATTCAGGATGGTGGCAAGAATGCCATTGATATGGTGTTTGGGGTACTGCCCGTGGTGATGGGGATAGGAACCATTGCTCTGGTGATTGCTGAGTACACCCCTGTGTTCCAGTACCTGGGAATGCCATTCCTGCCATTACTGGAATGGTTGCAGATTCCCGAGGCTCAGGCTGCATCCACCACTATGATGGTTGGTTTCACCGATATGTTTGTGCCTTCTATCTTGGCGGCATCCATTGACAACGACATGACCCGGTTTGTTATTGCCGCATTATCACTGACTCAGCTGATTTACCTGTCTGAAGTGGGCGCACTGCTATTGGGGAGTAAGATCCCGGTCACCTTATTTGAGCTGTTTATTATCTTTATTCTCAGAACACTGGTCACACTGCCCGTTATTGCGGCTATTGCTCACCTTATTTTCTGACTCAGAATACCCGGGAGGCTGATAGAACATCGCCTCCCTGTATGTACCTTATAAGCTTGAGGTACGCTCCTGTATCATTTAATCAGTTTGGCAATTTCACGAAACTGCGGAGCTTCCGCAGATTTCATCAACTCAAAAAGCGCCATTTCAACGGTGGTCAGATCTGCCCCCAAAGCAGACATTTTATCCAGAGCCACCTCTTTACTCTGCATGGTTCTTGATGATACGGCATCTACCAGCACTTCAACTTCATAGCCTCCTGTCAGAAGGTCCATAGCCGTCTGATAGACACAAATATGCGTTTCTATTCCAGTTAACAGAACCTGCCTGCTTCCCGTTTTTTCAAGTGCTGAAACAAAATCAGGCTCACCACAGGCACTGAAAGATGATTTTCTTACAGGACTGCAACCAGATAATTCACTTGTCAGTTCAGGAATAGTGTTACCCAATTTTTCCGGGATCTGTTCCAACCAGATAATTGGTATATTCAGCAGCTTCGCCCCTTTCACCATAGTCACAATATTATGAAACAGTGATTCATGCTCATGCATCAGGGTTGCCAGTTTTCCCTGAACATCAACAACTACCAGAACTGAACTCTCAAGATTCAGCATAAACCTTCCCCCTGATCAGCTTTTGTCTAATAACAATGACTTACCTTTTAGCAACACAGTACATGTTATTTGATGTTAACTTTAGGTGTTTATTGACCCATATCCATTTTTCAATCAGTAGATACCGGTATATTCAAGACAGCCCATATTAGAGGCTAACTCAAGCAGGGTCGCTTCAACAAATAAACATTACTAAGGAGTTCCAGCCGTGACCAGTGTAACCAACCTAAACGACACCAGAGTCGATATGGATATCAGAACAACAGACTTAAAAGAAGGGATGGAGCACTTTCAAAAACTGAGATTTCTGGCTCATAAAATTGAAACCGACCCTTGTAAAATAATCTGTGAAACCAGCCGAGTAAACAACAGTACCCTTATTCATGCACACTTTGATTTCTGCTGCGCCGTTGAGAAAATTATTTTCCAGATGAACTGCCAGTTTAACAGTGACTACCGGCTACTTTGAGACCATAGAACCCAGATTAAACAATGAGGGGTGCAAGCAGAAACCCAAAAACTATACATAATGAAATACAGAGAACGCCTGGAATAAAGAAAGGATGATTGAATACCAGCTTACCAATTCGAGTAGAGCCTGTTTCATCCATTTCAACGGCAGCCAGCAGTGTAGGGTAAGTCGGCAGGACAAAAAGCGCACTGACAGCAGCAAATGATGCAATAGCCGTCACCGGGTCAACAATAGCCAATGCTGCCGGCATCAGAGCGCGAGTGGTCGCAGCCTGGGAATACAGTAGCATTGAGGCAAAAAAAAGTGCTAAAGCCAGCAACCAGGGATATTCATCCAGAATATCCCCGGCAAGCTCCTGAATACTCTCGATGTGTTCTCCCACAAACGTATTGCCCAACCATGCAACCCCAAGAACACAAATACAGGCACTCATTCCCGACTTGAACGTCTGGGCATTAAGAATATGGTTAGTATCAATATCAGTCACAATGGTGATTAAACAGGCCGCACTCAACATAAAAGCGATGATGGCACTATCCCGGGATAATACCGGATCTTTGATAATCCCCACTTTATCACTGACTAGCGTTGCATAAATCACCACTGCCAGAATGCTTAACCCAAAAATCAGTACTGATGCTTTAGCGCCTGATTTTATTGACGTCTGAACAGTTTCTCTGGGTTTAATAAGACCTTCAGATAAACGCTGAAGATAGACATCATCCTGATTGAGATCACTACCCAGATAATTACACACTATCGACGTCAGCATAACGGCGATAAATGTCGTGGGAACGCAGATAAAGAGCAGATCCAGATAGTCAACACCAAACGGTTCCAGTAAACCACTGAACACGACCACGGCGGCTGAAACCGGAGAAGCAGTGATCGCTACCTGAGAAGCGATCACTGAAATACTCAGTGGACGCGATGGACGAACACCATTTTCACGGGCAACAGCAGCAATAACAGGCAATGTTGAATAAGCAGTATGGCCTGTACCCGCCAGTAGAGTCATACAGTAAGTGATTGCCGGAGCAAGAAAGGTGACATGCTGCGGCCGTTTTCTGAGTAGCTTGTCTGCAATATGCACGAGATAGTCAAGCCCTCCTGCAACCTGCATTGCAGCCACCGCACCAATCACAGACATAATAATCAAGATGACATCTACCGGAATGGTACCAGGGCTCAGACCAAGTCCCAGCGTCAGCACAACGACACCCACAGCACCGGCGAAACCAATACCAATACTGCCCAGCCGGGCTCCCAGGAAAATAAATACCAGAACAATGATTAGCTGTAGCCATATCATGTAAAGCCCTCTGAGAAATTAATCTCAACAATCTCAAATCCATACGTAGATAATTTAAGATAGTCTGAAAAGAGCAAAAGCCTTTACTGCACAGGGTGATCAATACCCAGCAGCGTTCTCAATTACACACGTAACAGCCACCCATGGATTAAACCAGCCAAAGAGCAGGCTGCATTTCGTGGTTAATCCACAAAAAATCATGCAGCATTTAATAATTAAAAGCAGGAATCTGTTTCATTCGTCTTCCCTGAGCACAGATAAGATCAACCGACCTTATGGCTAAGTGAGAACGCCCTTGGGTAAATATCGACCGAAGACTTTAAAAATTATCAGTATCCCGCTATAGCACCGGATTCCTGATGTAAAGCAAGAATCCTTTGATATCAGTTGCCAGGAGCAAACAACGGATATCAACAAAAAGTGCAGCGGGCCATGCGGCTTGTTGAAGCGTATTCTAGGGGCTGTTGACCTTTCGTTGCGGGCTCAGTGGTCCAGAAAAGCGTGATATACGCGAAAGACTTGCGCAGCGTGTAGTCTTCTACACCAAGCAGGCCTGACAAAGCAGATAACGCTTTTCCGAGCCACCCTTCGAGCGGATCTGGGCGCTTCTATGACGACCTGATCCGCTGAGCTCGCAACGAAACGTCAAAAGGCCCTAAAATTGATCCGGTGGAGGAAACTTAATACTGTGCATAGTATCTTCAATCTCAGGAACCCACATTGATGGAAAAATCCAGGACGTCAGAAAAACACCGGCCATAAGGCTGGCTGTCAGAGGGAAATAGTTACGAATACTGAGCTGCCTCATCAGCAGATAAGATACGGAAGGTGCTCCTAGAAATGCCATCCCTGGTACCAACCAGGAAAATGACCGGCGGGTTGTATAGGTAATCACCTCACTTTTAGAACGAACAGATGCCTCTGCGGCCTGACAGAGATTTTCGGTATAAACCCGGAATGTTGTAACATTCGGGATCTGTTTCACCACTTTCTTTCGAACCGTCCTGGTACGCTCCCTGGGAACCATTGCGTCACCCCTGGTACCCCATACATAAGTTTCAGGATGTTCGTAATAAATTTCGGTTTCATCCTCCTCCTCAATAACCTCTATATCCCTTGTTCCGCCTTCATGCAAAAGTACTTCACAATAGTTCCAGGCTAGAGGTATTGGTCCCATGGAAAAATACCCCTTCCTGTCAACTCTTACAATCTGACCGCTTCTGAATGAGCTGCGCTTTGATATTGTTTTATTCCAGTGAAAGAGAAAAGTCCGGTCCGATTCTTCATACCGACCAGTTTTTTTGAAATAATCGGTATCTTCAAACTCTGTAATATAATGAACATCGGTAACCAGCTCTTTTGTTGCATAATAAAAATTATAAAGAGACGAAAACAATGAATTCTCTTCATCCCATAGCTCAAACCTGGGCATGAATGGTTTAACGACATCAATGACAACAAGCTCATTTTTGTGAGTCCCTGACATCTTTTTTCCAACTTCACCAGACTCTGCTCCGAGACGTTCCACCAAGACAGGATGGTCATGATATTTACTGTCTATAATTCCCGGGCTTCTTACTTCAGACCCAAGCTTAAAATCAGAAACAACATTTTTTACAGCCCAGCCATAAGGCACCCCTGCAATGGCATAAGGCCAGTTTGTTGTACCTGTATCCTCATTAAGCATGTTATCAAAGGTTCCCAGCATTACACTGTCCATATACCTCATGTAATGCTCCCCACGGCGAACCGGATCTATAATGTGATGATTAAAAACATCCTGATACTCTCCTGTAAACTTGGAAAATGGAATGATCAGAGGTTCCATCACCATGTCATTAAATAGACGATTACTACTATCAATGAAATTCATGAGTAATGATGGGTTATCCTGAGCTTTAGTGTGAACTAAATCTTTGTAGTAATTACGTTCTGTATTTTGTGCATCTGCTTTCAGATCATCCTCTTCAGATTCATCATCTTCATCCAGATAGTCTTCGCCAAAATAGTCTTCGTCATACAGGAAACCATCTGTCAGCTGATTATTAATATAAGGGGGTGACTCTGATACAGTATCCTCATGAATATCGGAAAAGGCATCAATGGATAAAAAAACAAGAAAAAAAACACTAAAAAATGAGAAGTTACGAATATTACAATCCTGCCTCATTACAAACCCCGAAAAGCATTTTATTGTTTTCAGACACATCATCATTCAATGGTGAAATATATGTTTAAATTTAAAAAAGCTATAAACGAACAATTCAAACAACAAATAAATATCTGCTCCAATAATTAATAGCTTTTATATGACAACTGACACGTAAATTTGTTCCACTCCAGATTATTTATGCCCGAAAATTTGAAAAACACTCTGCTCTCGAGGGCTCTGAGACCTGACAAGTTGAATTAACATCAATTTAATTTACTACCTAAATCCTGCAAAGGTTCTTCGATCCGAAGTTGCAATATCCTGTAAATGAAGG
>OODV01000201.1 GCA_900299555.1 uncultured Endozoicomonas sp.
GCTGCGAGGCCTGGAACAATCTATGCGGCGAAGCTGGACGTCTATTCAGTTTATGCTCTCGCCAGTGGGCAGTTATACAGTAGTTAGAAAAGGCAATTGGTATAACCACTACAGACTGCCCGGGTTTATGATTGTTGCAAGCTATCTGTGAGAAGAGCTCAAAGAAGGGAAGAGGGATGTTAGAAGAGAGTAGGGTGAGGGCCCCATAGAGTAACTTCTATAATACTCTAACAACTTGCAGAGCCCTTAAATTCTTGACTGACTCATTTTAGATAACGAGCTTTCTGCTTAATTTTCTCAACCAGCTTTTTACCTTTCGCGGTCAAAGTCAGCTTGAAATAGCGACCGTCATCTTCATGCTGCACTTTTTTAATCAGCCCCAGACCAGGTCTGTCATGCCTTCCTTCACCCAGACGCTTAACACTTACAGCAATGTCGCTCGGGGTACCACAGGTTAGCTTTTCTGCATTAACAAGATCTGTAATGGTTTCCCCAGGGTTTTCTGCAACCACAAGGAGGATTTGCCATTGGATTACAGTCAGTGGTTGCTCCTGCATCAACTGGGTTAATTTAATAAGACCTTTCAAAGTCATTGGCAGTTACCTTTCTCTAGTTGGTTATGAGGTTTGTTGTGGACTAGTAGCGTCGTTTACTTTCCATGCTATTAGGCTTCAGCCTAGTCTTTACAACTGTTACGGCGACTGCTATACCAGAATAAATGTTAGACAGTTTTCTACTGTTATAGCAAGTTTCTGATAACAGTCGTTAAATATTTCGGCAATGGGTAACAAAACTGTTACGTTAAGAAACAGTCAGTCAAATGTAATTCAGCCTATTATATAGAGCGTCTAGGTTGGTCTTTTAGCTCAGTCAATGACGACTGAAGGCAGATAGAGCGCGATAACGTCTAATTAGATAAGCCTCTTTAAGCTTCCTTTAAACTGCTGAAGTGTTGGACAACTACTTTTTGAAAAAATTCTCTAAAAATAAACATTACGCATATATTGTCGTGAATAATTCTCTTGACAGGTGTTATTTTTCCTAAGGGCTGGGTTTTATATCGACGATATTATTATTCGCATAATATATATTACGGGTTAAATCAGATTTAGAGAGAATGGCAGGAAAAACAAGCAGAAACAGGCGCTTACGGCCAAAGTAAGCGGGGCGTACTTTTGTGCAGTTTGCACAAAGGAGTCAGCAACATCCTGTTCTCCATCCTTTTCGGCTTCTTCGGCCATAATGTTATAAATGACGTAGCTCAAGTCAGTATCCAATAACTCCGCAACCTTCACCATTACTGAGGCTTTCTTGATTGGCTCGCCATCTAAATAGCGATCTATAGACCTTCTATGCTCATCCATTAGCTTGCAAAGAGCATACGTCGATTGAAGCTTATATTTGGCCTTTATTTGGAGCAGGAAGTCACTAGAAGTGATGATTTTGGATTCTACTTTATTCATTATGTGGCCATTTTCGATTGATTCTTTCTATAGATAGCTAATAAAACTATAAAACACATAATAGCGCATACGCGCATTTTGACCATAGTCGCTATTTGCAACTACTCGCATTATGCCACTAGACTTGTATCACATCGTTTCGGGTGTTCGGGGGTAGCTCCCCCGGCTTTTTACCCGGACGAGTAACTCGAAACTAGGTGGTATAAGAATGAATAACACAGCTGAGAAAATTGTCAGTCTGGACGCTGCCAGGCAAGAAAAAAAACTAGCTGATCTTTTTGATGAAGTGGCGCAAAAAGCGCAAGCAGACGCGATATAATCAGAACTTGAACAGCAGCTATACCTCATAGAAACCGTTCAAAAAGCCTATAAAAATCTACGCATTGAAAAAGCAAAATTTATCCTTGCTTTCCTGAATCCTATTTTCTTTCAGCACGCGCTAGAGAGTCTCGACGGGGCAAGGTTGGCCGTTGCTAATTATTGGGCGATGGGTGACGGGCTCTTTTTTTACCGTAACTTTCTAGCGTGTCAGGTCGGCAAGTATCCGCAAAACATCCTCTTTAGTGACGAATTGACCAATGAACAGCTAACCCAAATAGCCGTAAGGCTTCAATCGTCTGTTCGTTGGGCTGAAGTTGAATTACAAGGGGCGATGGTTAAATGAAATCTTTAAATGCTGAAGAAAAAGAAATTGCTTTTAAGGTTCTGGATAGGATTTTGGAATCCTTGAAAGATGAGGAAAAGCAATGGCGAGCATGTGAGAAAAGGCATAGCGACAAGGGGAATTATTCCGCGTCGAGCGTTGCACGAAGTACATCGTCTGGTATTGGGTTTTCAATTTCTACTGTTGAAGTTTATAAAAAATTAGTTGATGAGTTGGGGGTTGTTTAATGCTCCCGGTTATCACATTTGCCGGTAAGAAATCCGGCACTTTTAAAAAGGCGGTTTGTTTCGCTTCCCGTTTGGGTGAAATCCTGATCTATGGCTATGCGGTTGGCATGGCCTTATCTGTGGGTTTTGACGCGGGGGGCTTAGTATGAGTATTAACGCTTATCGAGTTGAGTTTTATTGTGAGGATGGTAACGAGGGCAGATTTTATAATGTGGTGGCTGGAAGCCTTGAGGAAGTAATTGAGCTTGCTAGGAAAGATTTGAATAAGAAAAAGGTTTTTGAATGGCAGTCTGAATATTTTAGTTTCAAAGTGTTCCTTATAGATGATTGGAGCATTGTTTTTGATAGTTCGGATTTAGTTTTACCGGGTCATCGTTGTCTGAACTGTTGTGAGTCTAAACCCTTTAAAAAGGACTCTGTTTTTTTTATTCCTCGTCAGGGTAAGCCAGGTTCTATCTCGGCGTTGTGCTCCGATTGTGAGCGCGGGCTTTGGGGTGAAAATGAACAGATTGAACAGGAGTGTAGCGCGTTAGATGCCGGGGGGCAGGATGAAAAGAAATGCGCGGATTGTGGCGGCTATCTCTGGAAGGTTGGCGGTTACGATTTAGATAAAGACTCTTCTTGTCATATTGCCTTCTGATTATGGATTACACCAATCCCGCCGATTTAATCGCCCACATTGGCACGTCTGAAGATAACAAAGTCAGGCGCGCCATTCTTTCCCGTTATCGTCCAATATCC
>OODV01000203.1 GCA_900299555.1 uncultured Endozoicomonas sp.
CCGGATCAATAACCACAAGGTCTTCAGTGAAGAGGCTAAATGGGGAAAAACGTCTTATAATTAGTAAACTCTTCCTCCTCTCTCTCCTTCTGATAAAAATAACAGGCTGCACATTCATTGCAGGTAGGTTTTTTTAGACTCTCCCCCCACAGGATTTCTATAAAAAAGATCATGCACCGGCTGCCATTATTTCTTTGCCGTCGTGACACTAGACCGAATCACTCATTTCCACTTACCCCCCGTAAGCTTTTTGTATTTCATCATTTTCAACGCTAGTTTACTGGTGACTTGACCGTCATCGTATATAAGCTGCTGTCCACATACCACCGCCTAAATACTTCGCCATTTTGTCCGCATTATCACCACCAATACATCGGACAGCTTTTCATAACCGAATGACCACGAAAAATCGTAAAATCCCATTTAGCTGACACTTTTTCCGTATGGACAGCATAGTTATCACCGCGCTGGACGCCGTGTCCAATGCTAAAAGCATCAGAAAACCTTTATCGCCCTGCTTCTTTCCGCGCTTGTCATCGTTCAGGGGAAAGCTAACTTTCGCAACTTTAAAATTCTATTGTTCTAATTATCATCAGAAAGCCCCTGCCGCTTACCAATGAGTAACTTTTTGTAAATACATAGAGTTTTGTAAGTTAAAGAAAAGTAAAATATGATTGGATAATATCATAAAAAAAGATCCAGCAGCTTTCGGGCAATGGTAAACCCCGGGGGCAAGTCAGGGGGAGTATCCCGATGGAACCAGCCGCCAAAACACAGTTCTTCTTCCTGCAGAACCAGCTCACCACTTTTATATTCCGCATGAAAGCCCATCATCAATGAGTGAGGAAATGGCCAGCTCTGACTGAAACAGTATTGGAGTTTTCCCAACCTGAGACCCGTTTCTTCAAATACCTCTCGATGAACGGCATCTTCAGCACTCTCACCTGGCTCAATAAAACCCGCCACCAGCGTATGCATGGTTGACTCTTTACCATGGCGATGATGTCGAACCAGAAGCATTTGATCTCCCCGCGTCACCAGAACAATGACACAGGGAGAAATACTGGGGTAAGCATGGTGCCTGCATTCAGGGCAAACCATTGCCCACTCCCCCTCCTTTTCCTGTGTCTGATGACCACAACAGCCACAAAAGGCATGCTCACTGCGTGATGTCAGGATTTGCAGGGCATGGCTGATAAAGCTATAAGCCGTTGAGTCTGACACAGACAGTAAAGACCTGAAACTTACCGTTTCAGCTTCGATCGCAAGAGTTGTGAGTTCAACAATGCCAACGGCCTTTCCATGAAAATAACCCGTGACTATCGCATCTTGTTTTATCACCGACTGAAACTTTTCAAGGCTATACCAGAGGAAACTTTCTCCAGCCCCTGCGTTATTAAGAACAACCTGCCCTTCAAACAGCACCAGCCAGCACTCAGCACTCAGTTCCGTTTTCAGGCCTTGCAAAGGCAAATAGTTCACGTTGAATACACCGCTATGATCATGATCCAGCTGCAAAGAAGACTCCTTGATTCCATTCCATACATTGCAGGGCAGAAATATTTGAAGCAGGGCTATACTACCGTACCAGAATAGTCAGCCACTACTGAAGTGGCAGCCGCCTAGTCGTTCGAAAGCCAGAGGCAATTGCCAGACTGTTTCTGAATCTGTTCCAGCTTGGTTTGATGGTTCTGCAACTCAACCTCACTGGCAGAAATAACTCGAAGTCCCGGTCTGTCAGCAGCAAGACGTCGAATCTTACTGCCTCCCTCCTCCGAATCTTCATCACCATCTTCACTGTTGCTGAGAGACAGAGCGGTCTGCCCACCAGTCATCGCAAGATAAACTTCAGCCAGAATTTCGGCATCTAACAGTGCGCCATGCAATGTCCGTGAAGAGTTATCAATAAAATAGCGCTTACATAAAGCGTCCAGGTTGTTTTTCTGTCCGGGATGTTTTTTGCGGGCAAGAGCAAGCGTATCAAGTACACCACAGCAGTCTTCTACCTTTGGAAAACCTCGGCGAAGCAGCGAAAACTCATGATTAATAAAGCCGGTGTCAAACGGCGCATTATGAATAACCAGTTCAGCACCACGAATAAACTCAAGAAACTCATCTGCAATGGCACTGAACACCGGTTTATCTATCAAAAATTCATTGGTAATACCATGAACGTCAATGGCTTCCTGCTCTACTACCCTCTGAGGATTGATATAGACATGATAATGATTGCCCGTCAGTTTACGGCCAATCATCTCTACACAGCCTATTTCAATGATTCTGTGCCCCTGCTTGGGGTCGATACCGGTTGTTTCTGTATCAAGGATTATCTGTCGCATGGTTTAACTTTTCTCAAAACGGTTTCAAAGAAGCTGCTCACTTTTTGAAAGCCTCAGCGCCCTTACAGGCCAGCTGATCTGCAATTTCATTTTCACGGTGCCCTGCATGGCCTTTAATCCAGCGCCAGTCTATATCATGTCGCTGACTCTGCTCATCAAGCAGCTGCCATAGGTCCTGATTCTTCACTGGCTGCCTTGATGCCGTTTTCCAGTTTTTACGTTTCCAGCCTGCAAGCCATTCCGTAATCCCCTTACGTACATACTGAGAGTCAGTGGTAAGAATAACGGTACAAGAACGCTTTAAGGCTTTCAGTCCCTCAATAGCGGCCATAAGCTCCATGCGATTATTCGTGGTTTCTGGCTCACCACCATAAAGCTCTTTCTCAACGTTGCCGTAACGAAGCAAAACACCCCATCCACCAGGACCGGGATTCCCCTTACAGGCACCGTCTGTGAAAATTTCAACTGTTTGGCTCAAGAAGAACTCCAGTCCTTACTAACTCTACCTGCGCTGGGCCGTGAGAGAGGTTGACCAACAAACCGTCTTCTCACATCAGACCAGACCTTTCTAACCGGGGTTAACCCTGGCGTTTCACGAGTTGCAATCATCATATAAAAACCACCAACCGGCAGCTGAAATTGCTCGAGACGTTCTTCAATCAAGTCACCTCGCAAGCCCGTGAAAAACTTTTTCAGAGGATGTACATAGCCACCATAAACCACCTTTTCGACACTGAAATTTAACAGCGCCAGCCAATCTCTGAGTCTGGAAGGTGATATAAAATGAGCATCCCTCAACAAACTGCGCTGACCGGGTACACACCAGCGAGTGATATTACTCAGGCTGTATGGGTTAAAACCAATAATTACCAGTTTGCCGTCCGGTATGATGGTATTGGCAGCTTCACTCAGCAAGCGATGAGGACTGTCCGCAATTTCCAGTGTATGCTGCAACAAAACCAGATCAAGGCTGCCTGGAGACACTGGCCAATAGAGAGGGTCTGCAATAATTTGAGGTCTTGGACAATCATCAAGGTGAGCTGAACTCAGTATAAACTGCCGCCGAACCGGACTGCTGGACATAAGATCAGCCCGCCAGGACGCGGAAAACTGCCCTGCATGGAAACCAAATATCGTACTGAGTTCTCTCTCCAGAAGACTCCGTTCATAACTCACCAGAATTTTTCCGGAGTCGGTCTCCAGCCAATGCCGCAAGTCTCCAATTCGATCAGAGAGACTGCTTTTTGTTCTTTTTCCAAAACATCGAATCATGCAAATTATTGTACCAATAGAAAGCCAGCGTTTTTTTCAAACCTACTGTATGTAAGGGCCAGCAGAGTAATTACAGTATTCGAGCAACCTTCTCAAATCAACAGGGGCAAAACAGGCTACTTTTCATAACCATGTTTCTTCATGTTAACCTCACTGCTTCCCAGTTTACACTGAAAAAATTCATTAATGTTGTGTTAACGATGACTCCACATGGTACCGACATTCTTATAGTATGTGGTTCATTCAATGACTTTCCCCGTGCAATGACGATCACAGGGATGAAAGTAAGGACATTAAGGCAATGCTGATCATATCTCCGATACCTGCATTTGATGACAACTATATCTGGATGTTTCATTCACCGGATAGCAGGAATGTTTACGTTGTTGATCCTGGTGATGCCAAATCTGTTCAACAGGTACTGGACGAACGTCAACTAAACCTTTCCGGCATTTTGATCACCCATCACCACTTTGATCATACCGGAGGGGTCAAGGAACTCACCACAGGCAAAAATATTCCGGTATATGGGCCTGACAACAAGGAGATTGATGGCATAACCAATACACTGCAAGATGGTGACACCATCAACCTGGATGGAAATCTGTTCAACATTGCTGCAACACCAGGTCACACGCTTGACCATATTGTGTACTTTACAGAAACTGGTGAAAGAGGCTGTCCCGCACTTTTCTGTGGAGACACCCTCTTCGCAGGTGGTTGTGGCCGGTTGTTTGAAGGGACTGCAGAGCAAATGTATGCCAGTCTGTCTCGCCTGGCAGCACTTCCCGGCAATACCCGCGTATACTGTGCCCATGAGTATACTCAGGCCAACCTTAAGTTTGCTCAGGCTGTCGAGCCTGAAAACCGTATCCTGAAGGACTATGTGGAAGAAGTAGCTGAACGCCGGTCTGTAAATCAGCCGACAGTGCCATTCACACTTCGGAAGGCTCTGGCGACTAACCCCTTTTTAAGATCCAATCAGCCCGATGTTATTAAGGCTGCCTGTAACAAGGGAGCACCCTCAAATGCCGAACCCGCTGAGATTCTAAGGGTAATCCGAGCATGGAAGGATAATTTTTGATAGTGGTAAAATAATGAGCTGATAACTCTCAGAAACAGATATATGACCAAAACCCCCTACTCCAAAGGCCAGCGAAACTTTCAATTTGGCCCTACCGTTCCAAAACGTGCACTGCCAACGCTGGCTTTTTCCCTGTTTCTGACGGGTTGCCAACTGGTTAACACACCATCCACTTCGTCGACTCTCTCTTCAGAGAAAAAAGTTTCAAAGCCTGTTATAGAAAAGGTTGAAGCCCAAAAGCCAGCGAAGGTGGTTCCTGTTAAAGCACCCGTGGTGGTTGATAATCTCTGGGTTCGGATTCAATCCGGCTTAGCCATGGACCTCAATCAGAACAATACCAGAATCCAGGCCGAACTGGAGTGGTACAAACGACACAAGTCCTACTTCAGCCAGATTTCCAAACGGTCAGAGCCATACCTCTATTTCATTGTTAAAGAAGCAGAGGCCAGAAATGTTCCACTGGAACTGGCACTGATGCCTATTGTTGAAAGCAGCTTTGATCCCTTTGCCTATTCCCATGCTGGCGCCTCAGGACTCTGGCAGTTCATGCCAGAAACTGGCGAATATTATGGGCTCAACCAGAACTGGTGGTATGACGGTCGCCGGGATGTTGTGCATTCAACACGTGCGGCATTGGATTACATGCAGAGCCTGTACAAAATGTTTGGAGACTGGGAACTGGCACTGGCCGCCTTTAATTCCGGACCAGGCCGGGTTCAACGAGCCGTACGAAAGAACAAAAAGCTGGGTAAGTCAACACGCTTCTGGGCTCTGGATCTTCCCAGCGAGACCACAGCCTATGTACCCAAGTTGATTGCCCTTGGAAAAGTGGTTCGAAACCCATCGAAGTATGGCGTCAAGCTCGACCATATCCCCAACAAACCCTATTTTGCCAAAGTTCAGACCAGTGGTCAGCTGGACATGGCAAAAGCATCACAGTTATCGGGTGTTGATCTTGAGGAGCTTTATCGACTCAACCCTGGACTTAATCGCTGGTCCACCCCCCCTGAAGGCCCTCATCATCTGGTGGTTCCAGTAACCAATGCTGAACACTTCCGTACGCAGCTGGCAACCCTGCCTCCGGAAGAACGTTTAACCTGGCATCGATACACGGTCAAGGCGGGTGATACGCTGGGCACTATTGCCATGGAGCACCGTACCAGCGTTAATGTCATAACCGATGTTAACAAACTCAACAGTTCGATCATCCGTATTGGTCAGGGATTGATGATACCAGTGGCAGCCAAAACCTCTGAATCTTATACACTCAGTGCCAGCCAGCGCCTTGCAACCAGGCAGAACCGTGCGGTGAATGGTCGTAATAAGGTAGAGTACCGAGTGAAGTCCGGCGACAGTTTCTGGACCATTGCGCAGAAATACAATGTCGGCGTTAATGAACTCGCCCGCTGGAACAATATGTCGCCCAGAGACACACTGCGGATTGACCAGAAGCTGGCTATCTGGAAGAAACGGAGTACCAATAATGCCGTTGTCCGAAAAGTGAACTACAAAGTTCGCTCCGGTGACTCTCTGGCGAAAATCGCCTCAAAGTTTAACGTCAATGTCGATCAGATCCGGGACTGGAATACCGATATGAATGGAAGATACATTCATCCCGGGCAGCAGGTAACATTATTTGTGAATGTAACCCGCAACTTCTGATCTTTAGCTTCCCACTGAACAGGTGAAGTCAAGTAACCCGGCTCCATCTATCTCCACCTTCCGGCAACTGCTATCCTGATAGCTCTGCTGCCGGAAGGAACAGTTATTTGACCGTTCAAAAACAACAACAAGCCTGCTGCCTCTTTCTGTTATTATTCAGCCCCTTCCTGCTTGTTATCGTGCATGCAGAAAACAAAGAAAGCTCGTGGCAACACGCCTTGTACCTGTTTGATTCACCCAAATACTCTAACGGCTTTAGTGCATTCGATTATGTTAATCCCAGTGCTCCCAAGGGGGGGCATCTTCGGCTGGCTGTACATGGAACCTTCGACACACTAAATCCCTACAATGGCAAAGGTGTTCCGCCATCCAAAGTATCTGCTGTCCTCAAATACGGTTTCAGTGAATTAAATGAGCCCCTAATGGCAGGCAATGGACGCTACGCTCCCTCTATGGATGAGCAGGAAATTGCCTACGGTTTAATTGCTGAATCAGTCCGTCTTGACAAAGATAAAGGCCTGCTGGAGTTCAAGCTTAATAGAAAGGCCAGATTTCATGATGGCCAGCCAATTACCAGCAGTGATGTAGTATTCTCATTCAATCTACTGGCATCGTTACCCTATGGTCGCTTCGCAGGGTTAAATAGCAAGATAGAAAACATAACAGCCCCCTCCCCTTCACATGTTACTTTCCACCTGAAAACGCCATTTCCCATCGCGCTTCCGCTCCATATTGCCGAGTTACCGGTATTACCTGAACATTATTGGAAAAATAATGACTTTCATAAAACAACACTAACCCCCCCATTACTGAGCGGCCCTTATAAAATCAATCGCATTGCTGCAGGCCAATGGGTAGAGTTAGTCAAGGTTAATGACTATTGGGGTGAAGCGCTTTCTGTCAACCAGGGGAAATATAACTTTGACCGGGTGACACTCTACTTTTACCGTGACCTGAACATGGCCTTTGAAGCATTTAAAGTAGGTAATGTAGACGTTTACCAGGAAGTGCAAGCCAAAAACTGGGCCACAGGTTATAACTTTAATGGCGTCAAAGAAGGCAATGTCATTCGACAGGAAATACCTCACAAGATGTCTTATGGCACACGCGCCTATGTATTTAACATGAGAAGGCCTTTTCTTCAGGATCGAAACGTCAGACAAGCCATCAGCCTGATGCTTGACTGGAATTGGACCTCCAGAGCCATCTTCTACAATGCCTACACTCGAACAAAGAGCTACTTCCCACGTATCCCCGAAGCTAGCCTGAGCAAACCTTCTGCCGCTGAAAGCCAATTACTTAAGCCATTTTCTGAAACCCTTCCCCCGGAGCTGTTTACCAGTCCATTCCTCTTTCAGGAAACACCAGGAAATGGCATTCAACACCCGCAAAAGAGGCAGGCATTAGCCCTGCTGAAGCAATCAGGCTGGGAATTAAAACAAGGCAAGCTTATCCATAGCGTTACACACCAACCCATGAGGCTGGCCTTTATCCATTACGGTGACTCACAATTTGAGCGAATCATCTTCCCATTTATTCAAAGCCTGAAAAGCATCGGTATTGAGGTAACTCTGAGTCGTATGGACCTGAGTCAGTATTACCGCCGTCTTAAGCAACATAACTTTGATATGACACAATTTATCTACCCATTGCGCCACCATCCCGGTGAAGAACTGGTTGATTTTTTTCACTCCAGCAGTGTCAGTAACAACGATGGCAGAAGCCTGATGGGTATTAGAGATCCGGCAGTTGATTACCTGATTGATCAAATTATTAATGCGACGGATAAGAATGCATTAGAAACTGCCACAACAGCCCTTGACCGCGTTTTTGCTCTGGCAGCATTACGGAATACTGAACTGGCATGGTGCCACTCACCGCTTAGCCTGGTGGGATCACTTGAAAAACCCCGGAAAATTTCCACCTTATGGTTTCAGCCTGAATACATGGTGGACTGAAAAAAATAACCCAATCAGTCGATAAGCCTATCAGCATAGGCATTGAGGTTCTCGAAATGCGGTTATCATCATTAAGACTCAAGACACCGCTGCTTCTCCATGCGCTACTTAAAGGCATCACGCTATTTGCCATTTCAACACCTACCATGGCTGAAACGATGAAATTACAACATGCCATCAGCCTTTATGGTCAACCAAAATATTCCGAGAACTTCCAGTTCTTTGATTACGTAAACCCCAGAGCACCAAAAGGCGGTGAATTGAAACAAGGCGTCATTGGCCATTTTGATAGTCTAACGCCCTACATAGACCGTGGTACAGCAGCCGCTGGCAGTCACCTTATGTACGATACATTGCTGGCCAGATCCTGGGATGAGCCACTCACAAAGTACGGTTTGATTGCCGAGAAGATTGAACTGGACCCCAAAAATGAGTGGGTGGCCTTTTACATCAATCCCCTGGCCAAATTTCACGATGGCCAGCCGGTTACTGCCGGGGATGTTAAATTCAGCTTTGATCTGCTCCGGGAAAAAGGCTCAACATTCTATAAACACTTTTACCAGGATATTGAAAAAGTCGAGGTCACCAGTAACAACAGGGTGCTCTTCATCTTCAGACACAGTCATAATAAAGAACTTCCCCTGATACTTGGCCAAATGCCAATCCTCCCGAGACATTACTGGGAAAAAAGGGATTTCTCATCACCAGGTATGGAAATACCCGTAACCAGCGGCCCATACAAACCGGTGCGTATTGAGCCAGGACGCTCCATTACCTTTGTCCGCGTTAATAATTACTGGGCAAAAAACCTGCCCGTCAATGTTGGCCGACACAACTTTGACCGCATTCAGTATGAATATTATCGAAATACCAATGTTCTGCTCGAAGCGTTACAAAAAGGTGAATATGACCTTAAAACCGTGAGTGATCCCCGTATATGGCATGACCAGCTCAGAGATGAATTACTGGAAAAAAATCAGCTGATACGATCTTTGCTGACCAACCATAACCCACAGACGTTAACGATCACCTATAACTCTCGAAGACCCCTGCTGTCTGATCCAAAAGTCAGAGAAGCACTGGGTTACGCCATCGAGTTTGAATGGATTAATCAGCACTTATTCCACAGTATGTACAAAAGAGCTGACAGCGTCTTTGCAGGGACTGAACTGGGAGCATCCGGAAAACCTTCCGAGCAGGAGACAGAACTGCTTTCAACCTGGCAATCAGAAATCCCGCAGGAAGCACTTAATCAGGTATGGGTGCCACCCGGAAGTGAAGCTGGCATGACCCGTCGTGAGCGCAAAAGGAGAGCCCTGTCACTACTGAAGCAAAGTGGATGGAGCATCAAGAAGAACCAATTGGTCAATAGTGACGGAAAGCCACTGGAGCTTGAGATCTTATTATCTTCTCCGGAAGATGAGCGCATCTTTATTCCAGTACAAAAAACGCTGCAAGGTATGGGGGTCAAACTCAATATTCGGACCGTGGATATGGCCCAATACGTAGAAAGAGTTAGAAGTCAGGACTTTGATATGGTCATGTACACCTTTCCCCATACCCCTTCACCCGGTACAGAGCAGGCAAGCCTCTGGGACTCAAGCACTGTTGACCAGCACGGTTCAAGAAATATTGCAGGCATAAAACTGAAATCCATTGATGCACTTACTGAATCAATTCCCCGGGCACAGTCCCGTGAAGAACTGTTAACCCTGATAAAAACATTGGACCGGATTATTCTCTGGAATCACCATGTACTGCCACTCTGGTATCAGCCTGACTGGCTGGTAGTGCATAAAAAACAGCTGAAATACCCCGAAAATCCGGCTCCTTATGCTCTGGATCTCAGTTCTTGGTGGTATCAATCGGACTTGTAAGTGGTAAACCATAAAAAGGAACCAGTCATATGGCTGACTTTTTAAGAAAGGGATTTGTTTTAATAGCCCTGACATTATGGCTAAACACTCAGGCAAGCCCTATAGAAAAACACTCAACTACTGCTCATGGTCTGAGCTTTCACAATACGCTTAAGTACAGCAATC
Organism: uncultured Endozoicomonas sp.; assembly: GCA_900299555.1. Classification (GTDB taxonomy): domain Bacteria; phylum Pseudomonadota; class Gammaproteobacteria; order Pseudomonadales; family Endozoicomonadaceae; genus Endozoicomonas. Next base: position 10,358 of record OODV01000203.1, read on the forward strand.
ACTTTACACATTTTTCCTATGTTACCCCCAATGCACCTAAAGGAGGCATCCTCCGTAAAGGCGTCACGGGAACTTTTGATACATTCAACACTTTCGCGCCAAAAGGCATCTGGGCAGATGGCAGTTACTTTCTCTATGACTCATTAATGGTGAAATCGGGTGACGAACCCTACTCAGTTTACGGGCTGATCGCTGAACATATTGAATACCCCAATGATTTCCGATGGGTCATTTACCACCTGAACCCTGATGCCCGATTTCATGATGGTACTCCAATCACCGCAAGGGATGTGGTATTTACCTTCGAGTCACTGAAAAAGAGAGGACCGCCTCACTATAAGCACCTTTATGGAATCATTAATAAAGTGGAGGCCATCAATGCCAAAACAGTCCGTTTCAGCTTCTCAGAATCACCGGCTAAAAGTCTGGTTTTACGACTGTCTCAACTTCGTATTCTGCCCGCTCATTACTGGCAAAAAGAAGAGAATGATCTCTCTAAAGCAACCCTGAAACCACCTCTGGCCAGTGGTCCTTATAAAGTTAAGGAGTTTAGTCCGGGGCACTATGTCGCCTATGAACGGGTTAAAGACTATTGGGCCGCTGACCTGCCCATTAATAAGGGTCGGCATAATTTTGATATCATCCGAACCGACTACTATCGGGATGATGGCATTGCCCTTGAAGCCTTCAAAAAGGGTGAATTTGACCTGCGCATCGATGTCAACCCCCGAAACTGGTCTCAGGCCTACAAAAAAAACAATGCGAAGCAAACAACATTTATTCAGGAAAAGATTTTTAACAAAAGCCTGGGAATGCGAGCCTTTGTATTCAACTTGAGAAGACCTGTTTTTGCGCAGAGAGATGTCAGAAAAGCGATATCAATGGCGTTAGACTTTAATTGGATTAATCAGCATCTCTTTTTTGGGCTGTACAATCAGGCGTACAGCCTTTTCTCTAACTCAGACCTTGCTGCTACAGAGCAACCTTCTGCTAAGGAAAAAGCACTGCTGACTCCCTGGAAGTCGGAGCTTCCTCCGGAACTTTTCGATAGTCGCTGGACACCCGTGAAAACGGATGGCACTGGAAACTGGCGTAAGAATAAAACCCTTGCTTTGCAGCTGTTAAAGACCGCAGGCTGGTCCTACAAAAATAAGAAGATACTGGATAAAGATGACAAACCGCTTAAATTTGAAATTCTTCTGACAGATCCACTCTATGAACGTTTTGTAATTCCATTCGCTCGAAATCTTCGTGAGCTTGGTATCTCTGCCACTATCAATACCGTTGATACATCCCAATACATTAACCGCGTCAGGAAGTTTGACTTTGATATGGTCATTCACGGTTTCTACCCAAGTGTTACACCGGGCACCGAGCTGAAAAACTTCTGGAGCAGTGCCAGTGCAGACAGTGAGGCAGGGCAAAATTTGAGCGGGATAAAACTGGATGTATTAGACAACATGATTGATAAAGCCATCAATGCAGAATCCCGAGAAGAGTTAATACTATATACCCGGGCAATTGATCGCATTGTACTCTGGCACTACGCAGTGATTCCTCAATGGTACCTGCCCTATTGGCCGATGGTCTATCGGCCTGGCCTGAAGCACCCTGAAGTTGCTCCTCCCTATGAAAATGGCTTAAGCACCTGGTGGCGGGAATTTTGAAAAGCATTTGCATAAAACCAGTCACGATTACAAAAGCATTACTGGTACTTAACAACAATCCATGGTTAAGTCTATATTAGAACGATTGCTTATAAACAAGACTCCTCAGAGATTTTAAAACACTAACGGTTTCTTATGATGGTAATGAACTCTGGCTCTCTCAAAGCTGCAACACTGACCTTGGGAGTTTTATTCTCCTTTACTGTCTATTCTTCAGGCAGTTCTTCAGCCAGATCGTCCGAAACAGCATCCGATATCTTACCCAGTACTGACGCACAAACATCACTGGTTCTCCACGGCGATGCAAAGTACGGACAGCCGGGTACAACCTTTACACACTTCGACTATGTCAATCCTGATGCACCAAAAGGTGGCAGTGTGCGAATGGCTGCCAGCGGTACTTTTGACAGCCTCAATCCCTATACCAATAAAGGAACACCCGTCACCGGCATAGGTCTTGTTTACGATACGCTGATGACCCAGAGCCGGGATGAACCCTTTTCTCTTTACCCTCTCATTGCAGAGTCAGCAGAAAAGGCAGCGGATAATAGCAGTATCACTTTTAACCTAAATCCACACGCACGTTTCCACGATGGAAAAGTCATTACGGCCAATGATGTAAAATACACATTCGAACTGCTTACCCAAAAGGGACACCCCTTTTATCGCAGTTATTATTCCGACGTAGAATCCGTAACAGCACTTTCTGACAGCCGTGTTCGCTTTAACTTCAAACATGCTAACAACCCGGAGTTGCCTTTTATTCTCTCAGAGCTTCCAGTCTTGCCAAAACATCACTGGGAGCTGGAGGAAAATGATTTCTCATCAGCCTCTCTTAAGCCACCTCTCGGTAGCGGCCCTTATCAGGTCATGAACGTTGACGGTGGTCGCAGCATTACCTATCGCAGAGTGAAAGATTACTGGGCAAAAGATCTACCCGTGAATGTGGGCCGTTACAACTTTGATGAGATCAGTTATGACTACTACCGTGATGAGCATGTTGCTCTCCAGGCGCTGAAAGCGGGAGAGTACGATCTGCGATATGAGAATGTGGCCAAAAACTGGGCTACTGCCTACGATGTTCCCGCTGTACACCGTGGTGATCTTATTCTGGCAACAATCCCAACCCGTAACCCTGCGCCCATTCAAGGGTTTGCTTTTAACCTGAGACGTGACACTTTTCAGGATCCACTGGTTCGCAGAGCCATTGGTTATGCATTGGATTTTGAGTGGTTAAATCGCAACCTTTTTCATAACAGCTATATTCGCTCACAAAGCTATTTTGGTAACTCTGGAATGGAGGCATCGGGCATTCCTGAAGGCGAAGAGCTTAAGTTGTTACAGCCCTGGCGCAATCAGTTGCCTGAAAAGCTGTTTACTGAGCCTTATACACTGCCAGTTACAGACGGTTCTGGAAATATCCGCCCACAGTTACAGAAAGCCCTGACACTTCTGAAAAGCGCAGGGTGGTCTCTCAACAAGAACAAGCTGGTGAGTTCTCAGGGCCAACCTCTTAAGATCGAGTTGCTGATCGCCCAGCCTTCCCTTGAACGAGTTGCACTGCCTTTCAAGAAAAACCTTGAACAAATGGGTATAGAACTTAATATTCGTACAGTTGATCTATCCCAGTACATTAACCGTATCCGGGACTTTGATTATGACATGATCGTGGTGGGCTACGGTCAGTCTGCATCTCCGGGAAACGAACAGACCGGTTTCTGGGGCAGTAAAGCAGCCGACACCAAGGGCAGTAGAAACTATATGGGCATTCAAAGCCCAGTCGTTGATGCCATGATTAACAATGTTATTAACGCCGGTAGCCGGGAAGAACTGACCACTGCCGTTAAAGCTCTGGATCGTGTATTGCTCTGGGGAGAGTACCTGATCCCACAATGGTATTACCCTTACGACCGGATTGCGCACACCAGCAGATTGTTGAGACCAGAAACAGACCCATTGTACAGTACCGATATTTATACCTGGTGGATCGACAATACAACGGCACAAGAGAATGCGATAAAGGTGAAAGATGCTCCAGACTCTTCCGCAAGTTCACCACAAAGCAACATCCCATGGCATTATTCAGGCCTGATATTGCTGGGCCTGATCCCGTTCTGGATTTATCGACGCAGAAAAACAGTTAAATTCGCCGATTAGCACCAGAGGGCCATGAGCCTCTAAAGAAAGTCCAGGAGAATCACCAATGCATAACAGGAAGTCTCCATGAGCAGTTATATATTGCGACGACTTGCTTTGATGATCCCGACCCTGCTTGGGATCATGCTGGTTAACTTTGCCATCATTCAGGCAGCACCCGGTGGTCCGGTAGAGCAGATGATTGCCAAGCTTGAAGGTTTTGAAGTCAATGCGATCAGTCGTATTGGTGGTTCCAGTAATGCGGAAGTCCAGCAGATGAGCCTGGATGAAAGTGGCGAGTACCGTGGGCGCAGGGGGCTTGATCCTGAGCTGATCAAAGATATTGAGAAGCTCTACGGTTTCGATCAGCCGGCCCATGAACGCTTTCTGAAAATGATTAAAAATTATCTCACCTTTGACTTTGGAGACTCCTTTTTCAGAGATGCCAAAGTTATTGATCTCATCAAGGAGAAGCTACCGGTTTCCATCTCTCTTGGGCTCTGGAGTACCTTGATTATCTACCTGATTTCTATCCCTCTGGGTATCCGCAAAGCCGTTAAGCACGGCAGTCGCTTTGATATCTGGTCCAGTGCCATCATTACCACGGGTTATGCCATTCCCAGCTTCTTATTGGCTATTTTGTTGATCGTACTGTTTGCTGGCGGCAGTTACTGGAACTTCTTCCCACTCAGGGGGCTGGTATCAGATAACTTTGAAGAATTGAGCTTTTTCGGCCAGATCTGGGATTACATCTGGCATATGATTCTGCCTGTTATCTGCATGGTTATCAGCGGTTTTGCCACGCTGACGATGCTGACCAAAAACTCCTTTCTGGATGAAATCCATAAACAGTATGTACAAACTGCCAGAGCAAAAGGCCTTGATGACCGGCGAGTGCTTTACGGTCACATCTTCCGAAATGCCATGCTTCTGGTCATTTCCGGTTTTCCCGCAGCCTTGATTGGCATTCTGTTTACCAGCTCCCTGCTTATTGAGATTATTTTCTCTCTGGATGGTTTGGGTCTTCTTGGGTATGAAGCAGCAATAAACCGTGACTACCCGGTGGTTTTTGGCTCCCTCTACATTTTCACGCTATTAGGCATGCTGATTAAGCTGATTGGCGACCTGACCTATGTAGCTGTTGATCCCCGTATTGATTTCGAAGCCAGGGACTGACGTTGAATGATCAAGTTTACTCTTAATCCGTTGAACCAGCGTCGCTGGCAAAACTTTAAGCAGAATCGACGTGGCTATATTTCACTCTGGGTTTTCTCCATCCTCTTTGCCATCACCTTGCTGGCAGAAGTGGTTTCCAATGATAAGCCACTGCTGCTCTGGTTTGATGGCAGCCCATACTTTCCAGCTTTTGTCACCTACCCTGAAACCACCTTCGGTGGTGAGTTTGAACTGGAGATGGATTACCGTCAGGACTTTGCCAGAGAATTGATCGAGCCGAAAGGCTGGATGCTATGGCCCCCCATCAGATACAGCTATGACACCATCAATTATGCTCGAATTGCCCCCGCCCATCCGACTCTAGACAACTGGCTGGGTACTGATGACCAGGGACGTGATGTTCTGGCCAGAGTGATTTACGGCTTCCGAATCTCGGTACTGTTTGGTCTTGCCCTGACATTGTTCAGCACCATTATTGGTGTCGCTGTCGGAGCACTACAGGGGTTTTATGGTGGAAAAATTGACCTGTTTGGTCAGCGTTTTATTGAAATCTGGTCAGGCATGCCTAATCTCTATCTCCTGATCATTCTATCCAGCTTTGTTGAGCCCGGCTTCTGGTGGCTATTGGGAATCATGCTGCTATTCCAGTGGATGGCATTAGTAGACGTGGTACGTGCAGAGTTCCTGAGAGGTCGAAACCTGGAGTATGTACGAGCAGCAAGAGCCCTGGGTATGACCAACGGCCGCTTGATGTACCGGCATATATTACCCAATGCAATGATCGCCACTGTTACCTTTATGCCCTTTATTCTGACAGGGGCCATTACCACCCTCACCTCTCTGGATTTCCTGGGTTTTGGCCTGCCTGCTGGCTCGCCATCACTCGGAGAGCTGATTGCCCAGGGTAAGAACAACCTTCAGGCTCCCTGGCTGGGTATCACTGCATTTCTGGTTATGTCCATCATGCTGACTTTACTGGTTTTTATTGGTGAAGCCTGCAGAGATGCCCTGGATCCCAGAAAATACTATTCCAACTAACGAACCTCCATTAAGAGTCCCAGATAAGAGAAACGTTATGGACAAACCGTTACTGGCAATTAACGATCTGAAAATCCGTTTCCAACAGGGAGACAGTGGTGTTGATGCCGTTAAGGGGGTTACTTTTTCTGTCAATGCAGGGGAGACCGTCGGACTGGTGGGTGAGTCAGGTTCTGGCAAGTCCATTACGGCATTGAGCATTCTGCAGCTACTCCCAGAGAATGCCATATGCTCAGGTACTGTTCAATTTAATGATGAAGCTCTGCAGGACTATTCAAAGTCACAAATGCGGAAAATCCGGGGCCATAAAATCAGTATGATTTTTCAGGAGCCCATGACGGCATTAAACCCTCTGCATACCATCGAAAAACAGATATACGAAGTACTGGGTATTCATCTTGGCCTTAAAAACAGCGAAGCAACGGCGAAGGCTCTTGAGCTTCTGGAACTTGTTGGCATCCGGGATGCAAAAAATCGCTTAAAAGCCTATCCCCATGAATTGTCGGGAGGGCAGCGGCAACGGGCAATGATAGCCATGGCCCTGGCTTGTGAACCCGCACTGTTAATTGCCGATGAACCAACAACCGCGCTGGACGTCACCGTTCAACGACAGATCCTCAGTCTGCTGGCCGATCTGCAGAATAAACTCGGAATGGCCATCCTGTTTATCAGCCATGACCTGAACTTGATTCGGCACGTTTCCGATCGCATCTGTGTTATGAAAGATGGGGCCATTGTTGAACAAGGGCCAACAGAAACCGTCTTTACCACGCCTCAGCACCCTTACACCATAGACTTGCTCAATGCCGAGCCTTCCGGAGAACCTGAACCTCTAAACGAATGTCCGATAGAATTAGTGTCAGGTGAAAACATAAGAGTCTGGTTTCCTATCAAAAAAGGCTTTTTCAAAAAGACGGTTGGCTATGTCAAAGCCGTAACCGACCTTTCTCTGGATATTCACCAGGGTGAAACCCTGGGTATTGTCGGAGAGTCCGGTTCTGGCAAAACGACATTAGGAATGGCACTGCTTAAGCTGCAAACTTCAGAAGGCCTGATTCAGTTTGAAGATCAACGTATAGACTGTATGAATCAGAAGCAGTTTCGCCCACTTCGCAGGGAAATGCAGATTGTCTTTCAGGACCCTTTTGGCAGCCTTAGCCCTAGGATGACCATTGCTGAGATTGTGGGCGAAGGTCTTGATATCCATAAACTAGCCACTGAAAAGAACCGGGAGCAGATGATCATCTCTGCCCTGACTGATGTAGGTCTGGATCCCGAATGCCGTCACCGTTACCCCCATGAGTTTTCTGGTGGTCAACGTCAACGCATATCCATTGCCAGAGCTCTGGCTCTCAAGCCAAAGTTGATTGTTCTGGATGAACCTACGTCAGCACTGGATAGAACCGTCCAGTCGCAGATTATCGACTTATTGAGAACATTGCAGCAAAAGTACAATCTCAGCTACATTTTCATCAGTCATGATCTTGCTGTGGTCAAGGCAATGAGTCATCGCATCATAGTAATGCAGGACGGCAAGATCGTAGAAGAGGGGCTTACAGGGCAAATTTTTAATCAGCCTGAAGAAGCGTATACTCAGGAACTTATTAATGCTGCTTTTGAATCTCGACAGCATCCATAGGACTTATAACAATCGCATTTTCTAAATCCCTATTGCGCTGCCTGCCTCGAGCGTAATCCTTCCAGTCATGCTCATAACGGGTTTATAAAATTTGATTGATATGGATTAAATATCACGCTGAAAGGCCATGGATGGCAATTCTAACAATCAAATGCAATTATCAAACAAATAGCAGCCAGGGATATTAAATTTCTCATTTTAAAACTCAAAAAAATCTTTTAACACTATTTATCGGATAGTGTTAAACAGTGAGTACCTGTACGCTGTTACACGGTAGCTCTGCTTAAACAGCTATTGATTAAAACTGTTAAAAGACTTTTGAGACTTTCCGGTAGATTGCTTCTGACGAGCTTCGTTCACTCGTATTGGGCGGCCAGCAACTACCTTTCCATCCATTGCCCTGGCGGCTTCCGCTTCAGACTCTTTTTCAAATGTAATAAATGCAAAACCTCTTGAACGATCAGTCTCCCGATCTCTCATCAACTTGATATCTTCAATGACACCAAATGATTCAAAAGCCTGTTCAAGATCTTCCTCAACTGCAGTATAAGCGAGGTTGCCGATGTATAAAGTCCTTTTTTGCATGGAAAAACTCTGATTTTTCTCTTGTTTACACGCAAATCCTTGCGTAGTCAGGGTTGAATTACCTCAATGAATACATCCATATTCAGATTCTCACATCACATAGTTGTTGTCCACTGGCTTATCGGCAATCCACTGGTGCTCATTAATATATACTTACGGTAGACATTAAGCATCTCTCCATTAATTTCTTCGAACCACGATGCACACGAAGAGCACAAAGGAAAAGAAAAGTTTTTCTCAGTTCTCTTTATGTGCTTCGTGGTTCCAATTGAAGGGCTTGCAACACGTATCAAGCAACATGTCTGCACCTGTTAGCAAAAGCCAAAGAACGAAGGTAGAAGTAGAGAAAACAAAAACCTTTTATTTCTACCCTAAGAATATCTATTAACTGGGCATAGTATTTAACGTACAAAGCACACAAACAAAAAGATAGAGTCATTCCTTTGTGCACTTTGTAATTTCAATGATTCAAATCAACTATTGTACACTTTCATTTTCTGAGAAGACACCTTCAAACAATACTGTTGAAAGGTAACGCTCACCAGAGTCAGGCAAGATAACAACTATGGCCTTACCTCTATTTTCAGGCTGCTCAGCAACTTTCAGTGCCGCACTGACAGCTGCCCCGCCGGAAATACCAGCAAGAACACCCTCTTCACGCATCAAGCGATGAGCCATCTCTATTGCATCCTCATTCGACACCTGCTCAACCTGATCCACCAGCCTGAGATCCAGGTTGGCTGGAATAAAGCCAGCACCAATCCCCTGAATCTTATGGGGAGCAGGCTTCACCTCTTCGCCCGCCAGAGTTTGGCTGATCACCGGAGAGGCACTGGGCTCAACCGCAACCGATTTGATTTTTTTGCCTTGAATTTCCTTAATGTAACGGGATACACCAGAAATGGTTCCTCCCGTGCCAACACCAGCAACAAAAATATCGATATTGCCATCCAGTGCATTCCAGATTTCCGGACCGGTTGTCTCTTCATGAATACGAGGGTTGGCTGGATTTTCAAACTGCTGAAGCAACAAATACTTCTCAGAATTTTCTTCGGCCAGTTCTTTAGCCTTTGCAATTGCACCAGGCATGCCTTTTGCCGGCTCAGTAAGAATGATGGTAGCGCCAAGGGATTTCATCACCTTACGACGCTCAAGGCTCATGGAAGCAGGCATGGTGAGAGTCAACGGAATGCCCCGGGAAGCGGCAACAAATGCCAGGGCAATACCGGTATTACCACTGGTGGGTTCAATCAGCTCCATGCCAGGCTTGAGCTTACCGGAACGTTCCGCATCCCAGATCATACTGGCGCCAATACGGCATTTCACACTATTTGCAGGGTTTCTGGACTCTATTTTCACATAAATCTCATGACCCTTTGCCAGACGGTTTAATTTAACCAGTGGCGTGTTACCAATAGACTGAGAATTATCCTGATAAACCTGTGTCATAAAACTCTTTTCCTTATAATGCGAAAAATATCTCTGTTCCTGCATAGGCACAGCATTTCGCCTTGATTTCTTATGGCATGAGATTATCTTGGTCAATGAGATGTCGTAAAGTAATTTAAAATTATAGATTTATATAAAATATCTATAACCTTTTTATTGAGGGCTTTACAGAGTCTGCTGACTACACATTCCACTCTCTTTTGCGTTACCCTTACCCGCAACGTCAAACACCACTAATAAGAGAAATACGTCCACTGAACAACGTATTTCAGAATAAAAAGAAGATAACTGCCCTATGAGCTTTGAAAGTACCGACCAGTATATCGCCACCGATGACCTGAAAATGGCCGTTAATGCCGCAGTAACCTTACAGCGCCCTCTTCTTATTAAAGGTGAACCCGGCACCGGTAAGACCATGCTGGCAGAACAGGTGGCCCGTTCTCTGGGGAAAGAACTTCTGCAGTGGCATATCAAGTCCACTACCAAAGCCCAGCAGGGACTCTACGAATACGACGCGGTGTCCCGCCTGCGGGATTCTCAGCTGGGTGATGAACGTGTTCACGACATCAGCAACTACATTGTGAAAGGCAAGCTCTGGGAGGCCTTTGAGTCACAAGAACAGTCCGTTTTGCTGATCGATGAAATAGATAAGGCCGATATCGAATTCCCCAATGACCTGCTGCAAGAGCTGGATAAGATGGAGTTCAATGTTTACGAGACCCAGCAACAGATCAAAGCCAGACAACGCCCTATCGTCATTATCACCAGCAACAACGAGAAAGAGCTGCCCGATGCCTTTCTGAGACGGTGCTTCTTTCATTACATCAGCTTTCCTGATGCAGAAACCATGAGAAAAATCGTTCAGGTTCACTTTCCAAATCTGCAACAAAAACTGGTGGATGAGGCGCTGCAGGTATTTTTTGAACTCAGAGAGATTCCGGGCCTTAAAAAGAAGCCCTCTACTTCAGAGTTGATCGACTGGCTGAAACTGCTCAACTCAGACGACATTCCTGCAGATATTCTGCAAAACCGGGATACCCGAAGCGCCATTCCGCCCCTGCATGGTGCACTGGTAAAAAATGAGCAGGATGTTTACCTGCTGGAACGCCTTGCCTTTATGAGTCGACGTGGTTAACCGGCCCGAGGATCCACCATGCTGACCAATTTTTTTGAAACCGTTCGGGCATTTGGTGTACCTGCCACCACCCGCGAGTACCTTGACCTGCTGGCGGCACTGGATGCAAAACTGATCTATGCCGATCAGGAAGGCTTTTACCAGTTATCTCGAACCATTCTGGTCAAGGATGAAAGGCATTACGACAAGTTTGATAAAGCCTGTCAGGCATTTTTCAACGGCCTGGAGTCCATGGACGACATGCTGGAAGCCCTGATACCGGAAGAATGGCTGAGGCAGGAGTTTATCCGACAGCTTTCCGATGAGGACAAGGCAAATATACAGGGCATGAAAAACCTCCAGGAGTTGCTCGAGACGTTCCGTCAGAGAATGGAGGAGCAAAAAGGTCGTCACCAGGGCGGTAATAAGTGGATTGGCACCGGTGGCACCTCACCTTTTGGGGCTTATGGCTATAACCCCTCTGGGATTCGGATTGGCCAGAATGAATCGAGACATCGTAAAGCCACCAAAGTCTGGGATAAGCGGGAATTCAAAAACCTGGATGATGACGAGCAACTCGGTAGCCGCAATATGAAAATGGCCCTGCGCCGATTGCGCCGATTTGCCCGTCAGGGAGCAGCAGACCAGCTGGACCTTGATGACACGGTTCGCTCAACCGCCAGCAAGGGTATGCTGGATATCAAGATGGTGCCGGAACGCCATAACGCCGTGAAAGTCCTGCTGTTCATGGATATCGGCGGCTCTATGGACGATCACGTCCGCCTGTGTGAAGAGCTCTTTGCCTGCTGTCGATCCGAGTTCAAACACCTTGAGTTCTATTACTTCCATAACTATCTCTATGAAAGTGTCTGGCAGGATAACCGTCGCCGCCAGCAGGAGCGTATTAACCTCTGGGATGTGATTCACCGTTACGGCAAGGACTACCGGGTTATTTTTGTTGGAGACGCCGCCATGTCTCCCTATGAAATTACCTCGCCCGGTGGCAGCGTTGAACATTTCAATGAAGAAGCTGGGCATGTCTGGATGTCACGGGTGAAAGCCCATTTTGACCGTATCGCATGGTTGAACCCCACACCGGAACATGCCTGGCAATATACTTCTTCAACACGGCTGATTGATGAGCAGATGGAAGGCAAAATGTTTCCCCTGACCATCAATGGGCTGGAAGACGCGATGGGTTATCTTGCTGGATAACGGAATACCCGATAGGCAACACTTGGTGTTGCCTGTCCATAGCGTAAGATCACTACTTGAGTGAACTGAAGAACCGGTCGACCACTTCGGTAGCTGGCCCGTAAAGTTGTTCATCAAACCGTGAGCCGTGATTCCCTGGCTCAAGGTTTAATTCAACCGTCTTTGCTCCTGCCGCAGCCGCCTCCTGAAAGAACCCTGCCGCTGGATACACATTTCCAGAAGTGCCAATGGAAACAAAAAGATCACAGTTTGACAGTGCCTGATAGATCTCATCCATCTGTAAAGGCATCTCACCGAACCAGACAATATGTGGGCGGAGATTTCCCGCAACACCGCAGCATTCACATTGAGTATCAACGGTAACATCCTGATCCCAATAAAAAACCTGCTCTGTGTCCTGACAGTGAACTTTCAGCAGTTCACCGTGCATATGAATCAGACGGTTGCTCCCCGCCCTCTCATGGAGATCATCAACATTCTGAGTCACCAGAAGAAAGCTACCAGAGAACTGACGCTCAAACTCAGCAAGTGCCTGATGAGCACGGTTTGGTTCGACTGAGATCAGCTGTCGCCTTCTGTCGTTGTAAAATCGTTGTACCAGTGAGGGATTTCGAGCGTACCCTTCAGGTGTTGCCACATCCTCAACAGGGTGATTTTCCCAGAGTCCGTCGCCGGCCCGGAATGTTCTGATTCCGGACTCAGCCGAGATTCCCGCACCAGTCAGTACAACGATGGATGAATAGGGCAAACAAACCTCCTGATCAATCAGCGACGATATTTAGCGGTAAAATGTATAGTTTTCTTGCTACCGGCAGAAACCTTAACACGCAGCTGGTCCGGTTTTTCCAGCGTTGCACCCTTAACACTCTCAAGCTTGACCAGGTTTAGGTCACGCTCCCTTATCAGCAGTGTAATGCTGTCTTCCTGATCGTTTGAGATCGTCGCCTGCCACTTAACAACCAGCTCTTTGTCACTCTTCTGTTCAACATCCAGTCGTGTACGCTCAACACGTACAGCCAGCGCTTCACCCATGGTCAACCAGGTGTTATCACCTGCGGTTGTTTTAGGTAACCATGAGTTACCACTGATGATATAGCTACCATCCGGGTCCTGTTCATACATACGAACCTGTGCTGGCGGAAGGTCCAGCGGTGCCTCAAACTTCCAGGTCAATCTTGGCCGCTCAGCCATGGAAGTTCTGCCACCGGTTGAGCGGCCATACATTTCAACGGTGTACAGCTTTTCAAGGCGCAATGCTTCTGAGAAAAGATCCATCAGCTGCTTGCTATTGGCGGGCAGGACGGTGTCCTTTGGCAAAGTAGTTAACAGTACTTCACCGACACGCTCACCATAGTCACCCGCATCAGCCACCACCGATGCTTCAAGCATCCGGTTCTTGCGGTAGAAGCCAGGAACACCACCCTCGCCACCGGCAACCAAACGAATTTTTGCCTGATTGAAATTGATATTCGAACTGTTGGTCAGCAGTGTTTTTAATTCCAGACGCCCCTGGTTCTGAGATAAAAGCGTTAAGCGATAATGACTGTCATAGCTTAACTGAGGGGTGATATACGTAAGCTTCAGAGGCCCTCTGACCGGTTGCTGGCCAAAATCCGCCGTCAGGTATTTGAGACTTTTACCCTGAGTCTCCGAAGAAACCCGTGACAGTACCCTCAAGCCCTGGGAGTCGTGATAATCAATAAAATACTGACGGCCATTACTGCCTTCCACCAACCCGATTCCCTGCTGATAGCTGACCAGTTTACCCTGAATGGCCACATTCAGGCCGCCGCCAAACACTTCAACATTTTTACCCACCAGATTCCGGTAGTAATTATCACGGTCCAGACCTCCCTGGTACCAGAAGATTTCCTCAGGTCGGTAAACGGTTTCACCATTGACGTATTCAAGGTTCAGGCTGCCATCCAGCCGGTTGATTGGTAGACCGGAAATCTCAAGGCTGCCCTTTGCATCGGGTCGGGAATTGAACGTCTGACTGATCAGGGCCTTATCACTGTAGAGCGTCACTACTGTCGACTGTGGCTGCTCAACATTCAGCTTGCCTGGTAATGCCTCGCCCGAAGCCTTGGCCACCACAAACCCGGACACCAGCAGAACCAGCAATGAGTGCTTAAACATATTGGGCTCCTGTAAACCACCACTGAATCGCTTGTTTTGCGACAACTGTAAAACGAACAAAGAGGCTTGTCTTCCAAAACATCAACAATCAAAGCATCATTCTGAAAATGAGCGGAGCGTGAGGGAATTTCGAATTTTTTTGTGGAATATCACAAGAAATCTGCAACCTCTATCTGGTGTGTAATTTGTTTCAATAAGCAGGTATCCTATTGAAACTTAACTATCTATCAGCCGACAAAAACACAAAAACCGTCAGCATCCAAAAATCAGACAAAAAAGATCAGGATCAGGATACGCGAGTGAAGTATCTACTTTGGGGCACGTTCATCACCGAGTTTATTCTCTTATTTTCTCTCTTTATCAGAAGTAGTCGGCAAGACAGCCTCAGGTTAATCGACCGTTTTCTTTGCCTGCCAGTATTGGTGAGCATGCTGCATCTGATTATGTATATCGCCACGACAGGTAACCACCAGGGGCAGATTATCGCCAGTACAAGTTATCTGGTTTTACGATCTTTGCTTCACCCGGTTTTATTTCTGACGACACTGATATTAGTGAATCATCAGAAAAAAACTGAATTCCGGGATATCGTTCACTTCTGTCCTTTTCTTCTTCTACTGATCGTCACCCTGGAAAGCAGTTGGATCCAGCAACTAATCCCAACCCAGGAGTGGCATGCCTTTATACCCGTACTGGCACTGCCTCCCATGGTGAACCTGGCGTTACTGTTAATGCTGAGTATGATCTTCGCAGGTTACCAATGGGGCACACTGAAACTCGCATGGCCCTCAATCACCACCATTTGGCAGGACACCACAGAGCACATCGGTTTACGCTGGGTCTGCTTTTTCTCAATATTCAATATCTTATTTACAATGCTTGCATCACTTTTTTACGTGGGGACTCGTATCAACCACCCCGATAGTGCACCCGACTCGGGAGGCGAGGTATACACGCTGCTCTCCAGCCTGTTTACTCTGGCTTTCTGTCTGTTTTATCTGAAATCGACAGCAGCAATAGAGATAGAAGGGTCTTCGAAAAAAATCACTGTAAACCGGGTTGATGACGACCCCGAAATAACTTCTGACTGTATTAAATATCGACACAGTGGATTGAGTGATACGGAGTCCATTTACTATTTTCAAATGGTTGATGAGCTGCTGCGCAGCAAGAAGCTGTATCTAGAGCAAAACCTGAAAGTCGCTGATCTCTCCAAAGAGCTGGGGCTTGGCAGTTCATACATCAGCCAGGTAATCAATCAGAATACAGGCCAATCATTTAATGACTATATCAATCAATTCCGGGTTGAAGTCGTCAGAGCCAAGATAGAGGCGTTGGCAAATACGGGGACAAGGCTGCTTCCCAAGGATCTTGGCTATGAAGCAGGGTTTGGTTCGGGCTCAACCTTATACAAGGCGTTTCGACAAATCACCGGATCAACGCCTAAACAGTACCTAGTTTCCTGTCTAAATCTGGAAAATAAAAAATTACAAAATCCTGAAAATTCTTTGCAATCTCTAGAACCGTTAGATTAAACAATCTTTTTTGACTGAATATGGCTTCCGAGCCGGGCTTTACCAAAGCTCGAGAATAAAAATGAGGAAGTCGACAATGAAAAGAAAAATACTGGCCAGTGCCGTTGCTTTGGTCATGGGGACAATGGCAGCCCATGCCAGCACTATTCTTGATGGAACAAAAGATCAGCTCCGTGCAAATGGCATGATTGTACAGGACAGAAACAGCATGTCCGCCTATGTGGATTGTCTGGTCAGCGATGCTGAAGTTTGCCAGAACTACGCTAACACATCATTACTCTATAGTGGAAACCTCTTCCCCTGTGCTGTTGATGGGTGTAATGAAGCAGGTTCTGGGATGCCCATAGAATTACCTGGCAGCGAGCCAATTGAGTTCAAGGCTTCCGCCACCTGGACCATAGAAACCAACGAGGCCATGGTGATGTATGGCATTCTGCCTCCAGGTGTCACCCACTTTGGCTATGAAACTCTGGTTTATGAGCGTTCAGAATCTGAAATTCCTAACCCAAGTGGCAAAACGCCATTACAGGAAGGCGAGAACCCACCGGATAAAAAACGAGTCAATGGTGTCATTATTGATGCTGCGGTCGGCGAAACACGCAATGAATTCACCATGAAAAATGTTCCTAACCCCGATGCATTGGGTGAAGGGCAGGTGTTTGTTCATATTGCTACCCCAAACCAGCTGCTGGCTGGCCAAAATCAAGCAGGCCTTCATCGATAATGGCTATCCTGAAGAAGGCATCAATATCAAGGGATTACCTGAAAAGCACTTTACTTTCAGTAATGATCCAGCCATTGGTGATAGCTTCAGAACCATTGGTCGGTTTGCCCGCCCATTTGAAAATGAAGATGCTGTTATGGACTGGACCAGTAGCAAGCCGGTTCAACTGATGCGCGTCACCGCCAATGAAGATACCGGTTATATTCCATTTCCTGTAGAACCTAAATCCTGCAAAGGTTCTTCGATCCGAAGTTGCAATATCCTGTAAATGAAGG
>OODV01000383.1 GCA_900299555.1 uncultured Endozoicomonas sp.
GCAAGGCCCGGTCACTGACCCCTGCCATATCACCAGAGAGCAATTCATAAGGCAGTCCCATACCTGCAGCTATTGCCATAATCTGCTGCTTCATAAAGTTCGGGTAATCCGCAGCGGTGCCGGGAGGGCTGTTAAACTCCACTTCTTCGCCCGGTGCCAGCTCCTGCATAGTGCCGGGTCCCATGGCCACTATTGGCATGCCATCAGCACCAAACACCAGCGGTTTTCCGGTCAGGGGATCAATAGGGTCCTGCTCCGGGGAAGGCTTCTTGATAAAGCCGGTGAACAGGTTGGCGATCTCCTGCCGAAGCAAGGTAGCATCGTCAAACTTGTCCGGGTGATAAAGCCTGACTAATACCTGTGTCAGTAATGGCTGGTCCCGGAGTTGACCCGGACGCAGGGCTTCAAACACATGGAGGACGTTTTCCGCTTTCACCCTGATCAGCTTTGTGCTGTCAAAGGCAAATTCTGCCGGATGCTCCCGATAAAAGTAATATGCTACCCGCTTACCAATCCCGTTAAACTCAATACCTGCCTTGATGACGTTGCCGTTATCGAGCTTCTGGTTATATGAGATAGGAACGTATTCTGCTTCAAGAATTTGCAGTTGGAGGGGAACCGATAGCCCATCTTCCAGCTTTCGAGGTCGAAGCCTGACAAAGTATTCACCGCCTTCGAACATGGCTCGGGTAATCAACGATTGCTGCCCGGTAAAACTCAACAGACCATCGGCATCGGACTCTTCAGCCCATTGCAGAAACAGGTTTTGCAGCTGTTCCCGCAAACCATCGTCGTCCACTAATGATTTGGGCGTAATGCCCCGACCAATCACATTGCTGACCAGCTTTTCCAGACCACTGCTTGCCCAGGGATCATTTCGGATCGCAGCCCGGGAGCGGTTGATGAGTTTGGACAGATCCGCAGTCAGCGCCGTATTCGGAGAAAGCCCCGGTGCATACCAGCTTTTAGTGCGGCGCCCCATACCTGCGGCGGTATAGGCTGAGTTCCAAATATTTTTTGCCAGTGACTGCAACCATTTCTGCCGTATCCAGTCGAACAAGGGTGTTTTTCCTTATAAAGTGATGGAGTGCTTGCCGTTAATGAAAACCGTTGTTATTTCTGTTCTGCTTCTTGGTTGTTTTTTGATGATGGCTAATCTGGCACCGAGCTTGCTCACCAGCACTCGACCTGATGAGACAGACTCCCGAAAACTGAGCAGTGACCAAATGAAGCAATCGATTGCCATATTGATTGGAATGTTGGTCGCTTTGACACTGGTGATACATTATTGGCGATAGAATGTGTTGCCCTCGATTTCACTCAAACGCCCTTGGATGAATAGACGCCGTATTGCTTTGGGCGTTTCTGTTGCTTAATCAGTTCGCGCTCGATGGCCTGCAAACGTCTTTCCATTTCAGCAAAGCTGCTGTATTCCACACGGCGACCTTCAAATTCCACGGTACGGGTCTCACGCAGGAGCACTGCCCGTTTCAGAGCCTGGTATTCTGCCTCGGTAATCATGGTGGTTATCTCTGAAGGTAAGTGCTGCGGGAGGATCTGCGTACGACTTTGGGTTTGCTGACTTCTTCCTGCTCAGGTTCTGGGATATTTTCTGGTGCTGGTCTGCCTCTGGCGAGCAACTCCAGATTAATGCCCCGGTGCTGTTGCAGAATACGAATCGCCGCCAGTGAGTAGACCCGACAATCCAATGCTTCGTTTCTGCGGTTCTTGGCGTCCCAAGTAAAATACGGCACACCGAGCCGATACTTCTTTATCTTTTCTTCTGCTGTCGCCTGTTTGAAATAATCTTCATCAAAGCTATCCTTGACTGGCCAGTGGCAGTAACCCTGTCCGGGCTCTAGAATCCGGTAGCGCTGATAGACCAACTCTTTTGCAGTATCCGTCCCGATCAAGGTCAGGTAGACCCCTTTCTTGTTTTTGGTTTTCGGGAAGATGGCGATCGGTTTGCCGGCCTGCGATGATCCCTTAACTGGTATTGCCCAGTCGGCACCCTGTTTACGACAGAAGGCATACACCTCATCGGTGTAGTGACCACCCGAGTCGATACAGACCTGTGCCACATTCATTCTGGTACCATCCTGACGGGTGTAATTTTTATGCAGCATATCCGCCAGGGAATCCCATATTGGTTGCCGGGATAGATCAGCGTATAAACGGACATAATCAATAGACCAGCTTTCCTCACCAGCACCCCAACCAGTCACTTCAAACTCAAAACGGTCATCCTGAACGTCACAACCTACGGTCAGTATTTCCACCCACCAAGGCACCTCTGCCGGATAATGTTCCCGTCGCTGATAGAGCAAAGCGTGCTCAACGGTTTCGCCTCTTTCCGTCCAGGTCTCACCGAGGACGGTATTGGTCCAGTCTTTGAATTGCACGGGGTTGCTTTTGGCAGCGAGAAAATCCTCTACTGCATTTTGCCAGCTGTACCAACCATTAGGGCTGTAGAGTGAACCCAGGTGAAAACCGGCCACCTTGTTGCTTTTTTCATTTTCAGCTTGCCAGTGACCATTACTGAGTAGTTTGGGTTTGTCTTTTTCATAATGCTTATGGCCACATTGGACACACTCAAAACGAGCAGTTACTGGGTCATGGTTATCAAAAATGATCTGCGCCCAGACGATCGGTTGAAAGTGTCCGCAGCCATTACAGGGAACCAGATAGCGTCGTTTATCGCTGGCCTCATAAGCCGCTTCAATCTTGCTGGTCTCTGCAATATTGGGCGTGCTGACCATCAGGATTTTACGGTTACGGCTGAAAGTGGCGGTTCGCTTGACGGCCAGATTAACCGGACTGCCTTCACCATCCACATCATCATCATAGGCATCCACCTCATCCATAAACAGAAAACGGGCAGGCATGGAGCGCAAACCTGCGGCTGAGTTAGCACCGGTGAAAATCAAAACCCCATTGGGAAACTCCTTGGTCAGCAGGGTGTTGCCACTGTCCCGACTTCTTGGGTCTTTGACCTTCTCCCGAAGATCCGGCATTTCGTCGATCATTGGAGCAATCCGCTGCTTCGATGTCCGCTTGGACATATCCAGCGTGGGCAGCACATACATCATTGGACCCGGCGTATGGTCAATCACATAAACAAGCCAGTTGTTCCCACACTCGGTACCGCCTACCTGAGCACCTTTCATAAACACCACCTGCTCAACAGGCGACGATGGTGACAGACAATCCATGATCTCTTTCAGGTAAGGAGTTCTGGCGGTACGCCATCGACCAGATTCCTTGGTTGCCTTGGCAGGAAGAATCCGTTTCTGGTCAGCCCATTCAGACACAGTTAGCCGAGTATCTGGCTTTAAACCTGCAAAAAAACCTGAAAAATAAGGACTATTCATACACTTGTTTGTTTATATCCGTGACAAATAGACGTAACGGCTACCCAAATCTAAAGATCTTGTAAGCACCCAGTATTTTCGTTAGACCATGGGAATAGGGTGATAATTAAAGTTGGCACGCTAAATGGTAGATATAAGGGTGTAAAGGAAAATTGCTCAGTATCAGTTCCAGGGTGGAAGTACCGGCCAAGGATGGCCACTAAGGAAATAATAATAACAATCTGGAAGTGCTGAGATTGTCGCCCCGTTGACCGGGGCGTTGTTTTATCTGCTGATCAGTCACTCAAATTTGCAAAGGCCAAAAAAAAGCCTCTGTCTGGTTCGACTGTCCCCGCTGCAATTGCGGGGCGTGGTTCACCAGCTCAAAGGCTTTCTTCGTTAAGAATACCAGCTTAACAACACGTCCGCTATATAGGATAATCGTACCGTTTCAGCTCCCATTACAGAACGACGTGGTGTAGGTCTGTAATGCGTAGGACTGGTCTTGCCCTGACCCATGCCAGTTTCACCTGAAGCACCTGCTTCAGCTCCCATAGCAAGACGGCCACGTGTAGGCTTGTTATGCGTAGGGCTAGGTCTGTCGTGAGCCTGCCTGGTTTCACCTGAAGCAACTTTTATTGTTTGCGAGCAACCATTTCGTTAAGTATCACTTCCAGCTCTTCCTGAAGTAATTTCCCCACTTTTCTTGGATATCCTCTGCCGCCAGAACATCCGCCATTCGATCAGGAATGGCCAGCAATTCATCACGGATGATTCGACCTGCCTTGAAAGCATCTTGCTTTACCCTGCTTGCATCAGTCAGAGTGCCGCTTTTTTCCTCATACTCCAGCTTGGCCATTTTTGCCTTGAAGGCTTCCCGCATAGTGCGGGCAGTGACAAAATCCACGGCTCCTGGTTGTGATGGCACTATGTCAGATTCAGACGGTTGATCGGATCGAATCAACGTCACCGGGTCAGCATTAGCTTTCATCGCTTGTCCCGCTTGTACTGAATCCACCTTGCCGTTCTTAAGTTTCACAATACCTTTTTTAATCAGCTTGGTGACATAGCCTTTGGTAAAGCCCTGCTGTCTGGCAAATTCGGCTTGAGAAATCAGTGCCATTGGAAGTCATACCCAGAGCCATCTCGTTAAATATAGACATTCGTCTTAATTTTTCTCGATTTATCGTGGCCATCCCCTATAGAGCTACTGCGACAACAAAAAATGAATCAATAAAGGATGTACTCATGAATGAAATCGTCACGTTAAATGATGCAGTCCGGCAATCACTGGTGAATCTGGAGGTAAAGAACAGCCTTGCCCTGATCAACTGCCGGTTTGAAATTATGATGACTGCCAACCTGCAGCACACCATTGAGAACAAAGTCGGTTTACTGAAGGCCGTTGCCGAATTTAATCACTTCAATGAGCAGAATGATCCCTATGAGGAACATGATTGCTTTCGCTTTCAATTCGAGGATGAGTGGATCATTGCCAAGTTTGATTATTACGCCCCAGATATGGAACACGGTTCGGAAGATGCCTCGGATTTAAATAAAACCATCCAGGTGCTGACCATTATGCTGGCCATCGACTATTAACAACGGAGAAAAAAACATGAATATTGAAGCCCAATTGATCACCCATTACTATTTCTGTACTGGCGTTATTGAGCGGTTAAGTGACCAGATCCGCACACCCGCTGAGTTATTTGGTGATGGAGCACTGGAATTGATTCATAACCTTTGCCGTTATAGCCAGATCATCAGCAAGATTGAAAATTCCAAAAATGACGATGAAGGTTCTCCTGGCGTTTTTGATTATGAAGTATCTGAAACGCTGGCGGCTCAACTCTGGATTTTATTATGTGAACAGCATTCGGAATTTGAGCCCTGGGATTTTCCCGATGAAAAGCAGTTTCACCGATTGGTTGAACAGCTGATTGATGACTGGATTCAGCAGCGCATTCCCAGAGAACTGACCATTCAGCAATGGCTGGAAAGACAGCAATAACTCACTCGCCATGGATGGCACTGGAAAAGCTGAAAAAGTATACATGTTACGCCATTTTAGAAACCGGCTTTTTCTATTGTTTATCAAGTAGTTAATGCAAAAAGGTATACCAAGGGTATACCTCGTTTTCAGACTTGTCACTAACGAAAGCGCGCGCCCGTTCGCACCCGCACTTATTAAAAGACTGCAGGGACCCACGTTGTTTTTAAATTGACAGTTTGAAAGCCATTACCTACTGAAAAAATCATCATTAAATCAAACCCATAGAGGAATCACAAACCAGAAAAAAGATTGAGATATACGGCAGTTCACCCATAGTTAAAGTGTGACATCAATAAACAACGCAAAGGAGAAACATCATGACTACTAATAAAAACACCGCTAAAACCACTCCTAAAACTCTTGATAAAAAGAATGCAAAAGGAGATAAAGCCATGGCTAATAAAAACACTGACAAGAAAAGCAAAAAGTCCGACTCTGAAAAGTTTGCTGAACTGGCGAACGTTCGTGTACCCAAAGCCCTTCGGGTATTGAAATCCATCTCATCATTGGCCAACGATGACAAATATGAGTACACCGAAGCCCAATCCACCGCCATTATCGGTGCCTTGAAATCTGCGGTTGATGACATGTCCGAATGCTTTAAAAACGGCGGTAAAAAGGACGAGGAGTTATTCCGCATTTAACTCCGGATTCAATCCTCACGAAGCAGGCGATGATGCCTGCTTTTTTTGAGGTTGGTGATTATTCATGCACTATCGGATCAACACCAGACACCGGTAAATCGTCACCACGCGATGATTTCAATATTGATCGTGTAACCTATTACGATGATCAAATGCCCCGCCAGATCGACGTAGAGCCGACCCTGTATGATGCTCAATCCGTACCCACATATTGAAATGAACAGGTCAACCGATCGAACGAATGCTTACTCAGGATCGACTGGGCAGGCATGCCGACCCGTCCGGGTTTTCGGGTCATGATCCAACGATCGGATTTATTCATCGCATGGATCAGGGCAGGTGAAGTGGTCACGGTATTCACTTTGTAGCCCTGTTTTCGGTACAGCTCGCAGATATAGCAGCGCAACTGAAAACCAATGCCCAGCCCATGATAATCGGGTAATACCACCGTTCTGTGCAGGCGTTTCAGCTTCTTATTGCTCGGATGAGGGAAGTGCAACACACTGCACCAACCTACCGGTTCACCATCAATCTCGGCAATGTATTTATGGGCAGAACGATTGTGCTCACTGCTCAGATAGTGAAATGGCCTAAATAATGGCCACTCTGACTGGTCGGCTCTGCGGACATCGATGCGGATTTCAGGTCGCCGAAGACGCCTCCGCTTGAAGGTGTGCTTGTTGCAGTCGTAGACCCAATCCGGTTGCAGCCATTCCACAATATCGTAATGGCAGCTCACTGCGATGAATTGCTTGCCTTCCTTGCGGATAAACTTCTGGATAGCCGCACTGCCGATCTTGGCCACCTGACGATCCACTACCGAAGTGAACTCGTCGTAGATGACCGGTTTATCGGATTCAAGAATCAGCCTGGCTAACTCTGCTCTCATTTTCTGGCCATTGGAGAGCACTGCGAAGGGCTTCAACCAGTCAGGAGGTGAGGAAAACCCCACCTTGCTCAGCGATTCGGTAATCTGTTTGGCGCTTAGGTCTTCGCTGAAATCATCCACTACGGAACGATCTGACCAGTTAAACCCGGAGAACAGTTCAAATTCCTTGAAGACTTCTCGGGCAATGGTCGTCTTACCAGAACCACTGGCACCGACAATCAGGCCGATATTCCAGGGCTTGTCTTCAATGGGAATATCAACGTCGAACTCCTTCTTCACCGACTCCATATCAATATCAAACATCCCTTTGACTTTCTCGGTGCGGAAGGAAGGTTTGATGGCAGACTCTACTACAAACTTTGAACTCGGCATTTCAGTCCCTTCTGTGTCAGTTCGTCGTAGATTTCCTGCTGATGGGCTTCGCTTTCACACTCCACCAGAATGTTGAAGATTTCAGTGTATTCCTCGCCATTGGGTTTCTGTTCCGGCACAGGTTCCGGGTCATCAAACAAGCTGACCATAAAATCGTCTTTGAACCCGAGCAGGCTCAGGTCAAAGTCCTCTGCCTGAAGTGCATCCACTTCCAGAGCCAGCTTTTCCATATCCCAGGATGCGTTAAGAGGAATGGCATTGTCAGCAATGATGTAGGCTTTTTTCTGGGCTTCAGACAGCCCGGCCAACACAATGCAGGGAACGGTTTTAAGATTCAGTTTCTTCGCTGCCATCAAACGACCATGACCAGCGATAATGCCATTGCTCTCATCAATCAGCACAGGGTTGGTAAAACCAAACTCTTTGATGGATGAACAAATCTGAATGATCTGCTCTTCATCGTGAACCCGGGAATTATTCACATAGGGGATCAGGTCGCTGACTTTACTCTCCACCATCTTGTATTTCTTAGTTGTCATCTCATTTTCCCTATCAGAGAGACTCACTACTGAATATGGAACTGTCTATCAATTTCTCTGTCCAATTCAATTTCGTAGTAGTTTAAATATGATTAGTATTGCCCCAGCACCAGCCAAAAAACTCGATGAAATAAACCTTCATATTTCTGTTGAATTAAATACTAAAACTCGTTTCAAAGGGTTCAAAGTGGAGGTTGTAGAGCTATCAACAACTGCTCCATATTCTCCATTGATTGACTCACTTCGAGGATATTCTGATACCTTTTTCATCCATAAAAAATTATTAAAACACTCATTAAAACAGAACACTACTTATCAAGATCCATCTTCATTTGCGCTAGAAATAAAAACTCTTGATGGCAATGAGCTGGCTGGATTATTAACATTTGATCTTAAATCACCTGACAAACTTTTTATTAATGGACTAGGGATCTTTGAACGATTTCAGAGAAATGGTTTAGGCACTCTCTTAATGAGTCACGCTATTGAAATAGCAAATTTCAAGGGAATAAGAAGAGTACAGCTAGAGTCTGACCAGCGTTCTCTTTCTTTTTATAAAGATAAAATTGGGATGACTGCAATAACTGATAGGAATCTAATGCAGCTCAATATTTCTCAAACGAGTAAACACCAGGTTGATGAATATTCTCATTCATTTAAGAAAATTCCTCATATGATTCATGTAATTGGAAAGTCAAAGTACCTTCCCTGAAGACGCCTTCCTATTCCTGTGGAAACTATTTGTCACCTTCTCAATCCCACGACTGGCGATGTAACCACCAATACCCAGCTGCACGATGGAGAACAGTTTGAGTTCAACCGTTTCTGACAAATCAGGGGCTGACCAGCCCAACCAGCGACATACGATCAGGGCGGTAAATACCAGCATTACAATGGGGCGCCATGACCGTTGTAACCAACTATCACCTTGAGCTTCAGCCTTGATGACTCCGGCGCGCTGAGCAAGCTCATCCAATTCGCCTTTAACCGCCATATCCACCAGTTGGTGTTTAGCCTGGGCAGCTTTTTCAGGATCAGGAATGATGCGCTCAATCACCTTACCCAGCAGAGGAATTGCAGCAGTCCAGCTCATTCGATGGTCTCCAGCCAATGTTCAACCACAAAGTTCGGGCAGGTTTTGTAGGGAGTGAAATAGTAATGACCGACGACCTGAGCTTCTGGATAACGCAGCTGTAGAGATTCAACCAGCATTTCCAGCATCAGCCATTGGGCAGACGTGAAATTATCTTCCGGCTCACCATTCTGGTTGATACCACCCACCATGCAGATACCAATAGACTCATGGTTATGACCTCGAACATGAGCACCCTCAAACTGAGCATGTCTGCCATGCTGAATCTTTCCATTGCGCTCTATGACCCAGTGGTACCCGATATCTGACCAGCCATTCTCTTCCACATGCCAGCGGCGGATATCCTCTGTAGTTACCTTCTGATCCGCTCTGGTAGCTGAGCAGTGAATGACTATGAAATTGGTTTCCGTCCTTGGAGTCATTGCTTCAGTTCCTGAAAAAGAAGGTGACCAGACCAATCAGTGCAGACACTACCAACCAGCCAAACCGTTCAATACCGGCCAACAGGACACCACGAGAACTGCCCTGAAGTTTCAATGCTCTGATCCGGGCTTCCATCTCACTCAGCTTGGAATCTAGCTGGTTCATGTTGTCGTTCTGATGGGAAATACGCTCTTCAATACGGGCGAGCTGAGATACTGCCTCGCTCAGCTTGTCCAGCTTCACATCAATGCGATCCAGACGGTCGGAGAGGTCATACCAATCGCTTTTTCTAAATCCTTTAGCTGATGCCAGCTATGCTCAGACATCATTATCAAGCGTTTTATCTGGAACAGATGTCTCGTCGACCACAGCTACCCG